>NZ_JBQPXM010000014.1:0-123888 GCF_052245235.1 Pseudomonas sp. B392_1p
ATGGTGTCGATAACCTTGCCATGTCCCATGCGCAGGCCGGTGCGCGCACCGGGCATGACATAGGCCGCCTGGCTCATGTTCTCCATGCCGCCGGCGATCACCACCTCGGCATCGCCGCAGCGAATGGCCTGGGCGGCCAGTTGCACGGCTTTCAAACCCGAGCCGCAGACCTTGTTGAGGGTCAGCGCCGGCACGCTGTGGGGCAGGCCAGCCTTGATGGCCGCCTGGCGGGCGGTATTCTGCCCGGCGCCGGCGGTGAGTACGTGGCCGAGGATCACCTCGTTGACCTGCGCGCCTTGCACGCCGGTCTGCTCCAGCAGGCGCTGGATCACGGCGGCGCCGAGGTCAACGGCCGGCACGCTGGACAGCGCGCCCTGAAAACTGCCAATCGCGGTGCGCGTGGCGGCAACGATAACGACGTCTTGCATGCTGATTACTCCGCTCAGTCGAAGGTCATTTCCGGAACAAACTCTGGCACGATCAAACGCCCGGCGGTTTTCTCGGCAATCTCCGCGACGCTGACGCCCGGTGCCCGCTCGCGCAGGATGAAGGTACCGTTTTCGATTTCCAGATACGCCAGATCGGTGAGCACCTTTCGGATGCAGCCGGCGCCGGTCAGCGGCAACGAGCAGCGCTGCAGCAACTTGGATTCGCCGTTCTTGGAGGCGTGGGTCATGGTGACGATGATGTTGTCGGCGCCGGCCACCAGGTCCATCGCGCCGCCCATGCCCTTGACCAGCTTGCCGGGGATCATCCAGGAGGCGATGTTGCCCTCCACGTCCACTTCGAAGGCGCCCAGCACAGTCAGGTCGACGTGGCCGCCGCGGATCATCGCGAAGGATTCGGCCGAGTTGAAAATGGCGGCGCCGGGCAGCGCCGTGACGGTCTGCTTGCCAGCGTTGATCATGTCGGCGTCCAGTTCGGCTTCTGTCGGAAAAGCGCCCATGCCCAGCAGGCCGTTTTCAGACTGCAGCATCACCTCGATGCCGGCCGGCACATAGTTGGCCACCAGGGTGGGAATACCGATGCCGAGGTTCACGTAGTAACCGTCTTTCAATTCGCGCGCCACGCGCTGCGCCATCTGTTCGCGAGTCAGTGCCATGGGATTATTTCTCTTGTTAGGTAGTTGCCAGCCAGATCGTGAAACTGCGCTTAGCTGCGCAGCGTGCGCTGTTCGATGCGTTTCTCGAAGCTGCCCAGGATGACGCGATCGACATAGATGCCCGGGGTGTGGATCTGGCTGGGCTCCAGCTCGCCGGGCTCGACGATTTCCTCAACCTCGACCACGGTGATCTTGCCGGCAGTGGCGGCCAGCGGATTGAAGTTCTGTGCGGTGTGGCGGTACATCACGTTGCCGAAATGGTCGGCCTTCCAGCCTTTGACGATGGCGAAATCGCCGCGAATGGCGTGTTCAAGGATGTAATGACGACCGTCGATTTCACGGACTTCCTTGCCTTCGGCGACCGGCGTGCCGTAACCGGTGGCGGTGTAGAACGCCGGAATACCCGCACCGCCGGCGCGCAACTTTTCCGCCAGAGTGCCTTGGGGAGTGAGTTCGACTTCCAACTCACCGCTGAGTAGCTGCTTCTCGAACAACGCGTTTTCGCCTACGTAGGAGGCGATCATCTTGCGGATCTGGCGGTCTTCCAACAGCACGCCGAGACCGAAACCGTCGACCCCGCAGTTGTTGGAAACCATAGTCAGGCCCTTGACGCCGCGACGGCGGATTTCAGCAATCAGGTTTTCAGGAATGCCGCACAGGCCAAAGCCGCCAGCCAGCACGGTCATGCCATCCGTCAGGCCTGCCAGGGCCTCTTCGTAAGTGCTGACGCGTTTGTCGAGTCCCGCCATGGTGCTGTACCTCGTTCTTGTTTTTTATTGGGTAACCGGCAGTTTATTGGGTAACCGGCAGTGGCCGCCGGAAGATGCAGCCAGCTTCACCCGCAAGCATTCATTTGTTAAGTTTGTTTTTCTGATCCATTGATTTGAAAGGCAAATGAATGACCGTCAAACAGTTGCGGGCCTTTCTCGCCGTCGCGCAAACCTTGAGCTTTGCCCAGGCGTGCGAACGCCTGCACCTGTCGCAACCGGCACTGAGCTTGTCGATCAAGAGCCTCGAAGAGTCGCTGGGCGGGCGCTTACTGATCCGCAGCACCCGCAGCGTGCGTTTGACGCCGGAAGGGAACGTCTTGCTGCCCATTGCCCGGCGCCTGCTGACCGACTGGGACAATGCCGAAGACCTGCTTCGCCAGCACTTCACGCTGCAGCGCGGCACCGTGGCGATTGCCGCCATGCCCTCCTTCGCCGGCAATCTGCTGCCTGAAGCGCTCAAGGTGTTTCGTAGCCGCTACCCGAAAATCAACGTGGCGGTGCACGACCTGATCAACGAGCGCGTGGTGGAAATGGTGCGCAGCCGGCAGGTGGAACTGGGCATTGCCTTCGAGCCGGAGGCCCTGGACGGGCTGGAGTTCACTTCGTTCTACACCGACCGTTTCGTCGCCGTGGTACCTGCCGACTCGCCCTTGGCCCAGCGCGATCGGCTCGACTGGAACGAGTTGCTCGAAGAAACCTTCATTACCCTGCAACGTCCCTCTGCGGTACGTGTGCTGCTGGAGGACAGCCTGGAGGCACGGCGGCGCAAGCTGGTGGTGGGGTTTGAAAGCCATCAGTTGGCTACGGTCGGGCGCCTGGTGGCCAACGGTCTGGGCGTCAGCGCCGTGCCGTCACTCTGCATCCGCCAGATGCAGGAACTCGGCGCCCGCTGCGTGCCCTTGCACAAGCCGCAGGTTGAACGCCGCATCGGCTTGCTGCGCCTGGCCGATCACAGCCTCTCCAGCGCCGCCCAGGGGCTGTGCGATGTATTGGTGAACATGACCGATTGGCCGAGTTTGCAGTTGCTTGGGGACTAGACACGGGCTGAACGGCGCCCAGCTGTAGGGCGAACAACCGTTGTGCGTTGTCCGCCAAGCGGCTGAGTAGGATGGCGTAGAGCGCAACGATACCCTTCGCGGCACCCTGGCAGTGATGGGTATCGGGCGCGATGCCACCGGTAATCCTGAGTTCCCCTGCCCCGTCCTCAACCCATCCTAGCGCTGAGGTCACAGCAGGGTGCGCATGGTGCCCAGCATGCAAACTCTTTGTTTATGCAGAAAAAGCTTTCGCCCACCTGCTCGATCAGAGCTTCGCCGGCGCCGCATCTTCAAAACGATCCACCCGGCGCAAGCTTTTGAACGCCAACATCCAGCCGCCCGTGACGCCCAGCGTGCACAACCCACCGATCACGGCCGCCGGCACCGTGCCGAACCAGGCGGCGCTGGAACCGGCGCGGAATTCGCCCAGTTCGTTGGACGAGCCGATGAACAGCATGTTCACCGCGTTGACCCGCCCGCGCATGGCGTCCGGAGTGGAGAACTGGATCAGCGACGAGCGGATGTACATGCTCACCATGTCCGCTCCACCGGCCACGAACAGCGCCGCAAAGGACAGCCAGAACAGGCTGGACAGCGCAAACACCAGGTTCGCCACGCCAAAGATCGCCACGGCGATGAACATGGTCATGCCGACATGGCGATTGAATGGCCGGGTGCTCAGGTAAAAACCCACCATCACCTCACCAAGAGCCATGGCGCTACGCAGCGCGCCGAGGCCAGCCGGGCCGACGTTCAGCACTTCCTGTGCGTAGATCGGTAGCAACGCCACCACCCCGCCGAGCAGCACAGCGAACAGATCCAGCGAAATGGTGCCGAGGATGATCGGCCGCGAGCGGATAAAACGAATCCCGGCGGTGAACCGCTGCCAGGCCGTCGCCTCCAGCGCCTGCATTTTCTCCGCATACAGCACCGGCACCCAGCGCAGCAGCAGGATGCCGGCCAGGAAGAACAACAGACAGGCCGCATAGGTCAGCCCGCCTCCGCCCAGCGCATAAAGGCCACCACCGAACACCGGCCCGGCAATGGTCGAGCCGCGCACGATCATGCTGTTGGCGGCAATCGCTGCGGCCAATTTTTCCCGCGGTACGATCTGCGGCAGCAAACTGGACAGCGCCGGCCCGGTAAACGCGCGGGCGCAGCCGTAGAACACCAGCACGATATAAATGCCGGTGACCGCCCCGCCACTCAGCGACAGCCACAACAATGCCGCCGCACACACAGCTTCCAGCCCCCAACTGAGGCTCAGGATGCGCTTGCGGTCGTAGCGATCGATCAAATCGCCCGCCGGCATCAGCAGCAGCAACATGGGAATGAACTGCGCCAAACCGACATAGGCCAGCGACAGCGGATCGCGGGTCATGTCGTACACCTGCCAGGCCACCACCACGGCAAGAATCTGCACGGCGAACATGGCCAGCACACGACTGATCAGAAAGGGCAGGAAACCGGGTTGGCGGTAGACGGAAGCAGGTAAAGCAGAAACGTCGGGAGTAGACACGGCAAACATCCAAGAACAATGCGCCTCGGCATTCAGGTGCGAACCGTGCCGGGCCGAAAGCGGGCCAATTTACTGGAGTGGCCTGGCAACAGGCAACGGAGGCTGCAGAACTTTACAGCGCCGGCTTGCCCGGCAGTGTAGCTGTGGCCCTGCCCGCCAACCTGCCCCGGATTACTTTTTTACACAGACAAATAATGCATTTCCCGAAGCCTGCCCCCAAGGCGTTATCTTTTCATAGTCATGCTCGAACACATGAACATCAAAATAAGGCCGCAACAGCTCGTGGAGTTCAGCAAAACTCAACGCCACCATGGGATGTTCGTCCTGCCATGCCTGCGTCACCTCGCCGGTGGTCTTTTCAATACTGAGCTGCAATGACTGTTTTTCACCAGAGCCGCGGTAATTCCAGCCAGAGCTGAAAACAAAGCGACTCCCCTGGTGCTCGACGGCATGCCTTGCCCTGGTGCCGTTATCGATCTTGGTCTTGTCAACCGAGTTGAAGCAGAAGACCCCGCTTTCGCTGAGCGCGCCATGAACACTGGCAATGCATTCCTTGAGCTTGGGAATTCCACTGTTGTAATGAATGGAATACAAAAAGCAGGTGATCAGATCGAAGGGCTCATCAACGCCGAAGTCGCACATATCCTGCAGCGTGAAATGTGCTTCCGGACAGCGAAGCTTGGCAAGATCCAGCATGGGCTGATTGATATCCAGCCCACTGCTGCTGTAGCCACTGTCGATAAAGTGCCGAATATGAGGCCCGGTACCGCATGCCAGGTCGAGATGGCGCGTCCCTGCATTACCGAATATCTGATGCAGCCTGTGTGCACTGTTACTTTGCGCGTGGTAATTGATGCCCTCACACATCAAATCGTAATAGCCCGATAGATCGGTATATAAAGCGTTGAATGACATAGCCACCTAATAATTAACGAGCATATTCGTAGCCGGGGTCAGACAAGCCTTCTCAGGCTACCGTCCCACAACCTCCGGAATGACACGGGCAAAGGCGCCTCGGGCCAGGTACGAAGCGTGCCGAGCCAAAAGCGCGCCAATCTACTGGAACCGCTGGGCATCCGGCAAACGAAGGGCAGAAACTTCAAATCGCGACCAATGTCCAGTGTGAAGGGTTCGGACCTGTTTGCCTCTGTCCTGAAGCATCCGGGTGAAGAGCCGCATGGAGTTGGACGTGACAGTGAGTCGGGATTGATGCGTGGCAGTGAGCAGTCATCTGCTGCGGGGAGTGAAGCAATACCCTTTCACCCATGACCTGCATAGGCACCCCCATGACTTTACAGCCCAACCCCTTTCATTCGGCCCTGCTGGCGGCCGGTCTGCTGCTCAGCCTCGGCGCGAATGCCGACTCCGCACTGGAGCAGCAAGTGCGCAAGGATGCCGCCGCGATTGAGTCGCAACTGATTGAGTGGCGCCGGGACATTCACCAGCACCCGGAATTGGGCGAGCAGGAAACCCGCACCGCCAAACTGGTCGCCGACCATCTCACCCGCCTGGGCATGGAAGTTAGAAGCAACATTGCCCGCACCGGGGTCGTCGGTATTCTCAAGGGTGGCAAGCCCGGGCGCACGGTGGCGCTGCGCGCCGACATGGATGCCCTGCCCGTTAAGGAGCCATCAGGCTTGCCCTTCGCCTCCAAGGCTCGAGGCGACTACCACGGCACCGAAGTGGATGTCATGCATGCCTGCGGTCACGATGCGCATACGGCCATGCTGATGGCGACTGCCGAAGTGCTCAGCGGCATGAAGGATCAACTCGAAGGCACGGTCATGTTCATCTTCCAGCCCGCCGAGGAAGGCTCCAGCCTGGTTCTGCCGGGGCCGGATGCCAGCTGGGGGGCCAAAAAGATGCTGGAAGAGGGCCTATTCAAGTCGCTCAAGCCCGATGCGATTTTCGCTGTGCACGTGATGCCAGGACCGTCGGGACAGATCAGTTGGCGCAGCGGCGCAACCACCGCTGCCAGTGACATGCTCAACATCGGCGTTACCGGCAGCCAGGGCCACGGCGGCATGCCTTGGAATACCATTGACCCCATCGTCACCTCGGCGCAGATCATCAACGGAATACAAACCGTCGTCAGCCGCAGGGCCAACCTGACTCGATCCGCCGTGGTCATCACCATCGGCACGATCCACGGCGGCAGCGGGCCGAATATCGTTCCGGAAACGGTGGAA
Source organism: Pseudomonas sp. B392_1p (assembly GCF_052245235.1). NCBI lineage: Bacteria > Pseudomonadati > Pseudomonadota > Gammaproteobacteria > Pseudomonadales > Pseudomonadaceae > Pseudomonas > Pseudomonas sp. B392_1p. The sequence goes on from NZ_JBQPXM010000014.1 coordinate 6,618, forward strand.
ATGACCGGCACCATCCGCACCTATGACGAGGGTGTCCGCGCTCAGGTCGGCCAGGATATAAAACTCAGCACAGAGAAAATCGCCGAAAGCGCCGGCGCAACGGCAGACGTTTCGGTTGAGCCCATGTACAGCACCACCATCAATGATGCCACGCTGACCGAACGGATGGCCCCGGTGCTGGAACGCGTCGCCGATGGCAAGGTGGCCACCGCCGACCTGCCGGGCGCTGCCGAAGACTTCTCCTTCTTCGCCCAGGAGGTGCCTGGCCTGTACATGTTTCTCGGTATTACCCCGGATGGCCAGGACCCGGCCACTGCCGCGCCCAACCACAACCCCGAATTCTTCGTGGATGAGAAGGCACTGGTGGTGGGGACCCGAGCCATGGCCACGCTGGTGGTGGATTACCTTTCGAACGAAGACTGATAGCAGCGTCTACGCGACGGTGCCGCGTCGCTCGATACGCCTGTAGGGGGATGTCGCTTTTTACATCCACCACAACGCCGCTGCGGTGGACAGGTGAAGCGTTGTCCACCCTACTGGACTGAGCGAGCATGCCCACCAGCGGCTTAATCAGCCTAGTTCCTTTAGGTAGCACTGCCCGCAGGCAAGGCTCCATAACTCGTCATCAAGTTCCGATAATCCGGAATGTGATTGGAAAACAACGTGGCCAGGCCCTCAACATCGTTGCGCCAGTCGCGATGCAGCTCACAGGCCAATCCGAACCAGGTCATCAGCTGCGCGCCAGCAACGGACATGCGGTTCCACGCCGAATGACGCGTGAGTTCGTTGAAGGTGCCGGAGGCATCGGTGACGACGAACACCTCAAAACCTTCCTCAATGGCCGACAGGGCCGGGAACGCCACGCACACCTCGGTGACCACGCCGGCAATGATCAGCTGCCTTTTGCCGGTCGCCTTCACCGCCGCAACGAATTCCTCGTTGTCCCAGGCGTTGATCTGGCCAGGGCGGGCAATATAGGGCGCCTCGGGGAACTGCGCCTTGAGCTCGGGTACCAACGGGCCGTTGGGGCCGTTCTCGAAACTGGTGGTGAGAATGGTGGGCAGGTTGAAGTATTTGGCCAGATCGCCCAGGGCCAGCACGTTGTTCTTGAACCTGTCTGGCTCGATATCGCGCACCAGCGACAGAAGACCGGCCTGGTGGTCGACCAGCAGCACGGCGGCCTGGGTTTTGTCGAGGCGTTTGTAGGGAATAGCCATGATCATCTCCTGACATGAGTGAATGCTAGCCATTGCAGGCTGCGGTGGGCTTCGGCTGCCATGGCAGATTGATTGAGGCCCATATCCAGGCACAGAGTTCAGCGCACTCAGACTGAAGGACCGAAGGCATGACAAAACGCAAAGACTTGAGGCTTCCACGCGAAAAACCGGCCCCATCAGGAGAGCCGAACCCTCATGCCTCAGCGGCTAATCGGGCCTTGCTTGAATTCACCCTGCAACAGGTTTTCGACGGTGTTACCCATGCCATCCTGTGCATTGAGGTCAGCGCCCTGCTCACGCAGCGCGTCGAGAATTTCCGTGCGCTAAAACAGCGCCGCGTACATGGCTGGCGTCTGGCCGGCATTGTTGCGCTGGTTCGCGCTGCACTCGCTCGCCAGCAGGCGGACCGCCGCCTTTGCCAGACGGTGTATTGCGGATTTCGCGCCTCTTTCTCAGTTCTTCGTGAACTCAGTCGGGCTCTGCTGCAAAATCCGTCACTCCTTCTTATCGCCAAGGTCATGAATGTCCCCGGCATCCTTTGGCACCGCGGACTGCTGGTCCTTGGGCAGAATCGATGGTGTAAGTACCGAGGGGGTCGCGGTCTCCGAGGAGAACGTGAGAAACGCGAGATGCGCCTCGTACCGCTCGAGCACGTCATCAATCACCTGTTGCTTGGTGAGGCCCATCAGGTCATAGCCGCCCGAGCCGGTCTGGGTGAACACCTCGAGCCGGTAGTAGACATCGGTCTCACGGGACATCCTGCCGCTGAACATCGGCACCGGCGCCTCGACAATCGCGACCTGGTAGTGGAAGTCGCGAAAGGTATCCATGGACACCCGCAGCAGCGGCTCTTCAATGCCGTTCGCGTTGGTCATGGTGTCCCGCACCACATCGTACCCCTGGTTGCGGAACTCGGCGGCAACGTCGTCCAGTGCTGGTCGCACCGTGCGGTTGAGGAATTGGGTAACCTGCCGCAGCGACGGGAACGCACGCAGTTGTTCGAGCCGCTGCTTCCACGACCGTTCTGGAACATGGCCGCCAATCGGGGCCATGGTCGGCCGGCGCAGCACTTGCCCCTCGCGCTCGGCCCGTTCCATGCGCAGCACCTTGTAGAAAGAGGCCATCACCAGGTAGGCAATGATGGTCACCGGCAACGCGAAGATCAGCGTCGCGTATTCCATCGTCGTCACACCCCCGGCGAGCAGCATCGCTACGGTAAGCACCGCAGTGAGCACGGCCCAGAAGATGCGCAGCCACTTCGGCCCATCGTGGGACGGATCCGGGATCGAGGCCGAGAAGTTCGACATCACCATGGCCCCCGAATTGGCGCTGGTGAGGTAGAACAGCAGCCCCGAGAGCGTCGCCAGTCCGATCAGGAACATCGCCCCCGGGAACATCCCCAGCAGCGCGTACCAGCCGCGCTCCGGGCTCTCGACCGCCAGCTCGGCAAACGTCATGTTGCCCTGCAGCACTTGGAACAAGGCCGAATTGCCGAACAGCGAAACGATGATGAAATCGCACAATACCGGCGCAGTGATGGCTGCAATCACGAATTCGCGCAGCGTGCGCCCGCGTGAAATACGCGCCAGGAAAACCCCCACGAAGGGCCCCCACGCGAGCCAGAAGGCCCAGAAGAACAGCGTCCAGCCGCCCATCCACTGGGCGCCGCCTGGCTCGTAGGCGAAGGTCTGCAACGTGCGGGCGGGAAACGTCAGCAGAAAGCGACCAATGTTCTCGGTGAGCGCATTCAGCAGGAACGCCGTCTGCCCGGTGAAGAGGATGTAGACCATCATCGCCACGGCGCTCCACAGGTTCAGCTCGGAGATCCAGCGAATGCCACGGTCGACACCCGACGTGGTGGCCGCAATGGTCAAAACCACCGCACCAACGACCAGCGCGATCTGCAGCGCAAGGCCATGCTGCAAACCGAAGAGCACGGAAAAGCCAACGCTCAGCAAGACAACGCCAATACCCATCGAGGTAGCGACGCCAAACACAGTGCCGACCAGCGCGATAATGTTGATGCCATCGCCCAAAGGGCCGCGCACGCGCTTGCCGAGCAGCGGGTAGAGCGCCGCGCGAATCGACAGCGGCATGCCCCAGCGGTAGGCGAAGTAGCCCATCGCCATACCGAGCAGCGCATACATCGACCACCCCGCGATGCCGTAGTGGAACATCGTCCAGACCACCGCATCCTGCATCGCAGCGGCCGTACTGCCCTCGCCGGCGGGTGGATACAAGTACTGCACGACAGGGCCGGTGACCGAGTAGAACAGCATGTCGATTCCCACACCCGCCGCAAACAGCATCGCGACCCAGGTGGTGAGCTGGTACTGCGGCCGCGAGTGGTCCGGACCGAGCCGCACGTTGCCTTCCTTGGAAAGCGCGACCCACAGCACGAAACCGATCACCAGTGTCATCGTCACCACGTAGTACCAACCCAGGGTCGTCGCGATCCAGTCGACGGTCGCCTTCATCGTCGTGCGCGCGTCATCAGGCATGAGGATGGCCCAGATCGAGAAGGCCAGGATCACCACCGACGAGATCAGCAGAACCTGCCAATTGGTGCGCGAGGTGCGGTGCTCAAGCAGTTCCTGGGGGCCCTTGCTGAGGTCACTGCGTGAGACCGGTGTGTCGTCCTCGTCCGGTCGCTCGTGCCGACGTGGCGTACCGCCGAATTTGCTGCGCTCAAGCGGCGGATGCGGCTTTGCGGCTTGCCCGCTCGGAGCCTGCTGGCTCGGCGGAGTGGGTTCGGGGCGTTCGTCGTCGGGAGGATCGATCGGCATAGGTCAACTCCTGCCTCGGTGCGCACTGCCTCATCAAGAGGCTGATAACGCGATGAAGAAACTCGGCAACCACCTGTGCAGGAATAGCAGGGTTTTGCGATGCGGGAGTCTGTTTCTCGACTGTATTGCCATGCCGGTCTGTCGAGATCGCGGGGCGCGCACGAAGGCCGCAGGCATCGCCGGGGACGGTGGGCGTTGTTGCGCTAATCAGGGCTGCTCGCGAGCAGCAGACGACCGGTGCCTGAGCTAGGAGCGCTTTGATCAACCGCAGCGACGAGCGGGTCGCGCGATTTGCCCGGCGGTGATGCCGGATGATCCGCACTTGGTGGCGGTAAATCGAAGCGGAGTTCGTGAGGAATGCTTAATCTGGCTGCGCTTACTCACCGCGCAGCAGATGAGCCCTTTGCCGATCACGATAGCGTGCTGGGGTCACGCCCTGCCAGCGGCGGAAAGCCCGGGTGAAGGCATTCTCATCGGAGAAGCCCAGTTGCTCAGCGATCTGCGCGAGACGTTGATCGCTGTTCAGCATGTGGCAGGCCATTGATTGCAGCACGCTGTCGCGCAAGCTCTTGAAGGACAGCCCCTCTTCTGCCAAGCGACGGTGCATGTGTCGGCCGCTGATCTGCAGCTGGGCAGCGATATTCTCCTTCCCCCTTCGCGGATACGCTCTAACCAGCCGCTCCACTTCCCCAACGAGACTCAAACGCCCCACCTCGACAAGCACCTGATCAGCCAGTTGGCGCAGATGGTCGCGCAACGCGCTGTTGGCCTGAATCTGCGACAGCGTCAGTTGATCCGCGGAAAAACTAAGCCGGCAGCCATCGGCGGAGAAATGCACGGGACAGCCCACAAGCGCCTCGTAGCGCGACGGATCATCCAGCGGCGGATGGGACAGCCAGATAGCTGAAGGCCTGAAACGCCCGCCGGTCGCCCAGCGTGTCAGGTTGACGATGCTGCCCAACGCCGCCTCGACCCGCTCGGCCTGGCGCACCTGAAAGTTGGGGTGGTAATCAATCAGCACCAGACCTGCTTCGTGCTGCACCTGGAACTCCCCGCCATCACTGATCACCGGGGCGTATTCGACCAGTTCGTTGAGCGCGTCGCCCAGGGTGTCACAGGTCACCAGCAGCATCCCCAGGCTGTCGAGATGCCCCACCTGAATCTCCAGCCCCAGCCGCAGGCCAATCAGGGGGTCATCGCTGGCCTCGCAGAAGGCGTCCCACAGCTCATCCTGCCAGCCAATGGGCACGCGCTGTAGATTCTTTAGCCTGCCCCCAAAGTGGGCCGGCAAGACGATGTTCAGGCGTTCAGCCATCTGCAGGATGGCCTGGCTGTAACGCGGGGTAACGCTCAGCTCACTACGCTCATGCATGGCCTGAATTGCCGGTTCCGTGTCCCGTTTGGTGCGATACGCGTATCGCCGTTTGCCATAGACTCGCGATCATAACAACAAGATAACGAGACACGCCTCTATGTACGCCATCATCGGTGCCGGCCCCATGGGCCTGGCCAGCGCACGCAACCTGCAGAAATTGGGCATCCCTTTCATCGGCTTCGAACTGCACAGCGACGTCGGCGGACTGTGGGACATCGACAATCCGCACAGCACGATGTATGACAGCGCGCACCTGATCTCCTCCAAGCGCATGACCGAGTTTGCCGAGTTTCCGATGGGCGATTCCGTTGCGCCCTATCCGCACCACACGGAGATGCGCCAGTACTTCCGTGATTACGCGGAGCATTTCCAGCTCAGGCCCCATTACGAGTTCAATACCCGGGTGGTTGAACTGAGCCCCGATGGCGACGGCTGGACGGTGGTCAGCGAGCGCGCCGGACAGCGCCAGCAACGCCGTTTTGACGGCGTGCTGATCGCGAACGGCACCCTGCACACGCCAAACGTGCCTGTCCTGCCCGGCCTGTTCGATGGCGAATTGATGCACTCAGCGCAGTATCGCAACCCGGAGATCTTCAAAGGTAAGCGCGTGCTATTGGTCGGCTGCGGCAACTCCGGGGCTGACATCGCCGTCGATGCCGTGCACCACGCCGCCAGCGTGGATATCAGCCTGCGTCGGGGCTATTACTTTTTGCCCAAATTTATAAATGGCCGGCCGATCGATACCCTGGGAGGTAAGCGCCCGTTACCCAGGCCGCTCAAGCAGCGCATCGACGCCGCCATGATCCGCATGATCATCGGCAAACCTTCCGATTACGGCCTGCCGGACCCGGATTACCGCCTGTACGAGTCGCACCCGGTGGTCAACTCATTGATCCTGCATCACCTGGGCCACGGCGACATCACGCCGCGCCGCGACATCGCCGCGATTGACGGAAAGACCGTGCAGTTCAGCGATGGCGAAGCCGCGGAATACGACCTTATCCTGCTGGCCACGGGATACCAGCTGCATTACCCCTTCATTGCCCGTGAACACCTCAACTGGCCAGCAGAGCTGGACGCGCCGCAGTTGTACATGAATGTGTTCCACCCTCAGTACGACAACCTGTTCATGATGGGCATGATCGAAGCCACCGGTCTGGGCTGGGAGGGACGCAATCAGCAGGCCCGACTGGTTGCGCTGTATATCCGTCAGCAACAGGTGGGCGCTGCTGCGGCCGCCGCCCTCAACCGAATCCGGAGCGAACGGGCTGGCGCTACCCTGGACGGCGGCTACCGGTACATCAAACTGGCCCGCATGGCCTACTACGTGAACAAGAACGCCTACCTGGCTGCCTTGAAGCAGCATAGTGACGAGCTGGAACGCGACCTGCCGACTGCACAGCAGCAGCCCTTGGCGGTGACCCCATGACGGGCGCCCCAGCACTGCAATTTGATGCAGCCAGCCTGATCCTGCTGAACATCATCATGGCCTGCATGATGTTCGGCGTGTCGCTCTCCCTGCGGCTGGAGGATTTCAGGCGCATCGCCCTGGCGCCCATCGCACCGCTGGCCGGAATGGTCGCGCAGTTTGTTCTGCTACCGGCCGCCACTTGCCTGTTTACCTGGGCGTTGAACATCGACCCCGAACTGGCATTGGGCATGATCCTGGTTTCAGCCTGTCCCGGCGGCAGCTTCTCCAATGTCATGACCTGGCTGGCGCGCGGCAACGTGGCGGTATCGATCAGCATGACGGCGGTCTCCAGTCTCGCCGCCACCGTACTGACGCCCCTGAACTTCGCGCTCTACGGCTGGCTCAATCCGCACACCCGAGACTATCTGACCCAGATCAGCCTGGAGCCTGCCAGCATGTTGACGCTGGTACTGCTGGTACTGGCGCTGCCTATGGTGCTGGGCATGGTCACCGGGCGACGGCTGCCCGGCTTTGTCGCGCGCAGCGAAAAACCCCTGCGCGTCATGTCGTTGCTGGTCTTCATCAGCTTTGTCGCCATCGCCTTCAGCAAGAACTTCGAGTTGTTCATCGAGCGCTTCCACAGCTTCTTCTGGCTGGTGGTGTGCCATAACCTGCTGGCGCTGCTGCTCGGCTATGGCATGGCCCGCCTGTGCCGCTTGCCGCACAGCGACCGCCGCGCCGTCACCCTGGAAGTCGGCATTCAAAACTCAGGCCTGGGACTGGTGATTCTCTTCACGTTCTTCCCCGACGCCGGCGGCATGTTGCTGATCACTGCCTTCTGGGGTGTCTGGCACCTGCTCAGCGGGCTGACCCTGTCGCAGTTCTGGGCCCGCCGCCCACTGCCGGCAGACGACCCTGCCGTTCAACAGCCCATCGCCACAGAGCAATACACATGACCCCACGCATCCTCATCACCGGCGCCGCTGGCTATATCGGCCATCAGCTCGGCAACCGCCTGGCTGGTGACCTGCAGGTCATGGGTACCGACCTGCGCAGCCGCGACGATGTCGCTTTTCCAATCCATATACTGGATATCCGTGCCCCCGAGCTGGCTGAGCTGCTGCACGGCGAGCAGATCACCCATGTGGTGCATCTGGCCTCCGTGCTGCAGGCCTCGAAGGATCGCCGCCGCGACTACGATATCGACGTCAACGGTACCCGCAACGTCCTTGAAAGCTGCCTCAAGGCCGGCGTCCGGCACCTGACCATTACCAGTTCCGGCGCCGCCTATGGCTATCATCCGGACAACCCGGCGTGGATTGATGAAACGCACGCCCTGCGAGGCAACCCCGAGTTCGCCTATTCGGATCACAAGCGGCTGGTCGAGGAAATGCTTGCCGAGTACCGCCACCATCATCCCGAGCTGCAGCAGTTGATCTTCCGCCCCGGCACCGTTCTCGGCGCCGACACCCGCAACCAGATCACCGACCTGTTCATGGCGCCGCGCATCCTCTCGCTCAAGGGCAGCGATTCGCCCTTTGTGTTCATCTGGGATCAGGATGTGATCGGCGCCATGGAAATGGGGTTGCGCCAAGGCAAGACCGGCACCTACAACATGGCCGGCGACGGCGCCCTGAGCATGCGGGAAATCGCCGCCCGGTTGAACAAACCGCTGCGGACGCTCCCGGTCTGGCTGGTGAAGATCGCCCTGCAACTGGCTCAATGGCGCGGCAAACCCACCAGCCCGGCGCAGGTGAAGTTTCTGCAATACAGGCCGGTATTGAGCAACCGACGGCTGAAGGAAGAGTTCGGCTACCCGCTGCGCAAGACCTCGGCGGAAACGTTCGAGTATTACGCGCAGCGCAGCGGAGCACGCAAGGCATGATCGATCCTTGGCTGTGGATTGCCCTGTTCGTACTCATTGCCTACACCATCGAAGCCATCACCGGATTCGGCAGTCTGGTCATCGCCCTGTCGCTGGGCGCGCTGTTATTGCCGCTCCCGGAACTGCTCCCGGTGCTCGTACCGCTTAATGTGCTGATGAGCGGGTTTCTGGCCTGGCGCAACCGCCAGCACATCGACCGAGCGCTGTTACTCAAGGTCATCCTGCCGCTGATGCTCGGCGGCACCCTGATCGGTTTCATGCTGCATAACTGGCTCGCCGCCGACCTGCTGAAACTGCTGCTCGGCTTGATGATCATCTGGTTCGCCGCCCGGGAACTGTGGCGCATCCAGCGCGGCACCACCGTACCGCCGCATCCCAACTGGTTCGGCCGCCTGCTGACCCTGGGCGCCGGCATCACCCACGGCCTGTTCGCCTCCGGCGGCCCACTGCTGGTCTATGCCATGGCCGGCACCCCGCTGGATAAGCGTCAATTACGGGCCACCCTGCTGTGCGTCTGGTTCTCGCTCAACACCAGCCTCAGCCTACTGCTGCTGCTCGAAGGCCGGTTGATTGCGGAACTGCCACGCCTATTGTCGTTCACGCCGCTACTGCTGGCCGGCGTAATAGCCGGCGACTATTTGCATCAGCGGATCAACGAGCAGCGCTTTCGGCAGATGGTCTACACCTTGCTGACCGCAACGGGCCTGTTGTTGGTGTTCCAGACAGTCTGAGGATTGGCTGCGCGGCATTGCGCATCGGACAGGGGGCGACTTTCCGTGCCATGGGGGGTACGACCTCATTTGTCGAACCGAGCGAAATACCCCTAAACGCACCCCTAGAATTTTTGGAAGCGACTGGAATGCCGAAACTCAAAAAATCGCTTTTTTGCTTGAAAGCAGCGATTTAGAGCGGTTGAGTGGAAGTCAGCGGAAGAGCTGATGGCGTCCCCTGCTGGAATCGAACCAGCATCTAGCCCTTAGGAGGGGCTTATTCTATCCGTTGAACTAAGGGGACAGACGCGTTGCTGCCGGCAGTGCGGCGGCGGGTCGGCATGTTAACGAGCGACGCTGGATTTGTCATGTCGAACCTGCGGGGAAACACCTTCCTTTTTGCGCAGCGACACAGGGTGTTCTCGGCAAGCCCGACGCAGGCTTTCCCGAGTTGGCCCACCCCTTGCTACTCCCCCTGCAAGTTTGAATTATTTGTGGAGTGCACCATGGCCCTTGGCGCTGAACTTTTTCTGCAAGGCAGCCCGTCGGCGCGCGCGGCGATAGGTACGGGCAAGTCGCCAGATAGCGGCGCCGCAGCTGGTAAGGCCGAGAACGGCAGCTTTGCCGAGCTGTATGCCCGCGAGCGCGATACCACCCCGGCCCCTGCCGCAGCCAAACCGGCCGAAACAGCCGAAACGGCTCAGGACGCTACGGACAAAGCCGTCCGCGAGCAGCAGTTGCTTGCCGATACCGGCAAGGAGTTGCCGACCGAGCTGCCACCAGAGGATGTGCAGTTGGAATCGCTGATGCTGTTCGAGCGCGACCCCGAGGCACCGGTCGATCCGACAACCGCTGAAGCGGTCACTGCGGCAACAGACGAAGCAGCGCAGGCTGTGCAGAACCGTCTTGTCGCCGACGCTGACGCCGAGGCCCTTGCCGCGGCTGAACAAGCAGCCGCAGAAGCGCAGCCTGACGAACTGGTTGCCGTAGCAGCGGCCATAGCCCCGACCGTGCAAACCGCGGCTTTACCTGCCCCATCGTCCGCTAACGGTCGGGCGAGCTCCGCGCAAACGACCATTGCGGAACAACGCGCCGCAACAAGCCGCCTCGCCTCTTCTGAACCGACACTGGCCGAAAGCAGCACGGAGTTGCCGGACAGCGAGCTGCGCCTTGGGCAGTTCTCGCGGGAGCTGGACACCAGCACTGTCGGCCGCGCCGCATCTGCCGCCGCCAGTGAGCTGCGTGGCGAAACAGCCCCCAGCAGTGTCAACCCTTTGACACAGGCGGTTAGCCAGGCGAACACCGCAACCGCAGCACGTGAGGCCGCCGCCGTTCCGCAGCAACCGCTGTCGATGAGCCAGAACGGCTGGAGCGAAGCGGTGGTGGAGCGGGTGATGTGGCTGTCCAGCCAGAACCTCAAGTCCGCCGAAATCCAGCTGGACCCCGCCGAACTGGGCCGCCTGGAGGTGCGCATCAGCCTTAATCAGGAACAGACCCAGGTGAGCTTCGCCAGCCCACATGCCGGCGTGCGTGACGCGCTGGAAGGCCAATTGCAGCGCCTGCGTGACATGTTCAACCAGCAGGGCATGAACCTGGTGGATGTCAACGTCTCCGACCAATCCCTGGCCCGCGATGATCGGCAAACCGACGAGCGAAGTGGCAGCCGAGGCATTGCCGCAGGAGGTGAAGAACATGCGGACGTGGATGACCTGACGGTCGCCACCACCGCACTGAACTCGGGACGCGGGCTGATTGATTTCTACGCCTAAGACTCCATCGAAGGTCATTCGTTTTAGCGAAAGCTGCCTTGCGAACGGCCTCGTGACAGGGTGTGGAAACGGATCTACCCAGTCATCCGGGCAGCCCGCCGGACACGCAACCGGCGGGCAACTCGTTCAGCTCTGACTGATCCAGCCTGCCCATACGGCGAGTGACGCCACACCCCCAATGGCACGGTATCTACCGCGACAAACCGTGAACAACATCAAAAAACTGGCATAAGACTTGCTCCCTCGCTGGCTTGGATGGTGTGAGCACCGGTCGGTGACGGATATTTGGCATGACTAAGAAAACTGGACCTCGTGGCTCGCAAACGAACAAGCTGCCGCTGATTATTTTCGGTGCGCTGGCGCTGCTGCTAGCAATAGCTGTCTCGGTTGGGGTGACGTGGTATGTGGTGACCAGCAAGATCGGCGGCCCAACCGAAGAGGCGGCGCGCCTGATCGACAAAGGCTCGATCTACGAGGAGCTGAAGGATCCTTTCGTGGCGAATTTCAATCGCCAAGGCCGCCAGCGTTATCTGCAGGCCAGCGTGGCGCTGATGGGCCGCGACCGCGACGGGATGGCCGCGCTCAAAGAGCATCTGCCGGTGCTGCGCAACCAACTGGTCATGCTCTTCTCTTCCCAGGACTTCGATGCCTTGCTGACGGCCTCCGGCAAAGAGACCCTGCGCCAACTGGCCACTCTGCACGTCCAGGATCTGGCTCGCCAGCATCTTGGCAAGCCGGTCATCGAGCAGGTGTTGTTCACTAATTTCGTATTGCAGTAGGACGTTTAGATGGCTACTGACCTGCTGTCACAAGATGAAATCGACGCCCTGTTGCATGGCGTCGACGATGGTCTCGTCGATACCGAAGACCTGGCCACCAAGGGGAGCGTCAAGAGCTACGACCTGACCAGCCAGGACCGTATCGTCCGTGGACGCATGCCGACCCTGGAAATGGTCAACGAGCGTTTTGCCCGCTACACCCGAGTCAGCATGTTCAACCTGTTGCGCCGCTCCGCGGATGTCGCGGTGGGCGGCGTACAGGTGATGAAGTTCGGCGAGTACGTACATTCCCTGTACGTACCGACCAGCCTCAACCTGGTGAAGATGAAGCCGCTGCGCGGCATCGCGCTGTTCATCCTCGACTCGCGCTTGGTGTTCAAGCTGGTGGATAACTTCTTCGGCGGCGATGGGCGTCACGCCAAGATCGAGGGCCGCGAATTCACCCCCACTGAACTGCGGGTGGTGCGCATGGTGCTGGATCAGGCGTTCATCGACTTGAAGGAAGCCTGGCACGCCCTGCTGGACGTGGATTTCGAGTACCTCAACTCGGAGGTCAACCCGGCCATCGCCAACATCGTCAGCCCCAGCGAAGTGGTGGTGGTGTCCACGTTCCACATCGAACTGGACGGCGGCGGCGGCGACCTGCATGTAACCATGCCCTATTCGATGATCGAGCCAATCCGCGAAATGCTCGACGCCGGCTTCCAGTCCGATGTCGCTGATCAGGACGAGCGCTGGTCCAAGGCCCTGCGCGAGGACATCCTCGACGTCAACGTGCCGCTGTCCGCCACCGTGGCGCACCGCCAGCTCAAGGTGCGCGACATCCTGCACATGCAGCCAGGTGATGTGATTCCGGTGGACGCGCCGGAGCACATCCTGATGCGCGCCAACGGCGTGCCGGCCTTCAAGGTCAAGCTTGGCTCCCACAAAGACAAACTTGCCCTGCAGGTGATCGAACCACTGCAACGCTCACGCTGAGTGACTTAGCCGCGCTGGTTGAGGCGGCGCGACCCTATTTGAACTGCCTTCCGAACGCCCCTGCGGGGAAGGCCAGCCAAGACAGCCGACTGAGGTAATCCCCATGGCAAATGACACCCCGATGAGCCCAGAGGATCAGGCGCAGGCCGATGAATGGGCCGCCGCCCTGGCCGAGTCTGCCGCCGATCAGGGCAGCATCGACAGCATGCTCGCCGATGCCCGTCCGGCCGCACCGCGTGCGCCGATTGAAGCGTTCGATACGCCACCGCGCGCAGACGGCCCTACAAGCATGGAAGGACCGAACCTGGAAGTGATTCTGGACATTCCAGTGACCATTTCCATGGAAGTCGGCAATACCAGCATCAACATCCGCAACCTGCTGCAGCTCAACCAGGGCTCGGTGATCGAACTGGACCGCTTGGCCGGTGAACCGCTTGATGTGCTGGTCAACGGCACGCTGATCGCCCACGGCGAAGTGGTGGTCGTCAATGAGAAGTTCGGCATTCGCCTGACCGACGTGATCAGCCCCACCGAACGCATCCGGAAGCTGCGCTGAGATGCGCCGAGCATCTTCTCGCCAAGGCCGCAACACCTGGGGCTGGCTCGCCGTGCCCCTGCTACTGCTGGCGCCCGGCGCCCTCGCCTCGTCGCCAGCGGTGCCCAGTACCGCCGGCGTAACCTCGCAGATCAGCCAGCTGCTGCTGGGCCTGGGTGTGGTCATCGGCCTGATCTTCCTGCTTGCCTGGGTGGTGCGCCGCCTGCAAGGCCAGGTTGGGCCACGCAGCAATCAGGTGATCAAGCTGCTGTCGAGCCAGGCCCTCGGGCAGCGTGAGCGCCTGTTGCTGGTGCAAGTGGGCGAAGAGCAGATTCTGCTCGGCCTGACTGCCGGGCGCATCACGCCCCTGCACGTGCTGCAGCAGCCGGTGGTGTTGCCTGAAACGGAAAACGCCACGCCGGAATTCGCCAAGCGCCTGCAGGAACTGCTCAAGCGCGATGCCAAGCCATAACAGCCTGACCTGCTGGCAGGGGCGCATGCCGTCGCCCATCGATACCGAATCAGGCGCATGAGTTCGTCTCTACAGGAATGAGCGTTTTGCCGATGTCCCTTCTAGCCCGCCTGCCGATCCGCTTGCGTCCCGCGCAAGGCCTGCTATTTGTCCTGCTGGTGCTGCTCAGCCTGCTGGCCCTGCCGGCGTTCGGCCAGGAGGGCGATCCACTGGGCATCAAGGCCATCACCCTGACCACCAACGCGGACGGCGAGCAGGAATACTCGGTCAGCCTGCAGATCCTGATGATCATGACGGCGCTGAGTTTCATTCCGGCGTTCGTCATGCTGATGACCTGCTTCACGCGGATCATCATCGTGTTTTCCATCCTGCGTCAGGCCCTGGGCCTGCAACAGACGCCGTCCAACCAGATTCTTGTCGGCCTGACGATCTTCCTGACCCTGTTCATCATGGCGCCGGTGTTCGACAAGATTAACGAGGACGCCCTGCAGCCTTACATGAATGAACAGCTCAGCGCGCGCCAGGCCATCGATCGCGCCGAAGTGCCGATCAAGAGCTTCATGCTCGCGCAGACCCGCGAGAGCGACCTAGACCTGTTCATGCGCCTGTCCAAGCGCACCGATATAGCCACGCCGATGGACGCGCCGCTGACCATCCTGGTACCGGCTTTCGTGACTTCCGAGCTCAAAACGGCCTTCCAGATAGGCTTCATGATCTTCATCCCGTTTCTGATCATCGACCTGGTAGTGGCCAGCGTGCTCATGGCCATGGGCATGATGATGCTCTCGCCGCTGATCATCTCGCTGCCGTTCAAGATCATGCTGTTCGTCCTGATCGATGGCTGGGGTTTGATCATTGGCACCCTGGCCAGCAGCTTTGGCACCTTATAGAGGCGCACCCATGTCCCCGGAATTCGCCGTCGATCTATTTCGCAGTGCGTTGTGGCTCACCGCCATGATGGTTGCGGTGCTGGTAGTGCCCAGCCTGCTGATCGGCCTGCTGGTGGCGGTGTTTCAGGCCGCCACGCAGATCAACGAACAGACCTTGAGTTTCCTGCCGCGCCTGCTGGTGATGCTGGTTACGCTGATCTGGGCCGGCCCCTGGCTGGTGCGCCAGCTGATGGAGTATGCCGAGACGCTGATCATCAACATACCTATGGTCATCGGCTAGAGCACCATGCTGGAGCTGACCAACGAGCAGATCGGCGGCTGGGTGGCGAGCTTCCTGCTGCCACTGTTTCGCATCGCCTCGCTGCTGATGGTCATGCCCATTTTCGGCGCCCAGTTCGTGCCCAAGCGCGTTCGTCTGCTACTGGCACTGGCCATCACCCTGGTACTGGCGCCGAACCTGCCGCCCATGCCGATGATCGATGCATTGAGTCTGCGCAGCCTGCTGCTGATAGGCGAACAGGTGATCATTGGTGTGATGCTCGGCTTTGTGTTTCAGCTGTTCTTCCAGATTTTCATCGTCACCGGGCAGATCATTTCCATGCAGATGGGCCTGGGGTTCGCCTCGATGATGGACCCGGCCAACGGCGTGTCGGTGCCCCTGCTCGGCCAGTTTCTGCTGAACATGACCACCCTGATGTTTCTGGCCATGAACGGCCATCTGGTGGCGTTCGAGATTCTCGCCGAGAGCTTCACCACGCTGCCGGTGGGCGGCGGCCTGCTGGTCGAGCATTACCGAGAAATGGCTGGCAAGCTTACCTGGGTGATGGCCGCCGGCCTGCTGCTGGCCTTGCCGGCAGTCACGGCGCTACTGGTGGTCAACATCGCGTTCGGCGTGATGACCCGCGCCGCGCCGCAACTGAATATCTTCTCCATCGGTTTTCCGCTGACCCTGGTGCTCGGCCAGATCATTTTCTGGCTGGCCCAAGCGGACATTCTCGCCCACTTTCAAGTGCTCAGCGTCGAAGCCTTGCAGCTGATGCGCGCGCTGGCACAGGCGAGGTAGCCCATGGCCGAGAATGAGAACGGCGCCGAAAAAAGCGAAGAACCCTCAGAGAAACGCCTGCGCGACTCCCGCGAAAAGGGACAAATCGCGCGCTCCAAGGAACTCAATACCCTGGTGATCATGCTGGCCGGCACCGGCGGCCTGATGGCCTTCGGCGGCAGCATGGGGCTCAGCCTGATCGAGGTGATGCGCGGCAGCTTCAGCCTGCCCCGTGAAGTGCTCTATGAAACCAACACCATGGCGCTGCTGCTGCTCAATGCCGGCGGGCATGCCTTCCAGGCGTTGCTGCCGCTGCTGGTAGTGCTGTTGATCGCCTCGGTGATCGGTCCGGTGGCTCTCGGCGGTTTTCTGATTTCGGCCGACTCGCTGATGCCCAAGTTCAGCCGCATGAATCCGCTGTCCGGGATCAAGCGCATGTTCTCCAAGAACTCGTTGATCGAACTGCTCAAGGCGGTAGGCAAGTTTCTGATCGTGCTGACCGTCGCCCTGACCGTGCTGTCGGCGTTCCAGGATGACATCCTGGCCATCGCCAACGAACCACTGGAAACGGCGATCATGCACTGCTTGCAGGTGGTGGGCTGGTGCGCGCTGTGGATGTCCTGCGGGCTGATTCTCATCGCCCTGATCGATGTGCCTTTTCAGCTGTGGGATCACAAGCAGAAGCTGATGATGACCAAGCAGGAAGTGCGCGACGAATACAAGGACAGCGAAGGCAAGCCAGAGATCAAGTCCAAGGTCCGCCAGCTGCAGCGCGAAATCTCCCAGCGGCGCATGATGGCCGCGGTGCCGGAAGCCGACGTGGTGATTACCAACCCCACGCACTTTGCCGTGGCGCTGAAATACGACGAGAGCGGCGGCGGCGCGCCGGTCATGGTGGCCAAGGGCGGCGACCAGATCGCGTTAAAAATTCGCGAGATTGCCAACGAGCACAAGGTCACGGTGCTGGAGTCGCCTGCCCTGGCACGAGCGGTGTATTACTCCACCGAGCTGGACGAGGAAATCCCCGCCGGGCTGTATATGGCGGTGGCCCAGGTGCTGGCCTACGTCTACCAGATCCGCCAATACCAGGCCGGCCAGAGCAAACGTCCCGGCCCGATGCCCGATCTGCCGATCCCCGACGACTTGCGTCGGGATCTATGAGGCATCTGCATCGCCAACGGCGACTGCCTGAAGGCAGCATTACGGTCAGGCATCGATTTATTGCGACTAATGGCATAATCACACGCCATTTATTCATACACGATGTGCACCATGACTGACGCTTCCCTGGTTCTTTACGGCATCAAAGCCTGCGACACCATGAAAAAAGCCCGCACCTGGCTCGACGAGCATGGCCTGACCTATGGTTTCCATGACTACAAGGCCGCCGGGATCGATCGCGACAGCCTTACCCGCTGGTGCAACGAGCATGGCTGGCAAACCGTCCTCAACCGCGCCGGCACGACCTTCCGCAAGCTGGATGATGCGCAGAAGGCCGAGCTCGACCAAGACAAGGCCATCGCCCTGATGCTGGCCCAACCGTCGATGATCAAGCGACCGGTGCTGGATCTTGGCGACAAGACCCTGGTCGGCTTCAAGCCGGACCTCTACTCTGCCACGCTGGCCCGCTGAGCCAGCGCCCACCCGATTACAAGGAATACGCCATGTCTACCACCCTGTTCAGCCTGGCCTTCGGCGTTGGCACCCAGAACCGCCAAGGCGCCTGGCTGGAAGTCTTCTACGCCCAGCCGTTGCTCAAGCCGAGCGCCGAGCTGGTCGACGCTGTCACGCCGATTCTCGGTTACACCGGTGGTAATCAAGCCCTGGCAATGACCAAACTGCAGGCGGCGGACATCTCCAGCGCGCTGAAGAACATCGACCCGGTGCAGGCTGCCCTGCTGACCCGCCTGGCCGAAAGCCAGAAGCCGCTGGTCGCCACCCTGCTGGTCGATGACAGTGCGCTGAACTCCACACCCGAGGCCTATCTCAAGCTGCACCTGCTCTCTCATCGACTGGTCAAGCCCCACGAGCTTAACCTCAGTGGCATCTTCCCGCTGCTGCCCAACGTCGCCTGGACCAACAAAGGCGCGGTAGATCTGGCCGAACTGCCCGAATGCCAGCTTGAAGCACGCCTGAAAGGCGACCTGCTGGAAGTCAGCTCGGTGGACAAGTTCCCGAAGATGACCGACTACGTGGTGCCCAGCGGCGTGCGCATCGCCGACAGCGCGCGCATCCGCCTGGGCGCCTACGTGGGTGAAGGCACCACGGTGATGCATGAAGGCTTTATCAACTTCAACGCCGGCACCGAAGGTCCGGGCATGATCGAAGGCCGCGTCTCGGCTGGCGTATTCGTCGGCAAGGGCTCGGACCTGGGCGGCGGCTGCTCGACCATGGGCACCTTGTCTGGCGGCGGCAATATCATCATCAGCATTGGCGAAGGCTGCCTGATCGGCGCCAACGCCGGCGTCGGCATCCCGCTGGGCGATCGCAACACGGTGGAATCCGGCCTGTACATTACCGCCGGCACCAAGGTGTCGCTGCTCGATGAGCAAAACGAGCTGGTCAGGGTCGTCAAGGCCCGCGACCTGGCTGGACAGCCGGATCTGCTGTTCCGCCGCAACTCGCAGACCGGCGCGGTCGAATGCAAGACCAACAAGACCGCCATCGAGCTGAATGCCGCTTTGCACGCGCATAACTGACCGTTCGGCCAAACGGGTGACAGCGATTCGCCCCACCCGTTTTATCCCCAGAGCGCGCTATGGACACTCATGACGTTTCCGGCTTTGTCAGCTTTACCCTGGCCATTCTGCTGCTCTTTGCCGGCAAGGCTGTCACGCACAACGTTGAGCTGCTGCGCCGCTACAGCATTCCCGAATCGGTGATCGGCGGCTTCATCTGCGCCACGATCACCGCCATTCTCTATTACGGCTTCGACCTGCAACTGCGCTTCGAATTGGCCGTCCGTGACCTGCTGTTGCTCTACTTTTTTGCTGCAATAGGCCTGCGCGCCGATCTGCTCACGCTGCTCAAGGGCGGACCGGCACTGGCCATCCTGCTCGGACTTGCGACCGCCTATATCGTGCTGCAGAACCTGCTGGGTATGGGTGTGGCCAGTGTGTTCGGCCTGGATCCCAAGGCCGGCCTGATGCTCGGCTCCATTTCACTGACCGGCGGGGCCGGCACCACCCTGGCCTGGTCGGATTTCTTCGTCGACGAACTGGGCATTGGCAATGCCCTGGAATTGGGGATGGCCGCCAATACCATGGGGCTGATCGCCGCCTGCCTGATCGGCGGCCCAATTGCCCGCTTTTTGTTGCTGCGCTACCGCCTGCAGCCCTCGCAACAGCAGCAGTTGGACGTCGGCGTAAGCCATGCCGAGGAACACCCGCAACTGGATTATTACGGCGTGCTCTGGGCCTGGATGTGGCTGAACCTGACCTTGCTACTGGGCCAGTCGTTGCATGGCCTGCTCACTCAAACCGGACTGACCCTGCCGATGTTCGTCAGCTGTTTGATGGCCGGCATCGTGCTGCGCAATAGTCTGCCGCCGCTGCGCCTGAAGCTGTTGCGCAGCGGCGTGCTGTCGCGCAAGTGGGTGCGTGCCAGCGGCTGGCCCAATGCCAATTCCGGTCTCGCGCTGATTTCCGACATCTGTCTGGGCATGTTCCTGACCATGGCGCTGATGGGCCTCAAGCTGTGGGAACTGCAAGGGTTGTTCGGCCTGATCGTGCTGGGGATCGGCCTGCAGGTGCTCATGAGCGTGGCCTTCACTCTCTTGGTAGTCTTTCGCCTGATGGGGCGCGATTATGAGGCAGCGGTGATCAGTGCCGGGTTTGGTGGCATTTCCCTGGGCTCGACCGCCACAGCCATCGTCAACATGACCGCCGTCACCCAGCAATACGGTGCGGCACACCGGGCATTCATCCTGGTGCCATTGGTGTGTGGATTCTTCATTGATCTGGTCAATGCCCTGATCATCAACTTCATAGTGCAGCTCTAATCATGTTCGTTTCTCCCTGGCGCAAGGATTTCCCCGGCATCGCGGCGCTGGCCGCCGAAGGGCAGACCTACCTGGACAGCGCCGCCACGGCACAAAAATCGCAGCCGGTGCTGGATGCCCTGCTCGGCTACTACGCCAACGGTGTGGCCAACGTGCACCGTGCCCAGCACGTGCCTGCGGAGCGCGTCACCCGCGCCTTCGAGTCCAGTCGGGCCCAGGTGGCACGTTGGCTGAAAGCGGCCAGTCCGGCCGAAATTGTGTTTACTCGAGGCACCACCGAAGCCCTCAATTTGCTGGCCTACGGCTTGGAGCACATGGTCCAGGCCGGCGACGAGATCGTCATCAGCGCCCTGGAACACCACGCCAACCTGCTGCCCTGGCAGCAATTGGCGCTGCGACGCCAGGCACGGCTGGTGGTACTGCCGCTAGAGCCGTCAGGTCGCATTGACCTGAATGCCGCTGCCCGCCTGATTGGCCCGCGCACGCGTCTGCTTGCCATCAGCCAACTGTCCAACGTCCTCGGCACCTGGCAACCCTTGGCCGAACTGCTGCCGCTGGCCAAGGCTCAGAGCGCCCTGACCGTAGTCGACGGCGCTCAGGGCGTGGTGCATGGCCACAATGATCTGCAGGCGCTGGGCTGCGATTTCTATGCGCTGTCCAGCCATAAGCTCTACGGTCCGGATGGCGTCGGCGTGCTGTATGGCCGGGGCGATGCCCTGAGCCTGCTCAGGCCCTGGCAGTTCGGCGGCGAGATGGTACGCCGCGCCGATTTCGATCACGCCGATTTTCATGCCGCCCCCATGGGCCTGGAAGCCGGCACCCCGCCGATTGCCGGGGTGATCGGCCTGAGCGCCAGCCTGGAGTACCTGGCGAGCCTGGACAGCACTGCCGTCAGCCGCCATGAACACGCACTGCATACCCAGCTGCTCGCCGGCTTGCGCGCCCGCAACGGCGTACAAGTGCTCGGCGAGCCCCATACAGCGCTGGCCAGTTTCGTGGTCCAGGACGTACACCACAGCGACCTGGCTGAATTGCTGGGTGAACAGGGCATCGCCATACGCGGGGGTAATCACTGCGCCATGCCGCTGATGAAGCACCTGGGCATTGCCGGCGCGATTCGCGTCTCCCTCGCCCTGTACAACGATGCGGAGGATCTGGAGCGCTTCTTTATCGCCTTGGACAAGGCTCTGGAGATTCTGCGATGAACCTGCCGGCCAGCGCCCAAGACGCGCTTGATGCCTTCGCCAGCTGCCCCGGTTGGGAACAGCGCGCGCGCCTGCTGATGCAATGGGGCGAACGCCTGGCACCACTCAGCGAGGCCGAACGCAGCGAGGCCAACCTCGTGCAAGGCTGCGCCAGCCCGGTGTGGCTGGTGGCTGATTTGCATGACGGTCGTTGGAATTTCCGCGCCGCGAGCGAGGCCCGCCTGATTCGCGGCCTGCTTGCCGTGCTGCTGGCGCGGGTCGATGGCCTGTCGCAAGACGAACTCACCCGCCTCGACCTGCCCGACTGGTTCAACCAGCTCGGCCTGTCCCGCCAGCTTTCACCTTCACGCAGCAATGGCCTGAACGCCGTGTTGCAGCGCATGCGTGAGGTCGTGGTAGAGGGCTAAGCCAAGCCGGTGCCCTGATTGTTTCTACAAGGGGGCGCATTGGTAGGGTGGATGTCGCTTTGTACATCCACCATGGCTCCGCTCGGTGGATCGATAAAGCGCGATCCACCCTACGTCGGGCTAAGACGTTGGCTTCGTAGCCTCGGCCTGCACGCGTTCCGCCGGACGGCGGGCGCCGGCCACCAGCTTGTCCACCGCCTTGGCCGTGGCGGCCATGCCAAAGCTGGCGGTGACCATCATCACCGCGCCAAACCCGCCGGCACAGTCCAGCTTCACGCCTTCGCCGACGAAGCTCTTGCTCTGGCACACGCCACCGTCGGGCTTGGGATAGCGCAGTTGTTCGGTTGAGAACACGCAGGGCACGCTGTAATTGCGCCCCGCCGTGCGCGAGAAGTTGTAATCGCGGCGCAAGGTCGAGCGCACTTTGGCGGCCAGCGGATCGTTGAAGGTCTTGTTCAGGTCGGCGATTTGAATCTGTGTGGGATCCACCTGACCGCCCGCGCCGCCGGTGGTGACGATGCCGATCTTGCGCCGCTTGCACCAGGCAATCAGTGCCGCCTTGGCCGCCACGCTGTCGATGCAGTCGATGACAAAATCCAGCTGCTCGGTGATGTAGTCGGCCATGGTGTCGCGGGTGACGAAATCGGCCACCACGTGCACCTGACACGCCGGGTTGATGGCGCGCAGCCGTTCGGCCATCACCTCGACCTTGGGGCGCCCGACGGCGCCGTCCAGTGCGTGCAACTGTCGATTGGTGTTGGTGATGCACACGTCGTCCAGGTCGAACAGGCTGATCTCGCCGACGCCCGAACGTGCGAGCGCTTCGGCTGCCCAGGAGCCGACCCCGCCAATGCCGACCACCGCGACATGCGCGGCCGCCAGACGGGCCAGGCCGTCGGTTCCATAGAGACGGGCGATACCGCCAAAACGCTGGTCATCAATACTCATTGCCGTACCTCGAAAATCAGGAGCGCATTATCAGGCTGAATGCGGCGGGTTTGAAGCACCGTTTGAGGCGCGGAGCGCCTCGGACTGCGTTCCCACGCGGCGCGCAGGAAGGATCAACAGTCAAGGGTTCCCGCGCTCCTGCTGGGAACCAGTAGGGGGCCGAATTCTTCTGAGGCGCAGAGCGCCACGGCCTGCATTTCCGCGCAAAGCGTGGGAACGATCAGTGTTTTTTTTGACTGCACGGAGCATGCTGAAACTTCCCTGATCAGGCCAGGGTCTGAGTGCAAGCACGACTCGCCTGCTTCGGTGTCAGCCCGTCACCCTACCCGGACCTTTCGCACCCATGACATCGCGCAAACTCGGCATCAACCTGGTGATGGTCGTCGCCATCGCGGCGCTGTTCACCGGTTTCTGGGCATTGATCAATCGGCCCGTCAGCGCGCCCGACTGGCCCGAGCAAGTTTCCGGTTATTCGTTCTCGCCGTTTCGCCTGGGCCAGACCCCGGTTGACAACAAATACCCCAACGATGACGACATCCGGGCCGACCTGGAGCTGCTCAGCCAGCAGACCAGCAACATCCGCACCTATTCGGTGGAAGGCACCCAGGCCGATATCCCGCGGCTGGCCGAGGAGTTCGGCCTGCGCGTGACCCTCGGGATCTGGATCAGCACCGACTGGGAGCGAAACGAGCGGGAAATCGCCAAGGCCATCGAACTGACCAACAGCTCACGCAGTATTGTGCGGGTGCTGGTTGGCAACGAAGCCCTGTTCCGCAAGGAAATCACCCCGGACGTGCTGATCGGCTATATTGATCGAGTGCGCGCGGCGGTCAAGGTGCCGGTGTCCACGTCGGAACAGTGGCATATCTGGCAGGAAACCCCGGAACTGGTCCGCCACGTCGACCTGATCGCCGCCCACGTGCTGCCTTACTGGGAGTTCGTGCCCCGGGAGCAGGCCACCCGTTTCGTGCTCGATCGTGCCCGCGACCTGAAAAGGCAATTTCCGAAAAAACCTCTGCTGCTGTCGGAAGTCGGCTGGCCCAGCAACGGTCGCACGCGCGGCGGTGCCGATGCCAGCCCGGCGGACCAGGCGATCTACCTGCGCGAGCTAGTGAACAGGCTGAATGCGCAGGGCTACAACTACTTCATCATCGAGGCTTTCGATCAGCCTTGGAAAATGGACGACGAGGGTTCCGTGGGCGCTTATTGGGGCGTGTACAACCTCGAGCGCCAGCCCAAGTTCGCCTTCGCAGGTCCCGTGGTGGCCATACCCCAATGGCGCCTGCTGGCTATTGGCTCAGGGGTCCTGGCGTTGCTGGCCCTGGCGTTGCTGTTGATTGACAGCAGCACCCTGAGCCATCGCGGGCGTACCTTCCTGACCGTCATCGCCTTCGCCTGCGGCTCCGTGCTGGTGTGGATCGCCTACGATTACAGCCTGCAATACAGCACCTGGTTTAGCTTGTTGGTCGGCGCCCTGCTGGGTTTTGGCGCATTGGGCGTGTTTATCGTCTTGCTGACGGAAGCCCATGAGCTGGCCGAAACGGTGTGGATGAGCAAACGGCGCCGACCCTTCTTGCCGGTGACCGCCGATGACGCCTACCGGCCCAAAGTGTCGGTGCATGTGCCCTGCTACAACGAGCCGCCGGAGATGGTCAAGCAGACCCTCGATGCCCTGGCGCGCCTGGATTATCCGGACTTCGAAGTGCTGGTGATCGACAACAATACCAAGGACCCGGACGTCTGGAAGCCGGTGGAAGCGCACTGCCAGGCCTTGGGCCCGCGCTTTCGCTTTTTCCATGTGGCGCCGCTGGAAGGCTTCAAGGGGGGTGCACTCAATTACATCCTGCCGCACACCACGCCGGACGCCGAGGTGATCGCAGTGATCGATGCCGACTACTGCGTGTCGCCCGACTGGCTGAAGCACATGGTGCCGCACTTCGCCGACCCCAGCATCGCCGTGGTGCAATCGCCGCAGGATTACCGCGACGATGGCGAAAGCCTATTCAAAAGGCTCTGCTACGCCGAGTACAAGGGCTTCTTCCATATCGGCATGATCACCCGCAACGACCGCGACGCGATCATTCAGCACGGCACCATGACCATGACCCGGCGCTCGGTGCTCGATGAATTGAAATGGGCCGACTGGTGCATCACGGAAGACGCGGAGCTGGGCCTGCGGGTATTCGAGAAAGGCCTGTCTGCCGCCTATTCCGAGCGCAGCTACGGCAAAGGGCTGATGCCCGACACCTTCATCGACTTCAAGAAGCAGCGCTTTCGCTGGGCCTACGGCGCGATCCAGATCATCAAGCGCCATGCTCGGTGCCTGCTGTTCGGCCGGGACTGCGAGCTCAGCCGCGGGCAGCGCTATCATTTTCTGGCCGGCTGGCTGCCGTGGATCGCCGATGGCCTGAACATTTTCTTCACCTTCGGCGCGCTGCTCTGGTCGGCGGCGATGATCATCGTGCCCAACCGGGTCGATCCGCCGCTGATGATTTTCGCCATCCCACCGCTGGCGCTATTCGCTTTCAAGGTTGGCAAAATCCTCTTCCTCTACCGCCGCGCGGTGGGCGTAGATCTCAAGGATGCGCTGTTCGCCGCCGTCGCCGGCCTGGCGCTGTCATACACCATCGCCAAGGCGGTGCTGTACGGCTTTGTCACGCGCGGCATTCCGTTCTTCCGCACCCCGAAGATGGCCTCCAGCTCCGGCTTGATGAAGGCCCTGGCCGAAGCCCGCGAGGAAGTCTTCGTCATGCTGCTGCTGTGGGGCGCCGCCCTGGGCATCGGCCTGGCCCAGGGCCTACCAAGCATGGACGTCCTCTTCTGGATCGGCGTGCTGCTGATTCAATCGCTGCCTTATCTGGCCGCGCTGATCATGGCCCTGCTCTCTTCGCTGCCCCGACCGAAGCCGAGTGTCGAGGTGGTGACGGTGGGTTGATCCAAGCTCCGGTTTCGCGGCGAGGTCGCCGCTCCCACAGCGCCACCGGCTACGCAGGCCAAATTGTGGGAGGCCCGCCCCGGGGCCGACGCTTTTAATGATCGTCCCCATGCTCCGCGTGGGCACGCAGCCCAAGGCACTCCGCGCCTCAGAGGGGAACGCAGAGTGCTCCGTCCCCACACTGGGAGCACCGTTTTCCTTTAAGATACGCGCCTTCTATTTAGCACCCCGCCCGCGGAGCCTGCATGACCACCCTTACCCCGACCTTGGAGCTTGCCTGCGAGCTGATTCGCCGTCCGTCCATTACGCCACTGGACGAGGGCTGCCAAGAATTGATGATGCGCCGCCTCGCCGCCGTGGGTTTCGAGATCGAGCCGATGCGCATCGCCGAGGTGGACAACTTCTGGGCACGGCGTACGGGCAACGCTGCAGAAAACGGCCCTGTCCTGTGCTTCGCCGGCCATACCGACGTGGTGCCCACCGGCCCGGAAGCCAACTGGCAATCGCAGCCGTTCGATGCGCACATCAATGCCGAAGGCATGCTCTGCGGGCGCGGCGCGGCGGACATGAAGGGCAGCCTGGCGTCGATGGTCATCGCCGTCGAGCGCTTCGTTGCCGACTATCCGAACCATCAGGGCGCCATCGCCTTTCTGATCACCAGTGACGAGGAAGGCCCCGCCGAGCACGGCACCAAGGCGGTGGTCGAGCGCCTGCGCGCCCGTCACGAACGCCTGGATTGGTGCATCGTCGGCGAGCCGTCGAGCACCACCTTGCTGGGCGATGTAGTCAAGAACGGTCGGCGCGGATCCCTGGGTGCGACCCTTACGGTGCGCGGCAAACAGGGCCACGTGGCCTATCCGCACCTGGCCAAGAACCCGATTCATCTGGCTGCGCCAGCGCTGGCCGAACTGGCCGCCGAGCATTGGGACGATGGCAACGCCTTCTTTCCGCCGACCAGCTTCCAGATCTCTAACATTCATGGCGGCACCGGCGCGACCAACGTGATTCCCGGCGAGCTCGAGGTGGCGTTCAACTTCCGCTTTTCCACCGAGTCCAGCGAAGCCAGCCTCACGCAACGCGTCGCCACGATCCTCGACAAGCACGGTCTGGACTGGCACATCGACTGGGCACTGTCGGGCCTGCCGTTCCTCACCGAACCCGGTGAGCTGCTTGACGCGGTCGCCGCCAGCATCCGCCAGGTCACCGGCCGCGAAACCATGCCCTCGACCAGCGGCGGCACCTCCGATGGCCGTTTTATCGCCACGCTGGGCACCCAGGTGGTCGAACTCGGCCCGGTCAACGCCACCATTCACCAGATCGATGAGCGCGTGCTGGCCAGCGATCTGGACCTGCTCACCGAGGTCTACTACCAGACCCTCGTCACGCTGCTGGCCCGCTGAACATGCTGATCTGCCCGCTTTGCCAAGGCGCCTTGAGCGCCGTCGACAGCGGCGTGGCCTGCCCGTCCGGCCACCGCTTCGACCGCGCCCGCCAGGGTTACCTGAACCTGCTGCCGGTGCAGCACAAACACAGCCGCGCGCCGGGCGACAATCAGGCCATGGTGGAGGCGCGCCGACGTTTTCTTGACGGTGGCCACTATGCACCGCTGGCCAGGCGCCTGGCCGAACTGAGCGCCGAACGCGCGCCGCAGCGCTGGCTGGATATCGGCTGTGGCGAGGGTTACTACACCGAGCAGATCGGCGGGTTATTACCGGATGCCGAGGGCTATGCCCTGGATATCTCCCGCGAGGCCGTCAAGCGTGCCTGCAAACGCGCGCCACACCTCACCTGGCTGGTGGCGAGCATGGCCCGTGTGCCGCTGGCCGATGCCAGCTGTCAGTTGCTGGCCAGCGTGTTCAGCCCACTGGACTGGGATGAAGCCAAACGCCTGCTCGCGCCCGGCGGCGGCCTGCTGCGTATGGGCCCGACCACCGACCACCTACTGGAACTGCGTGCCCGCCTGTACGACGAAGTGCGCCCCTACGATGACCAGAAGCATCTGTCGCTGATTCCCGCCGGCATGCGCCTGACCCATAGCGAAACCCTCGAGTACCGCCTGCGCCTGGAAAGTCCCGAAGCCCGGGCCGACTTGTTGGCGATGACACCCCACGGCTGGCGCGCCAGCGCCGAGCGCCGCGCGGCGGTGATCGATGAAGACTTCGAGGTGAATGTTGCCATTCGCTACGATTACATAGTCAAAGACTAGGCAGAGACCAGGAACCCCCCATGCGCCAACCGGACATCGAGATATACCTGAAGGACGCCGATCATCAGGCGATCACCGCCTGGCTGGAACAGGCCATCGGCCCGTGCAGCGCCTGGCAGCAGAAGGGCCAGACCTACAAGTGCCAGTGCAACGGCATTCCGGTGACTTGGCTGCCCAAGGCCGTGGGCAAGTGGCATAGCCTGCTGCTGGAAAGTGACACCACGCCCTGGGCTGACGATTTGGCCTGTGCCCGCGCCGCCTTCGCCGCGCTGGACGTTGAAATCCGCTGCGCGCCCGGCGGTTGGCAGGAAGATGAAAACGAAGAGAACACCGACCGCTGGATTCGTATCAGCACCGACGGAGAGGAGGACATCGTCTGGCGTACCGCCTGACGGAGCTTGCCATGCGTAAACGTACCCCGATGCACAACATGATGCTCATTGCCGTTCTGGTAATGGCGGCGCTGTTTTCCCAGGATGGCCTGAAAGAGTTTTTCCAGTCAGGCAAGAGCGAGCAGACGCCCGTCGACAACAGCCAGTCGGTGGACCTCCGGCAACAGGAACTGGAGCATACCCTGGCGCTGATCCAGCGCGGCGGACCCTACCCCTACGAGCAGGACGACGGCACTTTTTTCAACCGCGAACGCCACCTACCCGAAAAGCCCCGCGGTTATTACCGCGAATACACCGTGAAGACGCCCGGCGAGCCCACCCGTGGCGCCCGGCGCATCGTAGCCGGCGGTCAGCCCCCCGAGGTGTACTACTACACCGAAGATCACTACCGCAGCTTCCGGCCTCTTGAGGCCAACTGATGGACGACCTGCTGGCGATGCACCTTCTTGCCGACAAACACCGCTGCGGGGTGTTTCGCGTGCACCAGGAGTCACAGCCAGCACCCTCTCCGTTGATACTGCTGAAGCCCTTGTCCCCTGAGCGTCTCGATCACGACGGATTGCTCGACGCCCTGGCCAAGGCGTTGGACTTCCCTGCTTATTTCGGTCGCAACTGGGATGCCGCCTGGGATTGCCTGACCGAATTGTCATGGCCTGGCGACCAATTGCTGGTACTCAGCTTGTCCATTGACGTAGAAACATCGCTCGACGCAGGCGATCTGCGCCTGTTCTTCGACCTGATCAATGATGCCTGCGGTTACTGGGCACAGCGTGGCCGTGGGCTGTGCCTGCTGGTGACCAGTGAACCCTGCGACCTGCCCGTGCTGGAAAAGCTGCCGTGGCTGGCATGACGCCTTACGAGTAGCGGCTAATTTCGTAGGGTGGATGTCGCTTCTTACATCCACCACCCCCCCCTCGGTGGACAATAAAAACCGTTGTCCACCCTACAGCCGCAATACCTCCACTCACTTGGTCAACCCAGGATCTACGGGAAATACCGTTTATCCAGCTCCTCACGCGGGTGGGTTGCCAGTAGATGGCGCGCCATTCTCTCCGAGCCGTACACGGAGAGGTGGTTGGAATCTATGTACATGGGCACGCCGTTGTCATCCATGGGTTTGAGCACCATCCCCGACGACGCTGCATCCTCGTACGGGTTGACGAACTTGACGCCAACGCGGCGACTGAAAGCTTTCAACGCGCTGTTTTCCTGGATGTAATCCGGTCTGATGGTGACCACCACCGGGCTTTCGCCGGTGCCAAAGATCCGGTTGTAATTGGCAACCTTGTCTATCTGCGCGTTGAAGCGCGGCATACTGCCGACCAAGAGCAAGGGTCTGGAAAGCGCCCTGAGCTTTTGCAAGTACGCATCAAAGCCCTCGGCGTGGGACGACTTGCCTTCAAACTGCCGAATTCGCCAATCTTGGACAAAGATCAGGCCGTCATATTGATCGATATGCTCGAAAACGTAGCTGTAGATCTTCCGGCATTTGAGCGTGGCGTCTGCTGGGCTGCAGCCACCGCCCGCGGCCAGGTCAACCCGGATACCAAACTCCTTGCCCAGCACATCGTAAAACTTGAAGTAATGTTCCGCGTAGGAATTGCCGATGATCAGGTACTTCCGGCTCGCATGGGGATCTCCGCCCAGACATCCCAGACTGACAAAGTCGGGGCACTGTCGCTTGTCGATGGAGTTGAAGGCCTGCATGGCCGGAACGCCGGGGATATCCAGCCTGAACGGCGCGCCATGGGAAAAGAAGATGGCGCCATAGACAAACAAACCCGCAGCACAGGGCAAGGCAAACAGGCGCATACCTGCTTGGGAAAATGAGGCACGGGACGTGCGGAACGGGGTTTCGATGTACCGATAGGTGAGGTAGGCCAGCGATACGGAAAGGCCGAAGATGGCTAACGCAGCCCACCCACCGATTACAAAGGTGCCACTGCCGAAATCGAACACATAGCGGGTAAAGGAAATGATCGGCCAATGCCACAGATAGAGTGAGTAGGAGATTAAACCGATACCCACCAGCGGCCGGCTGGCCAATACCTGATAAAGGCCACCCGTTCTGCGGCCTGCCAGCAGAATCACTGTGGCCAGGCAAGGCACCAGGGCGCTCACTCCCGGAAACGGAATGCTTTTGTCATACCCAAGAAAACACGCCAGCAGCACCACAAGCGCTGGCGTGGTGTAACCCGGGCCCAAACCGGGTATATCCCGCCCAGAGCGGAACACCGCCAAAGCGCCGCCTAAAAGCAATTCAGAGGCGCGGGTAAACGAGGTGTAATAACTCCATTTGGCGAGGTTGTTATCTAGGGCAAAAACCGTGGCCACGACAGCCGAACTGCTGATCAATACCAAGGTGAATATCAGCAAACGCTTTCGATACTGATTCGGCTCGCGAGAGGCATACATGAAAAACACGAACAACAGAATGGGCCAGAGCACATAGAACTGCTCTTCCACGGCCAATGACCAGGTGTGCAAAAGTGGCCACTGCTCGGCATCGTTGGAAAAATAATCGCCCTGGCGCAATGCGTAGTTGAGATTGGAGACGAAAAACAGCGAGGACAGCGCCGACACGCCAAACTTCTTGAAGTCGTAGGGCAGCATCAAGATAAACGCGGCCACCGTGACACAGCCCAGCACACACAAATACGCGGGCAAGATCCTGTTGACGCGTCGGCGATAAAATTCAGCGTAGGTAAAACGGCCTGCCGAAAAATCCTTTAGCAGAATCGAGGTAATCAAAAAACCCGAGATCACGAAGAACACATCAACGCCGAGAAACCCTCCCGGCAACCACTGGTTGTTGATGTGAAAGATGAACACCGACAAGACTGCAATCGCCCGCAGGCCATCAATGGCGGGGTTGTAACTGACACCTGAGCTCATGACTGGGCCCTTCACTGGTCTGATTCATGGTTATGAATAACCAAAGCTTCCTGCGAGTGCGGGCCTGGACAGCTTATTCTTCTTGGGCGTTAGACAGGCTCTTAAACCAGAGTTGCGCCAGGGCATCGAGCCCTTCGGCTGAAAAATGGCAACGGTCCGGCAAGCGGTAGCGCGGCTGTGCCAATGCATCGCTATTTGGCCCCCTGAGCACACCGGGCAGATCGACGATCAGCTTGTCCTGCTGAGCGAGCAGGTGCTCATCCCTCGCGTTGTTGCACAGCGAGGCCTGGGATAAATAAATCGGCGCCGTCACGCCATCGGCGCGAAGCTTGCGGTAAAACGCCAAAAACTGCCGCTCGTAATGCCCCGCCTGCTTATGGCGGTGATTGGCCTCGCCTTGATGAAACAAAATGGCATCGACCTTGCCAAAGGTTTCCCGCAGTCCCCGGTATTGCTCGAGGAAGTACTGGTAATCAGGTCCTTCGCTTAACTGCCGCACCGTTTTGCCATGGGCGCCGGCCAGCGCAAAGATCGCGCCTGAATAGATGTTCTGGCTCACCAGGCGATCTCCCAACCGCCCCCAGACACTGCCCTGCCTGCCCTGCCCGCCCAAGGCTGGGTCTTCATAGCGGTATAACCGGCCTTGGTAAAAATTCAATACCTGCCGCCCCGGCACATAACCGATTTGCCCGGCATTGACCGAATTCGACTGACCATAGGTGAGGAATATTCCGAAGGCCTGAACATCATGTTCTTCCACGGGCTGCCGATGACGGGTGTCGGTGATACGCGCGCTGTCAGGCCTGAACTTCGCAACCAGGGTGTGCAGCAACGGGCCCTTGAACACCAGCAACCAGGCAATCAGATTGCTGCTCAGCAACGCAGCGATGACGATCAGGTAGGTACGGCGGTGTGTGTGTTCTCGCATTGTTCAAGGTCGGTTAGCTATTGCAGGGAACGGCCCGATTGCGCTTACCAGCGTAGCCAGACCGAGCGGTCTTGAGGGAAGAAACCAGTGGGAACAGACAAACCGGTAGGGACGAATTCATTCGGCTGGCTCATGAACTCAAGGTCACAACCGCTGCGACATTTACAGCGCATCGGTTATGTGTTCGTCGTATTGCCGGAAGATTCAGCGCCAGGCGAATGAATTCGCCCTTACAACAGATGCTCTGTCGCTCCATATAGGGAGATTAGGCGTAGCGGCGGCGCTCGGCACGGAACAACACGCGGACGATGGTGAGTTCTTTTTCGATCAGCCGAAGCAGGGAGTGGGCCTGGTGCAAGTCGCCGTTCTGGCCGCACAGCTCGAGTTGCTGGCACAGGTCGGCCAGATAGCTGACGCCCATGTTGCTGCAGCTGCCCTTGAAGCTATGGGCAGCCTCACGAAGGGTATACGGGTCAGCTTCGCGCACTGCGGTGCGCAGTAGGCTCAGACGTTCTTCGGAATCAGCCAGGTAGGTATCCAGGAGGGCGGGATACTCGTCTTCCATGATGTCCTGCAAGGTGTTGAGCATCGCCTGGTCAATATGTAATCCGTACATCTGGTCTCTCCTTGTACCGAGGCAGCAGTATGCCAAAACACCCCGCTTGGCCTATGTACCACTCGTCACACTGATTGAGGTCGAAGACGCTGGGCCAGCTCATCAAGCAACTTCTGCTCGCGCTTTTCCGCAGCGGCACGGGCTTCATCCAGGTAACGCTGCACCAACTTGCGCAGGCCTTCAAGTCGCGCATAGCACTTTTGCCACTGCTCGCGGGCCTTGCGTACATTTTCCTGGTTCCACTCAACACTGCGCTGCTGCTGACCGATAGCGGAGTCCAGCTGGGTAAGAAAGCGCTGGTAGTTGATCAGCCACTGGCCAGACACTCCCTGGCCGCCGGCGGTCAGCCACTGCTGCTGGTAATCGCCCAGGTAGCGGCGTAACTCGACGAGTTGATTTTCGCTGTTTTGCAACTGTTGCAAGCTGCGCCCCAACTGGCGAGCCGCCTCTCGCTCGGTTTCGGTGGCCATATCGACCACCGGCGCCAAGCGCTCTGCACGTCTTTGGCTCATCTAGCTGCTCACTTCACGTGTTTTCCGGGACTTACCAGAGCGCCTGGCGTGGACGGAAAAGCGTGCCTAGCGGAACACCGCCGCCAATTGTGCGGCGTTCTGCTCCAGCTGCTCTTCACTGTCATCCAACCCCTGACGCAGGTAATGCGA
This sequence comes from Pseudomonas sp. B392_1p, assembly GCF_052245235.1. Classification (NCBI taxonomy): domain Bacteria; kingdom Pseudomonadati; phylum Pseudomonadota; class Gammaproteobacteria; order Pseudomonadales; family Pseudomonadaceae; genus Pseudomonas; species Pseudomonas sp. B392_1p. Next base: position 39,661 of record NZ_JBQPXM010000014.1, read on the forward strand.
CATCTGCTGCTGCTTGGCGATGGCCAGGTCGGTTTCCGGATCGCCGCCGGGTACATAGGCACCGACGCTGATCAGGTCGCGGCTCTGCTGATAGCGCGACCACAACCGCTTGAAACGCTGCGCATCGCGCAGGTGATCGGCACTGACCACGTGCGGCATCACTCGGCTGATGGACGCCTCGATGTCAATGGCCGGGTAATGGCCTTCTTCGGCCAGCCGCCGGGACAACACGAAGTGCCCGTCCAGCACACCGCGTGCGGCATCGGCAATCGGGTCCTGCTGATCGTCGCCCTCGGACAGCACCGTATAAAAGGCCGTGATCGAGCCGCCGCCCTGCTCGGCATTACCGGCGCGTTCGACCAGGGCGGGCAATTTGGCGAACACCGAGGGTGGATACCCCTTGGTTGCCGGTGGCTCGCCGATGGCCAGGGCGATCTCGCGCTGTGCCTGGGCGAAACGGGTCAGCGAGTCCATCAACAGCAAGACGTTCTTGCCTTTGTCCCGAAAATATTCGGCGATGCGCGTGCAGTATTGCGCGGCGCGCAGGCGCATCAGCGGCGCCTCGTCTGCGGGTGAGGCAACGACTACCGAACGCTTCAGGCCTTCCTCGCCCAGAATCTGCTCGATGAACTCCTTTACTTCCCGCCCCCGTTCGCCAATCAGGCCGACGACGATAATGTCCGCCTGGGTGAAGCGCGTCATCATGCCCAGCAGCACGGATTTACCCACGCCCGTACCGGCGAACAGACCCAGACGCTGGCCGCGCCCGACTGTCAGCAGCCCGTTGATACTGCGAATGCCCACATCCAGCGGCTCATCGATGGGATGACGGCGCAGAGGGTTGATCGCCGGCGCCTCCATCGGCACCCAATCTTCGGCGCGCATGCGCCCCTTGCCATCGAGTGCATTGCCCGCACCATCCAATACCCGGCCCAGCATACCCATGCCCATGGGCAGACGGCCGCTGTCGGCCAGCGGCACGACGCGCGCGCCGGGGGCGATCCCGGCCAGGCTGCCGACCGGCATCAGGAAGGTACGCGTGCCAGCGAAGCCCATGACTTCTGCCTCGACCCTGACTGGCGAGTGACGGTCTTCATTGATGACCAGACAGCGGCTACCTAACGCTGCGCTCAACCCTTCGGCTTCCAGGGTCAGACCGACCATGCGCAGCAAGCGTCCTTCCACCACCGGCCGAGCGGGTAGTTTTACCGCGTGCTGATAGCCCGCCAGGCGACGGGCGAAGCTGGTGCGCTCAAGGCGCATCGGCAGCCTCCACGGCACCGTCGAGATCAAGGTGAAGATCGGCGGACGGCGGGTGCAGGCGCTGCTCGCGACGCTGTTCGTGCAACTGGGCAAGGGCCTGGCTCAAGCGGGTTTCCACGCTGGCATCAATCAGGCTGTGCTCGGTTTCGACCCGGCAGCCGCCAGGCAGCAGCGTCTCGTCTTCGAGAATGCGCCACTGTTCTTCGTGGCGCTCGCGCAGGGCTTTAACCAGTTCGAAATCCTGCGGATTGATATGGATGCGCAGGTTTTGCGCGCCCAGCGGCAACAGCCGCAACGCGGCGCGCAGGATGTCGCCCAACTGCGTGGAGTCGCTGCCTAATTCACGCTGGATCACCTCACGGCACACATGGCTGACCACCTCAACCAATGCCTCCTCAAGCTGCTGATCCTGGTCGGCAATCGGTTCCATGAGCTGGGTCATCAGCTGTTCCAGACGCTCCAGGCGCGCCTTGAGCTGTGTCTCGGCCTCTTGGCGTGCGCGCAGTTGGCCGGCATGAAAGCCGTCTTTTTCGCCGGTGGCAAACCCCTCGTTGTATGCGTCCTGGCGGATCGCCTCGAGTTCTTCGAGGGTGATCGGCTGGATCTCTTCGATGGGCACCTCTTCGACCTGCACCTCGGCTTCGAGCGGCTCTTCCTCCAGCTCAACCGGCGGTTCCGGTTCCACGGGTTTTGGCGGATCGAAACTGGGCAGCAACCAACGATCGAAGGCGGGCAGATCGCTGGCGCGGATCAGCTCGCTGTCATGATGGCCTGATTTGTCGGTATGCATCGCGGTCAATTCTCGTCCCGCACGGGGATCCGGTAAATCACAGTGTCCATGGGTGCACGAAGCATTGGCGTGCCCTAGGGGCCTCTCCACGCCCTCCTGCCTCAGCAGGGAGCAGCACTGCGTGGATAGCCCCAACTCGGGTGCGATATGGATTCTGCACCCAGGCGGGTCAGATCATTTCCTCGGCGCCCTTGGGCCCGATGACGATTTCTCCCGCCTCGGCCATGCGTCGGGCAATGGCCAGAATTTCCTTTTGTGCCGTTTCGACGTCGCTGACCCGCACCGGCCCTTGAGACTCGAGGTCATCACGCAGCAGTTCACCGGCGCGCTTGGACATGTTCTTGAAGATCTTGTCCTGAACGGCATCGTCGGCGCCCTTGAGGGCCAGGACCAACACGTCGCTGGAGATTTCCCGCAGCAGCGCCTGGATACCACGGTCGTCGATATCGGACAGGTTGTCGAAGACAAACATCAGGTCTTCGATCTGCTCGGACAGCTCCTCGTCCACCTCACGAATGGAGTCCATCAGCGGCACTTCGATGGCGCTGTCCAGGTAGTTCATGATGTCGGCGGCGCGCTTCACACCACCCAGCGTCGCGCGGCTGGTGTTGCTGGTACCGGAGAACTGCTTCTCGAGGATCTGGTTGAGTTCCTTGAGCGCCGCCGGTTGTACGGTATTGAGCGACGACACGCGCAAGATGATGTCCAGGCGCGCCTTATGGCTGAAGTGGCTGAGCACTTCGCCGGCCTGGTCGGCATCCAGATAGGCGACCACGATGGCCTGGATCTGCGGGTGTTCATAGCGGATCACGTCGGCCACTGCGCGGGCTTCCATCCACTTCAGGCTGTCCAGACCGCTGGTGCTGCCGCCGAGCAGGATCCGGTCGATCAGGTTACCGGCCTTGTCCTCGCCCAGTGCCTGGGTGAGCATCTTGCGAATGTAGCCATCGGTGCCCGAACCCAGCCCGGTCTGTTCGCCGACCATGGTCACGAACTCGCTGAGGACTTCCTCAACCTGCCCACGGTGGACGTTGGTCAGCCCTGCCATGGCCACGCCGACCCGTTGCACTTCCTTCGGACCGAGATGACGCAATACCTGCGCGGCATCGGTTTCACCGAGGGAGAGCAGCAGGATGGCGGCCTTGTCGACCTTGTTCAGTTTACTCACTGGTTACTCGTCCCCGTTGATCCACTCTTTGACAACCTCGGCGACACGGCCCGGGTTCTCGGCGACCAGTGTTTTGATCGCATTGAGTTGTGCTTCGTAACCTTCCGACGGATTGGCCAGCATGATCTGCTGCGCCGAGCCGCTGAGGCTGAGTTCATCCTCGGCCAGCTCATCGCTCAAGCTGCCCAGACCGCCGTTGTCGACCGGCACCAGATCCTTGCTCTTGCTAGCACCGGTGAGGTTGTTGAGCAGCGGACGCAACACACCGAAGACCAGGGCGAGAATGAACAGCGCCCCGAGGACCTGCTTGGCAATTTCCCAGAACCAGGGTTGTGCATAGAACGGAATCGCTTCGATCTGATCGCCACGGTCGGCGAAGAACGGCGAGTTGATCACGCTGACACTGTCTCCCCGGCTGGCATCGAAGCCCACCGCGTCTTGCACCAGGCGGGTAAAGCGCGCCAGATCGGCTGCACTCCAGGGCGCATAGGTGGTTTCACCTGTTTGAGCATTGACCACCACCTGATCGTCCACCACCACGGCAATCGACAGGCGCTGCACGCGGCCCTGCTGCTGCTTGGTGTAGCTGATCGAGCGGTCCAGCTCGTAGTTGCGGGTTGCCTGCTCACGCTTGTCCGCCGGGAAGGGCGCGAGCATCGGTGCGCCAGTGGCTGGATCGATGATCTGCTGGCCGTTGGCATCCAGCAGCGGCTGTCCGGCGGCTACCGGGCCGTTGGCCCCTGCTGCGCCAAAACCCAGCGCTTCGGGCGCCGCGCCTGGCGCTGGTGGCTGGTTGCTCAGAGCGCCCGGCACGCCTTGCGGCGGCTGACTGCTTTGCCGTTGCTCACTGACCGACTGCTCGCTGCGCAAGGCCGGCTGATCGGGATTGAAGGTCTCGGTGGTAGACTCGACCGCGTTGAAATCCACATCGGCGGACACTTCCGCCTTGTAACGGTCGCTGCCCAGAATTGGACGCAGGATGTTGTGCACCCGCTGGGTGAGCAGGCTTTCCACGCGCCGCGAGTATTCGAACTGTCGACCGGCCACGGTCAGCTCGGTCAGTTCCTGCTGATCGGAGAGCAGATTGCCTTTCTGGTCGACGACGGTGACCTGTGACTTGTTCAGCTCGGGCACACTGGTGGCGACCAGGTTGATGATCGCCAATACCTGACCGGGCTCCAGCGAGCGGCCGCTGTATAACTCCAGCAACACTGAGGCGCTGGGCTTTCGCTCATCGCGCACGAACACCGAACTTTTCGGGATCGCCAGGTGTACACGGGCCGACTTGACGTTGTTCAGACTGGAGATCGTCCTGGCCAACTCGCCTTCCAGGCCGCGACGATAACGCGCCGCTTCCATGAACTGGCTGGTCCCCAACCCCTGATCGCGATCGAGGATTTCGAAACCGACGCTGTTGTCGCGCGGTGCCACACCGGCGGCGGCCAACCTCAGCCGGGCACGGGACATGTCCTCGGCCTTGACCAGCAGGGCGCCGGAGTTGGGCTCGACGGTGTATTGGATATTGGCACTGTTGAGGACTTCAACCACTTGGCTGGCATCCATGCCATCGAGGCTGCCATACAGCGGCCTGTAATCGGGCTGTTGCGACCAGAGCACCACGGCAAAGCCGATGGCCACACTGGCGGCCAATCCGACCAGCAGGCCGATTTGGCGCAGCATGGACATATCAGCCAGATTTTCCAGGGAAGCCAGACCGAACAATGGCGGCTTCTTGGCGCCCTCGGCCTTGGCGGGAACAGCAGCGTCAGACATTAATCACTCCGCCCTTAAACCGGCATCTGCATGATGTCTTGATACGCCTGCACAAGCTTGTTGCGAACCTGTGTCATGGCCTGGAACGAAACAGAAGATTTTTGTGAAGCGACCATGACATCCGTCAGATCGACGCCGCCCTGGCCCATCTCGAAGGCATTGGCCAACTGGCTGGCCGTATTCTGGGTCTCGCTGACCTTGTTCACCGCCTGGCCCAGCATATCGGCGAAACTGGGCACCTCACGGGTGGCAACGACCTGCTCGGCCTGACGGCTCCGCGCCATGGCGTCCGCCTGCATGGACCGCATTTCCAGCATCAGGCGATTGAACTGAACACCCTGACTCATTTATCGCTACTCCTTCCGCTGACCCAGTATTTTTGACGTCACTCACAATGAAGACCTGATGCTAGCAACAACGATGCCAGCGCTATGACCGTTCGGAAGCTTCGGAAGGCACCAGCAAACCCGTGGCACACGCGCTCCGCCCCGGCTGAGGCCAGCGCGGCGCAGTCTACCAGCGGCAAGTACCTTCCTCCTAATGGCAAAATGCCCGCACAGCGAAAGAAACATGCCTCGCATCTCAGAGGCTGCTCACTGCTTTATGATGACTGAACACCCGATTCAAGAACTCAACCGGCGTATAGGTGCGCCTCAACATCCAACCCGGCATCGCGCATCTGCGCCAGCTTGTAGCGCAGGGTGCGCGGACTGATGCCCAAGCGTTCAGCGGCCTCCTTACGACGCCCACGCTCGGCACGCAGGGTTTCCAGAATCATCTCGAACTCCCGCCGACGCAGGTCCTCGCCGAGCGCGCCACTCACGTCCCCCGATGTCTCCTCGCCCAAGCCTCTCGGTGCAAGGTCCTGCACGGGCGCCGCGACCGGTGCCATGCCGATCGGCATATCCAGGCACAGGTCCTGCGGCTGGATGGTGCCGTTCTGCTGCAAAATCAGTGCGCGCTGGATGGCGTTATCCAACTCGCGCACGTTGCCCGGCCAAGCGTGCTCGCGCAGACACTGGCTGGCTTGCGGCGACAGACGTACAGCAGGCATGTTCATCTTGCGGATGTACTTGAGCAGCAGTCGCTCGGCCAGCGGCAGGATGTCGCCTCGGCGCTCACGCAACGGCCGCCAGGCCAGCGGGAACACGGAAAGTCGGTAATACAGGTCTTCGCGGAACCGCCCGGCGGCAACATCACCCTGCAGGTCGCGGTTGGTGGTGGCCAGTACGCGGATATCCAGGCTCATGGGTTTGCGCGCGCCGACCCGCTCCACCTCGCGTTCCTGCAATACGCGCAGCAATTTGGCTTGCAGGCCGAGCGGCATTTCGGAAATTTCATCGAGCAGAATGGTGCCGCCCTGCGCCAGCTCGAATTTGCCCGGCTGCGCAGCAATCGCGCCCGTGAACGCGCCCTTTTCATGACCGAACAGCGTGGCCTCGAGCATGTTGTCCGGAATCGCCGCACAGTTGATCGCAATGAACGCCTTGTCTGCACGCGGCGAGTGCTGATGAATAAAGCGGGCCAACACTTCCTTGCCGGTGCCGGACTCACCAGAGATCAGCACTGTGGAGTCGCTGCGTGCCACGCGGGCAGCCAGCTCCAGTAACTGCCGGCTGGCCGGCTCTTCCGCCACCGGCCCCTCAGACTCGCCTGAATCCATGCGTCCCAAAGCATGGCGCGCCACCAGATCCAATAACGTCTTGGGCTCGAACGGTTTGAGTAAATAATCCGCCGCCCCCTGACGCATCGCGTCCACTGCCCGCTCGACCGCGCCATAGGCGGTCATCAGCAGCACCGGGACCTGCGGATAGCGGCTGCGGATCACGCCGAGCAACTGATGGCCGTCCATTCCCGGCATGTTTACATCGCTGATCACCAGACCGAAGCCTTCCTCCGCCAAGGCCTGCAGCGCGGCCTCGGCCGACTCCACCGCCCGGAAGGCATAACCGCCCAACTCCAGGGTATCGGCCAGGGCGTCGCGCAGGGCGCGGTCGTCTTCTACCAGCAGAACCTTGGCAGACATGCAATTACTCCTGAAGTCCGGTACGCGAGACCATAATCAACGGCAGCTCGAGGATCGCGCAGGTGCCTCGGGCGACCCGTGAGCGCACCAACAACTCCCCACGGTGCGCACGGGCCACTGCTTTGACCACCGCTAGGCCGAGGCCGGTGCCGGTGGTCTTGGTGGTTAAGAAAGGTTCGCCCAGGCGCGCCAGCAAGGCCGGCTCGATCCCAGTACCGTTATCACTGACGCACAAACGCAGTACGTCGCCCCGGCGCAGCAGGTGCACTTTCAAGCGCACCTGTGGACCGGCCGCTTGTACCGCGTTGGTGATCAGGTTAAGGATAGCGCCCACTAGCGTGTCGCGGTTGCACAGCAGTTCGCCGTCACGCGCATCGCCCTGCCAACGCACCTGCAGGCCACTCACATGCGGCTCGGCGGCCTTGCGCAGGGCATCAAACAGCTCATGGGGCGCCAGTCGGTCCGGCAGCGGCAACTCGCCCTTGGCGAACACCAGCATGTCGCGAACCTGGTGCTCCAACTCATAAAGGCGCTCCTTGATACGCCCGGCAAAGCGCTGCTGCTGTTCGGCCGGCAAGGGACGCTCACTCAAGTGACCGGCGTACAGCAGGGCCGCCGATAGCGGCGTGCGAATCTGATGGGCCAGCGAAGCCACCATATGTCCCAGCGCTGACAGTCGTTCGTGGCGCGCCAGTTGCTCCTGCAGGCGGCGGGTTTCGGTCAAATCCTGAAGCATGACCAACTGGCCTGGCTCGGCATCCAGCGAACGGGTGGCAATCGACACGCGGCGACCATTGCGCAGGGAAATTTCGTGTCCGTCATCCTTGCGCGGAGCGAAGCAACGCACGATCACCTCGCGCCACAACTCACCTTCCAGGGGCTCACCCAGCAGCGCTCGCGCCTGCGGGTTGGCCTCGCGAATCCAGCCCTTCCCATCGATTACCACTACACCACCGGGCAATAGATCCAGGAGGTTCTGCAGGCGATAGGCCAAGCGCTCCTGCTCGGCAAGCTCTTGCATCCGCTGGGCGCTGACCAGTTCCAGCTGACCCTGCAGTTCGTCTACCCGCGCTTCCAAGTCGGACTGTGCGGGCACCCCCGGCGTCGCAGGCAAATCGAGGGGAGAAAGAAGGGCTGGGTTCATACTGCATCCTGGCTGACACCGTCATAAAAAAGACAGTCGAAGAGCCTCGAAGCAATCCCCATGCCTGAAATAATCTTGCGTTATTTCAATGAGTTACGAAAGCCCGCCAAACGAATGACAATGGCGGCCTGCTATCACCTTCGCGGCGAGGGCGCCGCTTTCACAAAAGGCCGCGCCAGTTGACGCGTCGATTGTGGGAAGTCCCACCCCGGGCCGAAGCTTTTGCGTTCGGGCATAACCGAGGCGTCGGCCGAACGCTTCGCGGCGAGCGCGCCGCTCCCACAAAACCGCGCCAGCGGATTACAGGGTGTTTTCTTCTTCGCGACGATTCATGCCGTACTTACGCATCTTTTCCACCAAGGTGGTGCGTCGGATACACAAGCGCTCAGCAGCACGTGCCACCACACCGCCCGCCTCGTCCAGCGCCTTCTGGATCAGGCCCTGCTCCAGATTCCCCAGATACTCCTTGAGATCCAGGCCTTCCACAGGGAGCGCTCCTGCCATTTCAAAGCTAGGCATGCTGGCACCGATATTGGCGCGCACTTCGAGCTCTTCGCGCAAGGAGTCAGCCAGGCCTTGGTCTTCATCCTCCACATAGCGAAATTTCTTCGGCAGTTCGGAAACGCCGATCACCCCATAGGGGTGCATGATCGCCATGCGCTCCACCAGATTGGCCAACTCGCGAACGTTACCCGACCAGTCATGCTGGCAGAGCGACATGATCGCAGCCGAATTAAAACGGATAGAACCGCGCTTTTCATGCTCCATGCGCAGGATCAATTCGTTGATCAGCACCGGGATGTCTTCAACGCGCTCGCGCAGCGGAGCCATCTCGATGGGGAAGACGTTCAACCGATAGAACAGATCCTCGCGGAAAGTACCTTCCTCGATCATCTTTTCAAGGTTCTTGTGCGTGGCTGCAATGATCCGCACATCCGCTTGCAGCGTCTTGTTGCTGCCGACCCGCTCGAAGGTTCGTTCCTGCAACACGCGCAGCAGCTTGACCTGCATGGCCAACGGCATGTCACCGATTTCATCGAGGAACAACGTACCGCCGCTGGCCAGCTCGAAGCGCCCGACACGGTTGGAAATGGCCCCGGTGAACGCACCCTTCTCATGACCGAACAGTTCACTTTCCAGCAACTCAGCAGGAATCGCTCCGCAATTCACCGGAACGAAGGGCGCGCCACGACGCTTGGAGTGATAGTGCAGATTACGCGCCACCACCTCCTTGCCGGTTCCCGATTCGCCCAGGATCAACACACTGGCTTCGGTGTCGGCCACCTGCTGCATCATTTGCCGCACGCGCTGAATAGCGCGACTGGTGCCGACCAGGCTACGAAACAGGTTGGGTTCACGCAGTCGGCCGCGCTCGCGGGCCTCGTCATACATCTCGCGATAGACCTGGGCACGATGCAAGGAGTCGAGCAGCTTGTTGTAACGGGGAGGGCTCTCGAGGGTGATCAGCACCCGACGGCGCTGATCTTCCGGCCACGTTGCCAGCTCAGCCGGCTCGCCGAGCACCAACAAGGGGAGGAATTCGTCCCAGGCAACCAATTGCCTGACCAATTCCGTCACCCCCCCTCGAGCGCTCACCTCACCCAGCAGGACGCACAACACATCGCGACTGGAGTTCAGTTCTTCAACGCGCGCACTCCAATCACTCGACGTGCAAACGAGATGAGATTCCCCGAGAAAATTCAGAATGACCGCCAAGTCACGCTGGCGCTCAGCATTGTCATCGATCAGTAAAATCTTGGTTTCACGCCACATGGAATTGACTTCTGGCCTGGTCTTTTTTTAGTGCTTATGCGATTTGGGTATCGCTGGCAGATGGCGGCCATTTAAAGTCAAAAGGCCGGCACCAGTCAAATTAATGACAAGAATGTCGCAACTAAAGTCCAGTTATGCTGTCACAAATCAATTTCGTCAAAAGTACAACTAATGCAAACTGTGAAGTGATTCACAAATCTTATGAGAAAAGGGTCACCTCTACCTTTTCACAACAAATGCAGCACCCAAGCCGGAAGAGAACACGTCTCGGCTGTGATAAAAAAACAGGATTGGTAGCGATGGGGCTGGGTCAGGCGATGCCGTCCCAGCCCGCCTTGATTTCACGCAGCAAACTGGCAACTTCATCGAGAATTTTCGCATCATTCTTGCGGTTGGCCTCGATCAGCCGACGGCTCATGTAGTCATACAGCCGATCATAATTGGCCGCCAGCTCGCCGCCGGTTTCGAGGTTCAGGCCTTCGCGAAGCCCGCCGACAATGTCGATGGCCTTGCCAATCAACATGCCTTTAAGTTCGATCTGGTCACGCGACATGGCGCCCTGCGCCTGGGCAATGCGGTCCAGCGCGCCGGCCAGCAGCATCTGGATCAGCCGGTGAGGACTGGCTTCGGACACCTGCGCATGGGTATTGACCTGCTGATACTGCTTGAGGGCGGAACGGGAATACATGCGCCTCTACTCCTGAATAGCGTAAAAACCTGTCTTTTATATCGACCGGGCCAGGGGAAGCTTTAGGGAGGCAGGTAGGTGCACTCATGATCCTCCACTACGACAGCTGCAGCGTGGTCTCGCTGTTGACCAAGCGCTTCGGGGCGAGTGCGCCACTTCCACAAAAATCCGAGTCAGTTGCACGCGATAATTGCGGGAGCCCCTACCCCGGACCGAAGTTTTGAGAGAAAGCGAGCCTAGCAGCTTGCTCACTCGCTCGCCTGATAAGCCTTTACGCCACTGCTGGACTGATGCAACAGGCGCAGCTCACTACCCACCTGCTGCTTTTCTCTCTCACAGGCTTCCAGCACTTCGCGATAGAGTTCGAGCAGTTCACCGAGGTTTTCTACGAGCTCGGCGCCGCCCTCCGCGCCTTGTGCCATGACCTCATCCACCACGGCCCGGCACATCGAATCCAGCTCGCCAATAGCATTCCAATCCTGGCGCTCCAAGGCCTCGCGCAACGCGCTACGGGCGGACTCCAGACTCTTGATGGCTTCTTGCATGAACCACTTCCCCGAATATTCGCCCGAGCGGTGCCCGAGCGGGTGTGTCTACACGCCCCGATCACTGACGGAAGCGAATAATTAGCCACTGTTCTTTTAATTCCACACACCTGCACCACTGGCAACTGACTTAAGCTATATCGCATGGTGCTTGTCGAAGTCCGTTGACCTGACGGTTATCAGTCATCACCTTTCTTGTTCAGCGCATTGAGGGTGGCCATTACGCTATCTCTAGTTGCATTGAGGCGGGCTACCAGGCCATCCATCGCGTTGAATTTCTTGTACATCGTTAGCGTCAGGCTCTCGATACGCCGGTCCAGGGAGGCTTGCTCTTCAGCCAACCCAGTGATCGTTGAATTCAGGCTATCTTCACGCGATGCCAGTAATCCGCCCGAGCCCGAATAGACTGTGGTGATATCGCCAATGCGGCTGAACAAACCCTTGTCACCGGTGAAGAACTGCTTGATCCCGGCTGGATCATCGGCCACTGCGGCTTTCAGCTTATCGCTATCCAACGCCAGGGTGCCGTCACGATTGGTACTCACACCCAGTTGAGCCAGCACCTGCAAACTGCCTGCACCTTCCACAGGAGAAGTCAGCGCTGTACGCATCTGCGACATCATCGAGCGCAGCGTCGAGTCGGCCACCAAGGCGCCGGCCTGGGTGCTGGCGTTACCGTCCTTGTCAGTGGTGGCAGTAACCTTTGTCAGGCCATTGGTCACAGTCAGCAAGGTGTTGTAAGCCATCACGAACGACTCGACCGAAGCTCGGATACCCTCGGTATTCGCCGATACGGTTAAGGTTGTAGTGCCTTCTTCCTGCAGCTTGATGGTCAGACCCTGCAGGCCCGTAATGGTGTTGTCCTTGTTGCTCATCTCCAGGCCATCAATAGAGTATTTCGCATTAGCAGCTGGCGTAATGAAGCCTGCACCGCTGGCGCTCTCGCTCTGCTTCTGCTTACCATCAACATCCAAGCCAGCGAGGTTGGTTCCAGCCGTACCTGTCACCGAAATGTCGTTGCCATCGCCGGTCAGCTCTGAAGACAACACCAGACGTGAACCGCTACTGTCGGAAATGATGTTGGCGCTGATCCCCTTGCTGGATAGCTGACCGTTGATCGACTCACGGATATCTTCCAGAGTCGCGCCATCACTAATGGCAATCGCATACTCTGAGCTACTGTCACCCAGCTTGATCTTCAATTCACCGGCTTCATAAGCGACATCCTTGGCCTGCACGGCAGAAGCCACCTTTGACGCTGTCGCCAGGCTTTCTACCTCCAGCTTGTAGGAGCCGGCTACGGCGCTCGCTCCCATGGTTACGCTGGCTACATCCGCCTTCGAAGAGACAGCCTTATAACCATCGAAACTTGTGGAGCTACTTTTCAGTGCCAGCAACGAGGACTCAAAGGTTTCCAGCGCACTCTTCAACATGCCGACCGCTGATAGTTGGGTCTCTGTGCGGACCTTCTGATTATTGATCTGCGACTGCTTTGGCGCTTTTTCAGCCTCAACCAGCGCCGGGACCAGTTTATTGATGTCCAGTCCCGAGCCCAGACCAGTAATAGTGGTGATCGCCATGTTGAACTCCAATTGATTTGCTGACGCTTAACCTTGATAGAGCAAGATTCGAACCAAGCCTAGTCAGCGACATGATCCGTCCGCTCTATAAAAATCTCTTGCCGTCGGGGTAGCTATACCTGCTCGGTAAACAACAAACTGCCGGCATCCTGTAGACGTCTGGCCAGTTCGAGTGCTTCCTCGGATGGCAACTGGCGAAGCACTTCGCCAGTTTGCCGGGCTATCACCTTCACGACGATGCGCCCTGAGTCTTCGTCGATGGAAAACTGCAGACCACGCTGCGCCTCATCGACGAACTCCTGAATGTTTTTGATCGCTTCTACCACGCGCTCGCGTTCGGGTTCGACCTGGAGTTTCGGCTTGTTTTCATGCCCCTTGAGTTGCCTGGCTTGTTCGGCCTCGGGCGTCTGGGGCTTTGGCACTGTATAAAGCGCATTGAGAGAGAGACTGACGTCCATCTAACATTTCCTCGGCTAAAAGAGAGGGCGCACCAGGCGCCCTCTCTTGTTACCGCAAGGGTGATTAACCCAGCAGTTTCAGTACAGCGGACGGCAGCTGGTTAGCCTGAGCCAGGATCGCAGTGGATGCCTGTTGCAGGGTCTGCTGCTTGGTCAGCTCGGCGGTTTCGGAAGCGAAGTCGACATCCTGAATACGGCCACGGGAAGCAGTGGAGTTTTCCATGATCGCGGTCAGGTTGTTGATGGTGCTGTCCAGACGGTTCTGTACGGCACCCAGGTCAGCACGCTGGGAGTCGATGCGAGCGATGGCCTTGTCCAGAATGAACAGAGATTGCTGGGCAGAGTCAGCGCTGCGAATGTCGGAATCCTTGACGGTCGATAGCGTGGACGAAACCGGAGTCGCGCCGAACAGAGTGGCAGCAGAGCCAGTACCGGTGATGGAGAACGCCTTGGAGGAGTCAACGTTGACTTCACCGCGAATGATCTGGGTGTCTACCAGAGCGGTAGCAGCGGTCTTGGTATCATCGCCGGCTTGTACGGAAACGTTGATGCCACCAGCGCTAAAGGCGACACCCGATGCGGCACCGATTTCGAAGTTCTCACCCGCTTCGTTGATGACACTGATTTCCTTGCCGTCGTAGGCAACAGTCACGTTCAGCTTGCTGGCGTTGTCGCGCAGTTGTTCGAACAGTTGCTGCTCGCTGGTGGCGCCGAGGATTTCGATGGACTCTTCGCCCACGGTCAGCTTGAAGTTACCCACGGAGCCGGAGCTCAGGGCATCGCCGTCCAGGGTGACAACGGTACGAGCGGAGACGCTCAGACCACCGATGGCACCATCCATTGCCTGGGCAATGCTCTTGGCCGAGCCGCTGGCGTCATAGGACACGGTTACAGCCTGGCCGCCGCCGACAATGGTGGCGCTACCGGATGCCAGGGGAGTGGTGCCCACGGCGCCGCCACTGGCCGAACCGACCTGGTTGGAACCGATCTTGTTGGCAGCGACGCTGTCCATGCTGATGTTGATGGTTTCGTAGGCGTTGGCGCCGACCTGGAAGGCGGTGGTACCGAAGGAGCCGTCCAGCAGATTGCGGCTACCGAAGGTGGTGGTTTCGGCGATACGGTTCAGCTCAGAGGTCAGCGCGCTGTACTCGGCCTGCATGGAGGCGCGGTCTTCGTCACCGTAGGAACCGTTGGCGGACTGCAGAGCCAGTTCGCGCATGCGCTGCAGAATGGAGGTGGATTCGCCCATGGCCGCTTCAGCGGTTTGTGCGATGGAGATACCATCGTTGGCGTTCTTGGTGGCAACGTTCAGGCCGTTGATTTGGCTGGTCAGACGGTTGGAAATCTGCAGACCGGCGGCATCATCCTTGGCGCTGTTGATGCGCAGGCCGCTGGACAGACGCTGCATGCTGGTGGACAGGCTGTCCGAAGCACGGTTCAGGTTCTTCTGAGTAGTCAGGGAAGCAATGTTGGTATTAACGGAGAGAGCCATCTATGGAATCCTCATGGGTTGGCTTAAGGTTCCCACGCCCTCGGCTTGCGCCTGATGTGGCCTGGAGAACTGTCATAAGGGTTATCGTCGACTCTCGCGGATGCTTTAGGGGTACCTGCGTCTTTTTTCGCCATTACCACGCCACTACGTGTCCTGGTGCACATTTGCAACCATATAGCACGACGTTATCCGGGTTACTCCCCAACCCCCTTCTCCGGGGCTGCAGGGACGAGTTGAGCGAGAGGAATCGTAGCCTACTGCTGGCCGCGTCGATATCAGTGCCAGCACGTCGGTAATGCTGCGCCCTGCGATCCCGTGCACCCGAACGCAACCACCAAAACGCAAAAGCCCGCGGCACTGCGGGCTTTGCTTAGCGATTAACCCGGCAGCCAAGCCTTGCGCCACAGTTCCAGGTTATCCCCCTCAAGCATCCAGTCTTTGTGCACAGCAGCGCGTAGCTCATCGCCAATCTTCGCCGTCGCATCCAGGTCGGACAGGTGCATGCGAATCGCATCCACCCAATCCTTGAAGCGGTTCTTCACCCGTGTCACCGGCAGATCGCCCTGGTAACAAACCAGATCGGTGCACACCACCGGGAAGCCGCAAGCGCCGTATTCCAACAAGCGCAGGTTGCTCTTGCACTCATTAAACAGGTTCGGCTCAACCGGTGCCAACGCCAGGTCCAGATTCAAGCCCGCCAGCGCAGCCGGATACTCCTCGATATCGATTCCGGGGTGAAACTCGTGCACATAAGGCCGCAGTTTGTCCGGGCACATGCCGAAGAATACCCACTCCACTTCGTTAGCCAATTCCTTGACCACATCAGCGATCATTTCCAGGTCACCGGTATGACTGGAACCCCCCGCCCAACCCACTCGCGGCTTATCAGACACGCGCCGTTCGCTGCTCAGGCCAGTCCACCAACGCGGATCCAGGCGGTTCTTGACGACCTGAATATCCGCATGCATACCGGCAAAGGCCTCAGCCAACGGCTCGGTAGACACCACAAAGCGATCCACATAACCCAGGCCACGCCGTATGGACTTAAGAATATCCTTGGGTATATGGCCTCGATGCACACTCTTGATCGGTAAATTGGGCAGGTAATCATCCAGCTCGAAGACCTTGAAGGCCTTGGAGAACTTATTCATCCGCCCCACTATCTCCAATTGGGCATCCGTCACCTGCCGCTGCAGGACAATGGAGTCGGGGTTATAACGCTCCAGCTCAGGAATGCTAAGCAACCTGCCTGACAACGTACCATCAATAAGCCCGGCCTCCTTTGCCGCATTGAACGGCTGGATGACCCGATACTGACCGCAACCCGTCTTGTCAGCCATATGGGCCAGGACCACCGGCAGCGGGCGCCAGCTCAAAGGACGCCAAGTGAGATTGGCATCCACCTCAATTTCGAAGCCCTTGCCATTCAATGATAAGTTGGCGTTATACGCCGGATCTCGAGCAATAAGTGGCAGCCATTTTTCATACATCGCATCCTGCTCAGCCATAAAGCGCTTGCGCTTGGCCTCGGCCTTCGCAGGATCAACGTTATTTTGACTGACGTTGCCCACATGCATGACGACCGAGTGTGGCGTCCATACGGTCAGATAGCCCGCTTCACGCACTTTTAGGCACAGGTCAACGTCGTTATAGGAAACCTTGAAGGCCTCTTCATCCAAGCCACCTACATCCTCGTAAATGCTCTTGCGAATCAGCAAGCAGGCCGCTGTCACAGCCGTCAGATTCTGATCAACCTGCATCCGCTGCATGTAGCCAGAATCGGTTTGCTCCGCCCCAATGAATGGATGGTCCGCAGGGCCCCGCAGACCAAGGATTACCCCGGCATGCTGGATCTGGCCGGTCGGATACAGCAACTTGGCGCCCACGATGCCTACCTCGGGGCGCTGCCCGTGGTTCATCAATGCTTCCAACCAGTCTTCACGCAAGATCGCGGTATCGTTGTTGAGCAATACGAGGTATTCACCGCGGGCCTCGCGGGCCGCCATATTGTTGATCGCTGAGTAATTGAACGGGTGCGGATAGCGCAGCACGCGTACCTTGTCGGCCCCCATTTTTTCTACGCCATTCAGCCAATCACGCGCCTCCGCCGTCTCGCTATTGTTATCGACAATCAGCACTTCGAAGTTGGGGTAGCGGGTTTTCTCAAGCAGGCTGGTAATGCACCGGAGCAGCATGGGTAGCTGATCCTTGGTGGGCACGATGATGGAAACCAGCGGCTTGTCGTCATGGTTGTAGATCAAACGATAGCGACCAGGCAGGTCGGCGACGACCTTGCCATTGGGATAGCCGCGACGCTGAAGGTGGCGCTCAAGAATACTGACTTCATCCGGGATATTGAGCAGACTAATAGAGTCGGCAATTAGCAATGGCTCGTCCAGGTGACCAATGGCAGAAATGCCTTTTTGCTCAATCAAGCGCGTAATCAGGTCGAGTTCCAAGGCTGCCGGGTAGCGGGCATCGAAGCCGCCCAATTCCACAAAAGACTCTTGACGGTACAACCAGTGTCGCGCCATGCCGCTTGGTAGACTAAGGAGCAAGTCCAGGTTGAAATCAGGTCGGAAAAGCGCCCCAATGGCGTCCCCGCCCCGTATCAACTCATCAGCATAAACAGCCTCGCAGTTTTCCAGCGCAGTCAACTCGACCCCAAGCATATGCAGCCCGCTGATTTCGAAGGTATCTCCAGCGCTGACCACCATCATCCAATCCGCGTCAACCTCACGCACCAACTCGTTGAGCCGAGCCGCATACTCTCCAACAGGGGCCTTGGCGAAGCGAATATCAGGCCAATCCGTTATATCTGGCTCTCTCTCTGACAAAACCACACACTTGATGACCACCGGAAAGCCATCACCAGACAGGCTCGCCAGTGTGCTCCACAAGGCTTCATCATTCTTCCCACTTGCCAGCACATATACCGCTAGCGTGGTGACTTTATGGGCTGAAAGGTAATCCCGAGTCAGTTGCTGCTGGACGGGCTTGAGCGTACGAGCGGCAAGCCATGTGCCCAACTGGTTTCCGCCTTCCAACCAAGGGTCCTTGAGCCAATCCTCTACTGACACCAGAGGTTCGTCGAACACCCCGGACAAATTCCCCGATCGTTTGCATGTGATTACGCGCTCAAGGTAGCGGCTCATCCAGGGACCGTCGAACAACTTTCCAGGCGGCAAAGTGGAATGCACCAGAAGGCTGAGCAGCAACCTGTTGCGCCGTTCCTGCTCCAATCCCGCCAGGTGTGGTGTAAGTGGGTTACGGCTCGCAAAGAAATTATCAACTGCCGGAAGCTGGTCAAGCACAGAGACGACAGCCACATTGAAGATCAGACCGTACAGACCGGCGCTACTGAAATCTCCGACCACGGCATCTGCCTTCGGAAGTAGCGCTGCAGTATGAATATTTTTATTTTTACAGAAACGAACGTTAGAGTGCTTCCTCTCCAGCCAGCTGAGCTCGAAACCATTGAGGCAGTTGTCTCCAGGGTGAACCGTGACCACGTAAAGGTCATCTACAGCCCCTTGAGAAAATAGCCGGTCTAACCCCACCGCGACCGGCGTCCTACCATCCAGCACATAGCGCTCTGCCAAAGGCAGTATAATCAAGCGCTTACTTGGGAAGTCCTTACGCAGCGAAGCGATGAATTCATTGGCTTCCTTGTTGTCGACCGCCTTACTCGCCTTCTTCCGGAAGGCGGCGAGTAACATCTGCTCGCTCGGTGACAATGCCGTCTCAGCGAAAAGCTTGATATTTTCTGCGGCGAAGCGTGCCTTGCCACGACCGAACAAATCCAGTTGGTAATACTCTGGAAACAGATGACGAGAAAACCAAGAGAACTCTATGTTGATAAATGCAGCATCGGGTAACTGACGATTCAAGGCCGGAAATTCGGATAGCATGAAGACCACGTCCGGGCGGAAATCGCCAAGTCGATCCATTACTATCTCGACAACCCCGGCGCCGTCCTTTTCGTTTCGTTCAGCCTGGTCAATATCACCTGCTACAGCCTGACTACTAAAAATATCGTCATAGCCTAGCCTTACCCAACTTCCCTTATAACTCCTAATAGCCGCTGAATCGTAAGCCTCAAATGAAACAAGCGCCGATTCATAGTCTGGCCTAACTAGGCGCAGCAACGAGTCTAACCGCAACATCTGATCGCCCCACCATGCATATCTGCCGGGCGTCTTATAATCTGCTGACGGCTCAAGCCAGAATAAAATCTTCACATCAACCCCACAAAAATTTAAACAGACAACAAGTCAAGTTGAACCGGAGTGTTTTTCTTGACATCTCCATTAACTTTTCGACCAATTATTAATGGCAAATACTTTGGAGCAAGTCCGTATCCTGGACGGACACTCCGAACAGCATCAGGGGTCACGATGTCACCACCAGCAAGATCCCTTACAAAGTAAAGTGAGCGTCGAAACTTTAAATTTCCCTGTTCACTGGGCTTTCTTCCGTAATCCACCTTGCCTAAAGCTGCCCAAGCGGTCTTGCTGCTATTACATAGCGCTGCTAGCCCCGCAGGCTCAAGAGAAAAGCTGTCGTCAGGACCACCGCCATTTCGATCCAGCGTGAAATGCTTCTCGATAATGGACGCTCCCATAGCAACACTGGCAATCGCTGTAGTGTTATCTAAGGTGTGGTCAGATAGACCCGTTACCAATCCGAAGCGCTGGATCATATCGGCGATTGTGCGCAAATTGTAATCTTCTGCCGGCGCGGGATAACCGCTGACACAATGAAGAATAGCCAGTTCCTTGCAACCGCCCTCACGGGCCGCATCAATGGCCTCCTCAATCTCTTCCGCATCGGCCAAACCGGTCGAAATAATCATTGGCTTGCCGGTGCTGGCAACGTACTTTATAAGCGGCAGATCAACGGCTTCGAATGAGGCGATCTTATATGCCGGAGCGTCGAGCTTTTCGAGCAGATCGACGGCGGTTTTATCGAATGGTGAACTGAACAAGGTAATACCGATTTCGCGAGCATACTCGAAAAGTGATTTATGCCATTGCCACGGGGTGTGTGCCCAGTCGTACAGATCATACAGAGTACGCCCAGCCCAAAGCCCATCTGTGATTTGGAAGTCTGGAAGATCCGATTTAAGAGTAATAGTGTCAGGTCGGTAGGTCTGAATTTTTACCGCATCAGCGCCTGCCCGTTTGGCTTCTTCAATGATACGCAGAGCTGTATTCAAATCTCCGTTATGGTTAGCTGACATTTCAGCTATGACGTACGGCGCACAGCTCTGACCAATCTCGCGACCATTAATATTGATGAGACTAGCCACTCATTTTCTCCAAAATTATTTTATACTTTTGGCCGTGCAACTCAAAGAATGCTGGAAAGCGATTCGGGTCACAGACGCGAATTTTATCGAACTGACTAGCTATACTTTCGTCAGGATCGATTTTGCTATCGAAAGGCGTGCGACGGGGATAGTAAGAAATCTCGATGCTTAGGTCTTGCTCTGCGGGACGAACGTTTTCAAACTCGCTAACTGCAAAATTAATTAGCTCAATCTCCAGATTAAACAAATGCTCATTAATTTCATCCCAAAGAGCATGCTTAGGAATCGGAGACTTCACCTTTCTCCATATACGACCACTATCTACCTTATCCTCGGCCTCTAGGAGACTCACGGTAACTTCGTTAGCACCGGCTATGATCTGCCAGATATGAGGGCTCCAACCTCTTCCCCTCGGCAAGTCACTTGCGTGCAAAACTAAGCTCGCTCTATAGGCGGAACGGTCTTCCGACCCAATTATCTCGGAGCATGAAATTAAAAAGAGCATGTCTCCCCCCGACAGCTCATTCTTCTGGCGCACTAGCTCGATCTGGTGCTGGCCTTGCTGCTCAGAAATCCACTTGAGTAAATGGTCATTCACGGGGTGCTGTTCGTCGCTGCACAAAAAGCTTATACGCATACCTAGCCTTCTTGAAGGAGATAGGTGATGACCCGTGACACACCTAAGCCATCCGTTACTTTTTCAGCCAAAGAGCTCATTTCGCGCAACGCATAAGGTGCCATCTGCTGATTTGCAATAAGTCGAAGCTCTTTAAACGTTACTTGGTCAACCAGTTGCGCAGCACCAGCACGACATAGCGCTTGTGCAATAGCCCGCTGGTTTTGAGCCAGTACCAACATCAATGTTGGCACTCCCAGACAGCAACGTTCCCAGGAGGTGGCTCCCGCAGCACCAATCGCTAAATCGGTGCTCGCCATCAGCCGAGCCATATCGCTGACATTGACACGGACCTCAGTCGGCCAAGGCATGCTTTCTGCCTGCTTCTGGACCTCAGCCAACCAGGGAGCGCTACTGCCTAATACAACGGTAATACGGCATTCATCCGGTACCTTACCGTCCGCAATAGCCCTTAATACCCGCCCTGTAACGTTATCCTTATCAACTCCGCCCAAGGTTATTAACAGCTCATTCAATTTGGGTTTCTGACGGCGATTCAAGCTGTATGCGCGCAGGTCAGCAAACTCCGGACGCAGCAGAGCAAAATGTGATCCGCAAAGCAGTTTGCATTGCACCGGAACCCAAGGCAGATAATCCTCAGCCCTACGGCCTAAGGTTTGGTCCAGCAGCAAGTCGCATCTATGCATTCTGTCGGCCAGATCATCGATCACCATTAGCTTGCGATAGTGTGGTTTGAGCGCAGTTTCCCAACGTGAATCAAGGGCGTAATGATCAACGATAAGCCACTCTGGCTGTAGATCGGCAAGGATAAGCGCGCAGTCGTCAGCATCCAGTTCCTGAGTGGTCCCGAGCCAATGCGCATGGGCGGGTTGAGATACGCTAGAGTTGATTACGTGCGCACTTGACTCTACTGGAGCAGGTAGAACATTCACGTCATACCCTTTGCTTCGAATATTTCCTATCAGATTTCCGGGATATTCGCGACAGATAAACTTGCACTCGACCCCTTGATCATATAACGCGTCAGCCAAAGTGAGGCAGCGCATTACATGACCAGTGCCGATCTCTATCGAAGCGTCAGCGCGAAAGACAATCATCATTGGAGAATCGCCTAGTCGCTTCGCTTTTCCATCAGGAACCACGTGATGTCATCTTGAGGGAAGCTAGGGTCGCGACGATAGACAAAGCCGTAATCCACTAACTGCATACGAGGATGGCGCTCCATGATCTCTCCCGCAAAGTCACGCTTAAAAAGACGCTCGTTGTGACCACGATAAGCAATAGCAACCGGGCTGGGATTATAATATTCCGCGACCAACAAATATCGACCGCAGGCAGCAAACAGTTGGTCATATACCTCAGGCAAAGCATCAGGGTTGATATGAATAAGCACCCCCTTGACAAGTACCAAATCCCAGGTTTCGGATGACTGGAATTCCAAGATAGACATATTATGAACGTGGTCTGGCGGAATAACCTCCGCAAGCTGCTGCGCCGCGTCGGCATTTATTTCAATTCCATGCTGCGCCGATTCCGGATACAGAAGCTTTAGGGCGCGGAGATTCATGCCGATATTGGCACCGAACTCTATGCAGCTTTTCAAGCCGTGTGCAGCCTGGAGGGACTTAGTAAAAAAAGCCAAATTTGAGGCAAGCAAGGCGTCGCCCCGATTGCGCTGGATATATTCAGCGCCAAAATCGCCAGCCCAAAAAGCTTCCTGCTCGGTTTTAAATCGCCTCATTTTCTTCTCCAGCATTATTAAGCTGCATAGCTTTGAACATCCATTCGGCGCGTATCCAATCCTGAGGGGTGTCGATATCCTGCACCCTATATCGCGGCAAATGAATCGGGACGGATTGCAGCCCGAAAATCACTCGTCCTTCTAGCCACGCCTCTGCCCGTCCCCAGTAAAACTGCCCTGCATCGTGATAAGCCTCCTCTAGATCCTGGGATCGGGTACTAAAGTGTTCAGGGTGGAACATCTCCACCTCACCCTGAGGGGTGAGGCGAATCGCCCGTTGAATGGGAAACGCGTAGTTAGTCACTGCAAAGACGTAGCCGCTGCCAGTATTGTTGAGTACAGCTAAGCCTTGCTGTATATCCTCGGTGCGTACGAAAGGGGCGGTAGCGTAAAGGCAGCAAACCTCGTTGACATAAATCCCACGTGCATTGAACCACTCAATGGAATGACGAATTACCGGAGTGGTTCCGGTGTAGTCATCGGCCAGCTCAGCAGGACGCATAAACGGCACTTCAGCACCCCACTGACGCGCCACTTCGGCTATCTCGGCATCGTCAGTGGAGACAATCACCCGATCGAAACAGCCGCTTTGTAGCGCCGTTTCGATCGACCAGGCGATCATTGGCTTGCCGCAGAATGGCTTGATGTTCTTACGCGGAATGCGCTTGCTGCCGCCACGAGCGGGGATAATCGCCAGTCTCATGCTTGCAGTGCCTTGTTCAGGGCGGCGACAACCTCATCCTGCTGCGCCTCACTCATTGTCTGGAACATCGGCAGGCTGATGGCTTCGGCGTAATAGCGCTCGGCTTCGGGGTAGTCACCCTGCCGGAAGCCCATGCGCTGGTAGTACGGCTGGGTGTGCACCGGGATGTAGTGTAGGTTGATGCCGATGCCCTGTTCGCGCATGGCTTCGAACACCTGGCGATGGGTCCTGGCGATCTTGCCCAGTTGCAGGCGAATGACATAGAGGTGCAGACCGGAATAACCGTCCGGATGCTGCCAGGGGGTAGTCACGGGCAGGTCGGCGAGCAGGTCGTCGTAACGGTTGGCCAACTGGTGACGACGCGCCACGAACTGATCCAGGCGCTCCATCTGGCTGTTGCCGAGGGCGGCCTGCATCTCGGTCATGCGGTAATTGAAGCCCAGATCAATCTGCTGGTAATACCAGGGACCGTCAGCCTCATGTGTCATCTGTGCTGGGTCGCGTGTGATGCCGTGGCTGCGCAGTAACGCCATCTTGCTTGCCAGCTCGGCATTATTGGTGAGCGCCATACCGCCTTCAGCGGTAGTGATAATTTTTACCGGATGGAAACTAAATACGGTGATATCGCTGTAGCGACAGTTACCAATGAACTCACTCTGGTATCGGCCACCAATGGCGTGAGAGGCATCTTCGATAACCTTGAAACCATAGTGCTTGGCCAAATCATGGATTGCCTGCATTTCGCACGGCTGGCCACACAGGTGTACTGCAACAACTATCTTGGGCAACTTGCCCTCGCGCTCGGCCTGCTCCAGCTTGCGCGCCAATGCCTGGGCGCAGAGATTGTAGGTACGCGGATCGATATCAACGAAATCTACCTCGGCACCACAATACAGTCCGCAGTTGGCCGAAGCCACAAAAGTAATTGGAGACGTCCACAGCCTGTCACCGGGGCCAAGGCCTAACGCCAGACAGGCGATATGCAGCGCCGACGTTGCGCTATTAACGGCCACCGAATAAGCCGCACCGACATGGCGTGCCACGCACTGCTCGAAGCGCGGAACCTGCGGGCCTTGGGTGAGAAAATCGGAGCGCAGGACGGCCACCACCGTATCAATGTCGGCCTGGGAGATATCCTGGCGCCCATAGGGAATCATGCTCATCATTCATGACACATCAAAATAGCATCTTTACCCCGCAACAGCGGGATTCCATTTATGAGTGGATAGGCATAACCCCCAGTTTTACTCCACAAATAACTTTGGCGGTTTTGTAACACCTCACCAGTAATCGGACATTGAAAATACGTATCAGAGATACCAGCTTTATGATGGACTTTATTTTTTTCTACCACATAACAGTAGGTAGGATTCAAGGGATTGACGCAGTTGTTCAAAGCAAATTTCTCGACCAACTTTCCGCCCGCTAAATCTATGTATTTTGGCAATTCTCTTACATACCCAAGCCTTTGCATTCTCTCCCGACCTTCACCGGTGTTATCTTCAAAGGAAGGCTCAAATAGAACTAATTTATTGCGACTTATACGCAACATTTCTGTAAGCAACTCGAGCTCACGCCCAAAATTCGGCTCAAGTGCATGACAAGTAGTTACTACATCAACAGATTCATCAGGCAAAGGAATCTGATCAATTGAGGCAGCGAACACATCAAGGCCCGCCAATAAATCACTACGCATTGCACGTGACGCAAAACGTAGACCGGCATTCAAGCGACTCAAGGACAAGTCAAATGCCAACAATTTAACGCTGCTAGGAAAATACTTACTTACACCTGATAAACTTGTTAACTCTCCAGTACCGCAATCAACAATCACGTCCAGAAATGAAATATGGGAACTTAATATTTCACCCATCTCCTCCGTACGCTTTAAGAATTGCGACACGTCTTCCAGCGCACTACGAACATAACTTCCCGCTTGGAGATCATAAGCAATTTCAATAGCCTCAAGCGTATTTACTGCGGAGCCTTCATTGCGAAGCAACTGAGTAACATTCTGACCTTTTTCATAAGCTTCTCGAATTAGACCCAAATTAAATTTACGCATAGCAGCCTCAAAAAATAGTTTTGATTACTTAATGGCGTCTCGATGCTGGGCCTGCTCTAGAAGCTTCCGATCTTATCCCGATTGGCCGCAATCCAATCTTGGAGATCCGTCTCGCTCATCCACTCACTATTATTGTCGCTGGAATAAACAAAGCCTTCCGGCACTTTCTTGCCATTCTTGATTCGTTCGAGGGAAGTGCCCCAGCCATTGATAGCGGGCAGAATCTTGAAATGCTCGGAATATTCGTAGGTGTAATAAGCATCTTCGGCACTGATCATTTGCTCATGAAGCTTCTCACCGGGGCGGATACCAATCACTTTTTGTTCGGCCTGGGGCGCAATCACCCTGGCTAGATCGGTCACCTTCATGGAGGGAATCTTCTTCACGTAGATCTCACCGCCGATCATGTCCTCAAAGGCATGCCACACCAACTCGACACCTTGCTCCAGCGAGATCATGAAGCGGGTCATGCGCGGGTCGGTGATAGGCAGGACACCTTGATCCTTGATGGACTGGAAAAAAGGAATCACCGAGCCACGTGAGCCCATGACATTGCCATAGCGCACCACTGCAAAACGTGTAGCACGCCCGCCTGAGTAGGAATTACCTGCCACGAACAGCTTGTCCGAAGCCAGCTTGGTCGCGCCGTACAAGTTGACCGGACTGCTAGCCTTGTCGGTGGATAACGCAACCACGCGCTTGACGCCTTTATCGATGCAGGCATCGATCAGGTTCATGGCGCCATTTATATTAGTTTTCACACACTCGAAAGGATTGTATTCGGCCGTTGGTACGATCTTGGTGGCGGCGGCATGCACCACGTAATCGACACCATCAAGAGCTCTGTAAAGGCGATCCTTGTCGCGCACATCGCCAATGAAAAAACGCACGCGCGCATCACCCTGAAACTTTTGGGCCATCTCCCACTGCTTCATCTCATCACGAGAATAAATGATGACCCGGCGAGGACTGTATTTTGATAGGAGCATGGGTACGAAAGTATTGCCAAAGGACCCTGTTCCACCAGTAATGAGGATGGATGCGTTATCAAACATTCAACTGAACTTCCTAAAAAACACTTACACACCCTTGCGACAGGCCCGATCGTTCGATCGAGCAGGATGACGCAAACCAGTCAGAGCACATTCGCGGCAAAATTTTGACGAATACAAAAGCTACCTTTCGCAAATGACGGAGCTTGCAATCAGCATGCCTAATACCCCTATGAAAAATACGCTGTAGGCAAGCAGCAAAACGGCGCGACCTGTACAAGCGTCGCGCCGCTGTTTAAAACCAAACAACGTTACAACCGATCAAACAAACTCAACTGACTCACTCGCACAAACGCAGCTTGAGCAGCCTCGAGCTTGGTTTGTTGCAACATCAGGCGTGAGGCAGCCTCGAACTGGTCGGTGTCGCGAATGGCCGATTGGGTCGAGTCATTCATAATGCTCAGGCTTTCATTTTCGACGAGCAGCGTGTCGATGCTGTTCAGACGTGCGCCAATGTGAGCTTGGGTGCTTTCGATCTGAATCATGCCGCTATCGATATTGCCCAGTGCCACTGCAATGGCTTCCCGGATACGCAGGCCACCCCCTTCAATGCCATCAGCGGGCTGCTCAAGCGCTGCACGCAGATTGGCAATGGTATTGAGGAGATTCTGGTTTTCCTGGGAATCGGCCGTGACCTTGAACAGATCATCCGCTGCCGGCGTTCCGCTGAAGCTGAATTCGACGCCAGCTACCGTCAACGTATTGGTCGCGCCATCGAAAGCGCTGGGAATCAGCACATTGCTCGGCTGGGCAAAAGCCTGATATGCAGCGCCGTCAAATTTCAGCGTCACACCACCATCCGGGAAGCTCGTGGTGTAAGCATCCACATCCACCACGGTTGAGGCGCTAATTTGTGCGGCGGAATTGCTACTAACAGCAAACTTTTCGGGGGCCATCCCCAGGTCGAAACTGTGGCCATCCAGCAGCGCTGCGAAGTCCGATTCACCCGTTTTCAGCATGGTGTCAAGGTTAAACTCGACACCCCGGAAGGTGATTTTCGGATTCTCCTGGTTAGGGTCATAAGACCCGGAGTCCACGGCAACACCCGCAGCCGTCACGGTGTAACCGATGCTGCCGTCTGTGTTGGCGCTGATTTCCAACTTGTAGGGCGCATCCGCTCGGAAGGTGCTGTCGAAATCCCGCTGATTGGAAACCGTACCCTGGGACAGGTACATCCGCTGCCCACTCGCGCCTACAGTGTCGAGACTCGACGCTGTGCGGCTGACATTGCGCGCAGTTTCGAAAGCGCTATAACCGCTGTCGTTAATGCTGATCTGCAATCCAGTGGCAACTTGAAGGTTCTGCTGTCCCTGATCACCCTGATAGCTGTAAGTGCCGTCACTGTTCAGCACATATGGCTGGATACCACTCTGACTACCACTGAACCAGTATTCGCCGCTGGCGTTCTTGCTATTCATCAAACCGAACAGCTCTGCCTCAATCTGCTTCAGCTCAGCCGCGATGGCCGAACGGTTCTGATCGTTATAGGCACCGTTACCCGCATGCCCAGCCAACTCGCGTGCACGCTGCGAGATGTTGATCATGGACGACAGAATGCTCTCTTCCTGGGTCAGCGAGTTGGTGGCATCGGTCAGATTGCTTTTGTATTGGCTCAACAGCGCGGATTGCTGCTCCAACTGCAGCAGGCGGGCCGACCCGATGGGGTCATCCGCCGGCGTCTGAATACGGTTGCCCGACGTGATCTGCTCTTGGGTCTTGACCAACGCCGAGTAACCCTTTTGGTAACCGTTCACGTTGGCGTTGAACATCTGATTAGTCGAAAGACGCATGGTTCGTCACCTGACCTTTAGAGAGCGCTGAGCAGCGTGTTGAAGGTTTCCTGGGCAGCCTTGATGATCTGCGACGAGGCGGTGTAGTACTGCTGGAACTTGATCAGATTGGTAGCCTCTTCGTCGAGGTTGACACCCGACAGCGACTCACGGGTCGCGGTGGCCTGAGTAAGAATCGCCTCGGTGGCGCCGTTGTCCGCCTGTGCCTGGGCGGTCTTCGCGCCAACCTCGCTGATCAGCGAACCATACGCGGTGGTAAAGCTGGAGCCCTTGCCGGCAGCATCGACATCGACCGTCGCCTTGCTCTGCAAATCCTGCAGCTTGAGC
The DNA here is from genome assembly GCF_052245235.1 of Pseudomonas sp. B392_1p. NCBI lineage: Bacteria > Pseudomonadati > Pseudomonadota > Gammaproteobacteria > Pseudomonadales > Pseudomonadaceae > Pseudomonas > Pseudomonas sp. B392_1p. The sequence goes on from NZ_JBQPXM010000014.1 coordinate 67,987, forward strand.
GCGTTGCGGTTGTCCGACTGGCCATCTCGATTGAAGGAAATAGTGAAGCTGTCGTTGTTGGCTGGAGAACCACTGACAGTCGCACTGAATTCAACCGTAATACCCGCAACGGTCACCGCCAGAGGCAGCTCTTTGGATTGGCCCGGAATGTAAGTGCCCGCCGCAGCCGTAACTTCTGCGCCATTCACATCGTAGAGCTTGTAGTCCTGCATGCCGGTTGCCGCATCTACCTCACCAAACACCACCCGGACGGGCATTGCAGCTTTGATCGCATCTTGCTGAGCTTGCTGATCAGCAGCCGGCGCGTAGATATCCAGATGCGTCTTCAGCTCCGGCTGGCTGATACTGCCCGTGCCGTAGTTGCCACTGCCGGTGGTCGCACTCAGCGGCGCAGCCAAACCAAGGCGTTTGGGCTCGGTAAGCGCCACCGAAATATCGCCCGCGGCATGACGGGTGGGGATCAGCGTGAAGGTATCGCCCGCTGCCGGAGCGCCGCCCGCAAAACTCAGACTAAAACCATCAGCCAGCTCCGGCTCCGGATCAGTCGCTAGATCGAAAGCGCCCATATCCGTGCCGTCGGATCGACGCACCGTAAACTCGGTGGCACTGGTGAACTCTACTTCATAGTCATACTTGCTGAGCTGGCTGGTATCGGTAATCCGCACCTCGAAATTGCCTGAGCCGGCGCTGTTGCCCCCTTGGGCAATGCTGCGCTGATTCACTACATTCGCGGCGTTGATATCACCAAACAGGGTGGCGCCAAACTCGCCATTCAGATCGAGACCCTGGCCCAATTGCTGATTGACCTGATCCGCGATGACCAAGGACAAACGGCCCAGTTCATTCATGGCCGGATCGAGCACTTCGCTGCGGTAACGCAACAGGCCACCCACAGTGCCGCCCGTCACTACATCAGTGATATCAATACGCGTGGTCGGCGTGGTGAAGATCATCGCCAGACGCGAAGGATCGTCTTTGCTCGGCTCTGCCGTCAGGGTATTGGCCTGATTGCCGATCACCAGCGGCTGACCGCTGCCGAGGAACAGGGCGAACTGGCCGTCCTGATCCACCACCTTGACGCCTACCAGCCCAGACAGCTCGCGCACGGCCTGGTCTCGCGAATCCATCAGATCGTTCGGCTTGATACCGTTGAGGGATGCTGTCTTGATCGCGACGTTGAGCTTGGCCACCTTGTCTGCCAAACCATTGACCGTGTCCGTCATGGTCTTCAGCTGGCTGTTGACGTAGGCCCCCTGGTCCTCCATTTGCGTCTGCACCGAGCCGAAACGATTGCTCAACGATTCAGCGGAGGTCATCAACAACTGGCGCGAGGCAAGGTCAGTGGGTTTGCTGACCACATTCTGCACGGAATCAAAAAAACCCTTGAGCACCACGTTCACACCGGTGCCACTGTCGGCCAGCAGGGAGTTGATCTGGTTGATGCTGTCCAGATACGACTTGGTATCGCCATTCAGGGCGGTAGCGCTCTGCAGTTGGGTGTCGATAAAGCCGCTGTACATGCGGCGCACATCGTTCAACGTGGTGCCGCTGCCGATGAAGCCGGCCGGGCCGATGTATTGACCGCCAGACGACTGCTGTGTCACCTGCTGGCGCGAAAAGCCGGGCGTGTCTGCGTTGGTGATGTTGTGACCGACGGTGCTCAGGTGGGCCTGGCTGGCCGCGAGCCCGGAAATGCCGATGGAGAGCAAACCTGCCATGTTTCAGCTTCCTAAATGTTCTTCGTCGTGCCGGCGGCGGCGACCATCTGGTAGGTCTGCAACTGCTTGGCGATCTGGTTGACCTTGCGCGCGTACTGCGGATCGGTGGCGTAGCCAGCCTGCTGCAGTTCACGCATGAACGTGTCCGGGTTATCGGCGGTTTGCAGCGCTTCTTGATAGCGGCCGTTGCTTTGCAGGAAGGTCGCGTAGTCGTCGAAGCTTTGCGCGTAAGAGGCGTAGCTGCGGAACTCGGCCTGCTCCTTCACCGCCTGGCCGTTGTAGAACTCGGTGGTGGTGGTGCTGGCGGAATCCCCCCCCCAGCCATGGGCCTTGATGCCGAACAGGTTATGGCTGCTGCTGCCGTCGTCCTGGCGAATGATTGAGCGGCCCCACCCGGTTTCCAGCGCGGCCTGGGCCACCAGGTGGCGGGCATCGACACCCAGGCGGCGCGCGGCGCTTTCGGCCATGGGCAACATGGCGGCGACGAATTCTTCTGGCGAATTGAAGCGGTCCGGCATGCCCGCCGGCTGGCCATTGAAGCGCACGCTACCGGCATTGCCGGCACGGTCATAACCGCCAGTGGGCGGATGCCAACCCAGATCCACCAGCGGCTGGCCCGGCTGGGCGGTAGCCACGGTGGCGGTTTCAGTTGCTGCCTGAGCGGTGTTGCTTCGGTAGTTCGGCAGCGTCAGGCGCCGCGCCTTGAGCAATTGTCGGTCGTCGCGCAGCTCGCCATCGGTGCCGCCCGTCAGTGTCGGACGCTCGACCGCCGCGCCCGCCAGCGCCGGCGCTTCGGCACTGCGAAACGGATTCTCACGCACGCTGGCTTGACGGTCCTTGCTCAGCTGACGCACCAGGACATCAGCCAGGCCGATACCGGCGCCCTGCTTGGGCAGGGTCACGGCCATCTGCTGATCGTGCATGTCGCGGTAATGCTTGCTGGTCTCGCTGTTCATGAAATTGTCGTCGGCCAGCACGTCGTTGGCCTGACGCATGGCCTTGAACATTTGGCTGAGGAACAGCGACTCAAACTCCTGAGCGACCTTGCGGGTGTTTTCCTCGCTGTCGCGATCCTTGCCGACCTTCAACTGATTGAGGCGATTGAGGTCGGTGTAGGCGCCACTGTCGCCCACACTGGGAGCGCTAAATTTCATGCTCATCCCTTAGATCACAATCAGGTCGGCTTGCAGTGCGCCGGCCTGTTTCAGGGCTTCAAGAATGGCCATCAGGTCGCTGGGCGCTGCGCCCACCTGGTTCACCGCACGGACGATTTCGTCCAGGGTGGTGCCCGGCGCGAATTTGAACATCGGTTTCACTTCTTGCTGGGCATTGACCTTCGAACGTGGCACCACCACGGTTTCGCCATCGGAGAACGGTGCTGGCTGACTGACGATGGGGTCTTCGGTGATGCTCACGGTGAGACTGCCGTGGGTAACAGCGGCCGGCGCTACGCGCACGTTCTGACCGATGACGATGGTACCGGTGCGCGAATTGATGACGACTTTGGCAGCTGCCTGGCCGAGATCGATTTCCAGGTTTTCCAGAATCGACAGGTAATCGACACGCTGATTGGGGTTCAGCGGCGCGCTGACCCGCACCGAGCCACCGTCAATCGCCTGGGCGACATTCGGGCCCAGCAATTCGTTAATGCGGTCGACGATGTTCTTCGCCGTGGTGAAGTCCGGGCGATTGAGGTTGAGGGTCAGGCTGGTGCCTTGGTCGAAACCGCTCGGCACTGCGCGCTCGACGGTAGCGCCCCCAGGAATGCGGCCCGCTGAGGGCACGTTGACGGTGATACGCGAACCGTCCGCGCCGCCGGCATCGAAGCCGCCTACGACAAGGTTGCCCTGGGCAATGGCGTAAATGTTGCCGTCGATGCCCTTGAGCGGCGCCATCAACAGGCTGCCACCGCGCAGGCTTTTCGAGTTACCGATCGACGACACGGTGATGTCGATGGTCTGCCCCGGCTTGGCAAAAGGCGGCAGGTCGGCATGAATCGACACCGCCGCGACGTTCTTCAACTGCACGCTGCCCACACTGGGCGGCACCTTGATGCCGAACTGGGCGAGCATGTTGTTGAAGGTTTGCAGGGTAAAGGGCGTTTGCGTGGTCTGGTCGCCCGTGCCGTTGAGGCCCACCACCAGCCCGTAACCGATCAACTGGTTGGAACGCACGCCCTGGATGCTGGCGATGTCCTTGAGCCGCTCGGCCTGCACGGCGAAGCTGGCCAGCAGGCCGAGCGCAATAAGCAGGTACTTGGTCATGGGTTAATTCCTAAGCGACGGTAGTCGTGCGTAGCTGTGTTAAGTAGGGGCGAATTCATTCGCCTGGCATCGCGTCTTCCGGCTGCTGCGGGGATGCGACGAACCAGGCGGCCGATGCCGTTGTGGTTGTCGCAGCGGCTGCGTGGTTCGGTGATCATGCGCACGGCGAATGAATTCGCCCCTACAGCGGTTATGCCAGACGAGCCATTCGGCAGAACCATCATCGCCTGCGCCCCCAGGCCGAAGCCTTTGCAGCACTTCATTCCGTCACCTAGAACGGCCACATTGGGCTCATGAAGAAGCGGCTCAACCAGCCCGGCTGGCTGGCATCGGCAAAGGCGCCGGTGCCTGAGTAAGTGATGCGCGCATCGGCCACGCGGGTGGACGACACGGTGTTATCGGTGCCGATATCGTCGGAGCGGATCAGGCCGGCAATACGTACCAGCTCTTCGCCAGTGTTCAGAGTCATCCACTTCTCACCACGCACCGACAGAATGCCGTTGGGCAGCACTTCGGCCACAGTCACGGTGATCGAGCCAGTTAGGCTGTTGCTTTGCCCGGCCTTGGCCGAGCCGTTGTTGTCCCGCTCCCCGGCGAATTCCGCGCCCAAGGTCATGGTATTACCGGTCATCGGATTGGTCGCCGACACCGCGCCGCCGAACAACGAGGTCAGGCCAATGTTGGCACTGCTGTCTTTGCTCAACTGGGAGTTAGCACTCTTGCTGGCCTGGGTCCTCTCGTTGAGGGTGATGGTGATGATGTCACCGACCCGGTAGGCCTTGCGGTCGTCGAACAGGTTCATGCCGAACCCGGACTGGTAGATCGCGCCATTGTTCTGTTCGACAGGCAGCGGCGTACGCGGCAGCACCGGCGCGTAATACGGCTCGTTGGGCTTGGCCGGCGGTGCCATGCAGCCACTCAACAGAGCTAGAAACGTCAGGGAGAACAACAGCCGGAGCATCAGGAGGCAACCTCGCAAAAGGATCGAGGGGCGCGGCTTACAAGCGCACGCCCCTACGGCATTACAACTGCTGGGTCACAAAGCCGAGCATCTGGTCAGCGGTGGAGATGACCTTGGAATTCATCTCGTAGGCACGTTGGGTGGTGATCATGTTCACCAGCTCTTCAACGGTACTGACGTTGGAGTTCTCCAAGGTGCTCTGTAGCACTGTGCCCAGCCCGTTCAGGCCTGGCTGGCCAACCTGCGGCGCGCCGCTAGCGGCGGTTTCCTGAAACAGGTTGCCACCGGTGGCCTGCAAGCCGGCCGGGTTGATGAAGTCTGCGGTCTGGATGTTGCCAATCACCTGCAGCTCGGCCTCGCCGGCCAGGCCGATGGAAACGGTGCCGTCTTCACCGACGCTGAAGGTCTGGGTTTCCGGCGGCACGACAATCGCCGGCTCTACCGGAAAGCCGCTGGCGGTGACCACCTGGCCTTCGGAGTTGAGGTGGAAGGTGCCGTCGCGGGTATAGGACAGACTGCCGTCGGGCATCAGGATCTGGAAGAAACCACGGCCGTTGATGGCCATGTCCAGCGGCTGCTCGGTGGTCTGCAGGCTGCCGGCGGTGAAGTTCTTCTGGGTGCCGACGATGCGCACGCCCGTGCCCAGTTGCAGCCCCGAAGGCAGCTCGGTGTCCTGGGTGTTCTGCGCGCCCGGCTGGCGACGTACCTGATACATCAGGTCCTGAAACTCGGCGCGGTCGCGCTTGAAGCCGGTCGTCGAGACGTTGGCCAGGTTGTTGGAAATGGTAGTCAGGTTCATGTCCTGGGCGGACAGACCGGTTTTACTTACCCACAGAGCCGGAAGCATGGAATGTTCTCCTTCATCGACGCCCACGAGCGCCGCAAATAATTAGCTGATCTGCATGACCTTGGTCATCGCCGCGGCATCATCCTCGGCGGTGCGCATCATCTTGATGTGCAGTTCGAATTGGCGGGACAAGGCAAGCATCGAAGTCATCTCGGCGACGGCGTTGACGTTGCTGGTTTCCTGGAAGCCGGACACCACTTGCACGGTCGCATCGGCCTCGACCGGCTGCCCGCTCTTGTGGTGGATCATGCCGTCGAGGCCTTTTTCCATCTGCTGCAAGTCAGGCTTGACCAGCTTGATGCGGTCCACCTCGGCCATCACGTTGGGGTTCTCGCCCAGCGCGCGAATGCTGATGGTGCCATCGCTACCGATCTCGACCTTCTGCTCCGGCGGAATCACCACCGGGCCGGCATTGCCCATCACCGGCAAATCATTGCCGGCACGCAGGATGCCGACCGCATCGATCTTCAGGCTGGCGGTACGCACATAGGCTTCGCCGCCTTGCGGTGTTTGTACGGCGATCCAGCCCTCGCCCTCGATGGCGATGTCCAGGTCGCGACCGGTTTCCTGCAAGGCGCCGGGGGTGAAGTCAGTGGCCGGACGCTCGGTCATGGCATAGGCCCGCGCCGGCAAACTGTCGCCGAACACAGGCATCGAGCGCGCCTGTTCAAAATCACGACGAAAGCCATTGGTGGAGAGGTTGGCCAGATTGTTGGCATGCGCCCGCTGCGCCAGCGTGTTCTGGCTAGCACCGGTCATGGCCACATAAAGCATCTTGTCCACTACGTCCTCCGGCAGCTTCTTGCCGCCTTTTTCAGGGTTTGCAGTAGAAGTAGCAAACAGCGTGCCAGGGCTTTAGCCACACACCACATGCATGAATAGCTTTAGTAGGAGCGGACTTGTCCGCGATTGACTCACACTGGCGCGATCCGCATCGCGGACAAGTCCGCTCCTACATTCAGCTCTGGGTCCGCTAGACCATCAATCAAATGGACGGGCTTCCAGCAAACCCTGCGGCAAAAAAAACGGGACACCCGTGGCGTCCCGTTTTTTAAAGCTACCCGCCTCAGCCCATCTGGATGGTGGTCTGCAAAATGGTGCTTTCGGTAGTCACGGTCTTGGCGTTGGCCTGGTAGTTGCTCTGCGCCTTGATGAGCTGCACCAGTTGCGCGGTCAGGTCGACGTTAGACTCCTCCAGTGCGCCTGCCTGCATGGCGCCAAAGGTGCCAGTCTTGGCCGTACCCTCCACCGGCACGCCTGAAGCGTAGGTTTCCAGCCAGGCAGTCCCGCCAACCGGCTTGAGACCTTGGACGTTGGAGAAGTTGACCAGCATCACTTGGCCGATCTGCTTAGACTGTCCGTTGGTGTAGCTGGCGAACATCACGCCCGTTTCGTCGATATTCAAGCCGGCCAGCTGACCCGTGGCGTAGCCATCCTGAGTCTGGGTGGTGACCGAGGACACTGCGTTGTACTGGGTCATCTTGGTCATGTCGATGTCCACACTGGCAACAGCGGCAGAACCGTTCCCCGCCCAGGTACCATCAGCCCGCTGCTCGCCCGGCAGCCAGTTGGTCAGCGAAAAAGTACCATCCGCATTGACAGTAATACCCGCCGTACCAGCCGTAGCCGTATCCAGGGCTCCGGAGGAGTCGAACACCAAGTCCACAGACTCAGGCACCGGTGGCTCCTGGCTGGGGTCGGCCGGATTACGCCCATCGACCAGCACCTGCATCGTCCAATTTCCACCCGCCGTCTTGGTGAAGTACTGGCTCATAGTGTGGGCGTTACCCAGCGAGTCGTACATCGGCACCGACGTTGCCCAGTTGTAGGTATTGGTGTTTTGCGGATCAAAAGCCAGGGTAATAGCCTTCGCCGAGGAATCCAGATTCAGGGTTTCGGTAATCTGGGTCGTGGCCTTGGGTGCCACGTTGCTGCTATCCAGCTGCAGGTCGACCTTCTGCCCCGCCACGATATCGCCCGCGGAGTTGATGCCGTAGCCCTGCAGCTTATAGCCCGCACTGTTGACAATATAACCGTCCTTGTCCGTACCGAACTCACCGGCGCGGGTGTACATCATCTGACCCTGAGCGCTCAGAGCAAAGAAACCATTGCCATTGACCGCCAGATCCAGGCTGTTGCCTGTGTTATTGATATTGCCCTGGGTGAACTGCTGAGAAATCGCAGCGGTGCGCACACCAGCACCCGCAACCTTGCCGCCGGTACCGAGGATAGATGCCGAGTACACGTCAGCGAATTCCGCACGCGAGCCCTTGAAGCCGGTGGTGGCGACGTTTGCGATGTTGTTGCCGGTTACAGCGAGATCTTTATTGGCTGCGGCCAGACCGCTCAGAGCGACGTTGAACGACATGAGTTAACTCCTTGGAAATCGGTTTTATTGGCCAATGGTCTGCACGCTGGAGAGCGGTACGCGCCCCATGCCAGCCAGGTTCAAATACATTTCACCGCCACCCAGGGTGACGCTGTTAACGGTGGCCGGCAGGAAGGTCGGCAACGCGGTGGCTTCGCCATCGATCAATGCCTCGGCAACAAAGGTGTAATTGCCCGACTCCACTGGATCACCAGCGTCGTTGACGCCATCCCAGATGAAGTCCACGGAGCCTGCGCTCCATTCGCCCAGCTCCAGGGTTTTCACCACGGCGCCGCTGTCGTTGTAGACCTTGATATTCAGGTTGCTGCCACTGGCGGGCATGACCACGTTGCCGGTAAAACTCTTGCTGGTGTCCACCAGCGCCTGACCGCTTTGCACGATCACCGAGCGACCAACCAGAGACGAGGCCTGCAGCGCCTGGGATGACTGGTAGGAACCCATGAAGGACTCCACCGTCGAGTTCAGGTTATTCATGCTTTCCAGGCTGCTGAACTGTGCCAGCTGGGCCACGAACGCCGTGTTGTCCTGCGGGTCCAGCGGGTTCTGATTTTCCATCTGCGCGACCAGCAGCTGCAGAAAGGAATCCTTGCCCATGGCGCTGTCGCCAGTGGTCTTGGCTGCAGGTTTGTGCTGGTATTGGTCCAGTACGGATTGGGCGGTGTTGTTATTGACAGTGCTCATGTCGATCCTTCGCCTTACTGACCGAGAGTCAGTACTTTCTGCATCATGGTTTTCGCGGTGTTCATCATTTCCGCATTGGTCTGGAAGGCCCGGCTGGCAGAGATCATGTCGGCCATTTCTTCCACCACATTGACGTTCGGATAGAACACGTAGCCTTCCGCGTTCGCAGCCGGATGGCTCGGCTCATAGCGGGCCTGCAGCTCGCTCTGGTCCTCGACGATGCCGGTGACCTGCACACCGACGCCGGCATTGCCACGCTCATCGAACAGCGACTGACTGGCGTTGGGATTGGTCGCATCGTGCAACACGGTGGCAAACACCGGCTTACGGGCACGATAGGTCTGATCGATGCTGGAGGACACGGTCTCGGCGTTGGCGATGTTGCTCGCCACGGTATTCAGACGGGTGCTCTGGGCGCTCATGCCACTACCGGCGATGTTGAACACGTTGGTCAGCGACATGGCTTACTCTCCGCGCAGGGCCGACATCAGCCCTTTGAATTTACTGTTGAGGAAGGTAAAGCTGGCTTGAAAGTCCACGGCGTTCTGCGCGTAGCTGGCCTGCTCGACCTGTGCATCGACGGTGTTGCCGTCGATGGACGGGTGATGCGGGGTGCGGTATTGCAGCGCCGCTTCACTGAAGGACACGCCCTCGCCTTCGATATGGCGGGCCTGGGTACGATTCAGGCTGAACGTGCTGCCTTTGCTCTGCTCCATCTGCGCCGCGAGGACGCTGGAAAATTCCACATCACGCGCCTTGTAATGCGGCGTGTCGGCGTTGGCGATGTTATTGGCCAAGACCTCGGCACGCTGGGAGCGGAAGCTCAACGCCTTCTCATGAATGCCCAGGGCTTTGTCGAAACTGATGCTCATGCTCAACCTCTTTCCCATCATTGGGACAGGGAACTGCGGTCGCCAGACAATTGCCGACCGCGGATACTGGCTGAGATAAAGCAATCATTGTGCCACTTGCATGGACAGCCATGATTCAGCGAGCCCGGGAGGACGTTACTGCGCCCGGTTAGCAAAATAGCGGCAAGCGTTTACCGCCTGACGGCAATCAAGGCGGCAAAACCCGTGACGAACTCGCCATCCGCAAGACCAGTGATGTCGCCCCGACAGCAAGAGCTCGGCCCGAGGTCGAGCCTTCCACAATGCGCGCGCGCAATGGCTCGGATTGCAGTGAAGGTGGTCACCTCGCCAAGAAAGACAAGGTCAGCGAAGAGGGTTTATTACAACTGCGCAGCTCTGGGCCTCAGAAGACGCATCTCAATCATCCAGCGCATTGCGCAGCAAGCGACCGATCTGCTCCAGCGGATAACCACGATACGCCAGGAAGCGTCCTTGCCGAGCGCGCTCCTTGGCGTCCTGCGGCAGCTGACCGGCGAACTTGCGCCGCCAGACCTCGCGTAGCTGCTCGGTCCAGTCCACCTCGCATTGACTCAGTGCCTGCTCGACTTCGGCACGCGGCAGGCCACGCTGGGTAAGCTCTTCGCGAATTCGCGCTGGGCCACAACCGGCGCGGGCGCGACTGGCGATATAGCTTTCCAGATAACGCGCCTCATTGAGCAGTCCTTCTTCCGTCAATCGGTCGAGAGCGCTGTCGATCAGCTCAGGCGGCGCGCCACGCTGACGTAGCTTGCGGGTCAACTCGGCGCGCCCATGTTCGCGGCGCGCCAGCAGGTCCATCGCAACCCGACGCACAGCAACAGGCGTATCCAGAACAATAGCCATAGATCAGACGATTACTGGTCGCTGGCCAGTTCCGCCTTGGCAGTAGCCTTTGCGTCGGCCTCGGCCTTGGCACCAGAGCCCGCCTTCACATTAACCGGGGCGGCCAGCAGCTTTTCACGAATGCCCTTGTCCAGCGCCTCGCGCACGTCCAGGTTGTCTTCCAGATACTTGGCGGCATTCGCCTTGCCCTGGCCGATCTTGTTGCCCTGGTAGCTGTACCAGGCACCGGATTTCTCAACCAGACCCTGCTGCACGCCAAGGTCGATGATCTCGCCGTTGCGGTAGATACCCTTGCCGTAGAGGATCTGGAACTCGGCCTGGCGGAAGGGCGGCGCGACCTTGTTCTTCACGACCTTGACGCGGGTTTCGCTGCCGACCACCTCATCGCCTTCCTTGACCGCGCCGGTACGGCGAATATCCAGGCGCACCGAGGCGTAGAACTTCAACGCGTTACCACCGGTGGTGGTTTCCGGGCTGCCGAACATCACACCGATCTTCATGCGGATCTGGTTGATGAAGATCACCAGGCAGTTGGCATTCTTAATGTTGCCGGTGATCTTGCGCAGCGCCTGGGACATCAGGCGGGCCTGCAGGCCGACATGCATGTCACCCATTTCACCTTCGATCTCCGCCTTGGGCACCAAGGCTGCCACGGAGTCGACCACAATCACGTCGATGGCGTTGGAGCGCACCAGCATGTCGGTGATTTCCAGCGCCTGCTCACCGGTGTCCGGCTGCGAGACGAGCAGGTCATCGACATTCACGCCGAGCTTGCCGGCGTATTCAGGATCCAATGCGTGCTCCGCATCGACGAAGGCACAGGTGGCGCCCATCTTCTGCGCCTCGGCAATCACCGACAGGGTCAGGGTGGTTTTACCCGAGGATTCCGGACCGTAGATTTCCACGATACGGCCCTTGGGCAGGCCGCCAATACCGAGTGCAATATCCAGGCCCAGCGAGCCGGTGGAAATGGCCGGAATGGCCTGACGGTCATGATCGCCCATGCGCATCACCGCACCCTTGCCAAACTGCTTCTCGATCTGGCCCAGGGCCGCCGCCAAGGCGCGCTTCTTGTTCTCGTCCATTGAATTCCTCACGTATTCGACAGGGCCAGACGGCCGCAACAACTGTATAAGTAGCCAGTATTAGAGCATAGGCAAAAAGGCTCGCCTACCCCTCGCCGGGATTTTCTCCGATGACCAGTCGCAACAATCCGTGCAAGGCCGCTTCTACCGACCGACGGCGCACTTCGGCGCGATCGCCGGCAAAACGATAACAGTGGGTCGTGACCTGCGCGCCATCGGCCCAGGCCAACCAGACGGTACCTACCGGCTTGTCCGGCGTGCCGCCATCCGGCCCGGCAATACCGCTCACCGCCACGGCAAACCGCGCGCCGCTGCAACGCCCCGCGCCCAGCGCCATGGCCTCCACCACCTCGCGACTGACCGCGCCGACCGTCGCAAACAGCGCGGCCGACACCCCCAGCTGCGCGGTCTTCTGGCTATTGGAATAGGTTACATAGCCAGCCTCGAACCAGGATGAACTGCCAGGGATGCGCGTGATCGCTTCGGCAATCCCGCCCCCGGTGCACGATTCGGCGGTGGTGACCTGCGCGCCCAGGCGTTGCAGCTCAGCGCCCAGCCGATGGGCCAAATGAGTGAGTTCGTCCATGTCCGCTCCTGAGGTCTAAGTGATTTTGTCGCAAGCCGCACACGAAGCCGCAACAGACCCGGTTAAAGGCTCAAGGGGGAATACCGTACACTAGGCGGCTTTGCGATTCAGCCGGACATTGCCCACACCATGAGCCACAGCGACTTTTCAGCCCACACGCCGATGATGCAACAGTACTGGAGGCTGAAGACCCAGCATCCCGACCAGATGATGTTCTACCGCATGGGAGACTTCTATGAGCTGTTCTACGAGGACGCCAAGAAGGCCGCCAAGCTGCTGGACATCACCCTGACCTCACGCGGACAGTCTGCCGGGCAAGCGATCCCCATGGCCGGCATTCCCTTCCACTCCGCCGAAGGCTACCTGGCGCGCCTGGTCAAGCTGGGCGAGTCGGTGGTGATCTGCGAGCAAGTCGGCGATCCGGCCACCAGCAAAGGCCCGGTGGAACGTCAGGTGGTGCGCATCCTCACGCCGGGTACGGTCAGCGACGAAGCGTTGCTTGATGAGCGGCGCGACAACCTGTTAGCCGCCCTGCTCGGGGATGACAAGCTGTTTGGTCTGGCGGTTCTGGACATCACCAGCGGCCGCTTCAGCGTACTGGAAATCAAGGGCTGGGAGCCGCTGCTGGCCGAACTGGAGCGTCTCAACCCCACTGAATTGTTGATCCCCGATGACTGGCCGCAAGGCCTGCCGGCGGAAAAGCGCCGGGGCGTACACCGCCGAGCGCCTTGGGATTTCGAATGTGATTCGGCGTTCAAGAGCCTCTGTCAGCAGTTTGCCACCCAGGACCTCAAGGGCTTCGGTTGTGAAGGCCTGACCCTGGCCATTGGCGCCGCCGGCTGTTTGCTGGCTTACGCCAAGGAAACCCAGCGCACGGCCCTGCCCCACCTGCGTGGCCTACGTCATGAGCGTCTCGACGACACCGTCATCCTCGACGCAGCCACCCGTCGCAACCTGGAGCTGGATATCAACCTGTCAGGGGGACGAGACAATACGCTGCAGTCAGTCCTCGACCGTTGCCAGACCGCCATGGGCAGCCGCCTACTCAGTCGCTGGCTGAATCGCCCGTTGCGTGACCGCGCCGTGCTGGAAGCCCGTCAGGACGCCATTACCTGCCTGCTGGAAAATTACCGTTACGAAAACCTGCAGCCCCGCCTCAAGGAAATCGGCGACGTGGAGCGCATCCTGGCGCGTATCGGCCTGCGCAATGCCCGTCCCCGGGACCTGGCTCGCCTGCGCGATGCGTTGGCCGCACTCCCCGAACTGCAATTGGCCATGCAGGACCTGGTGGCGCCGCATCTGCTGCAGCTGGCCGACAATGTGCGCACCTACCCAGAGCTGGCTGAGCTTCTGCAAAAAGCCATTATCGACAACCCGCCAGCGGTGATTCGTGACGGTGGCGTGCTCAAGGTCGGCTATGACACCGAACTCGACGAGCTGTTGTCGCTGTCTGAGAACGCTGGCCAGTACCTGATGGATCTGGAGGCACGCGAAAAGGCTCGCACCGGTCTGCCTAACCTCAAGGTTGGCTACAACCGGGTGCACGGCTACTTTATCGAGCTGCCGAGCAAACAGGCCGAACAGGCGCCCGCCGACTATATCCGTCGACAGACGCTCAAAGGCGCCGAGCGCTTCATCACGCCCGAGCTGAAGGCCTTCGAGGATAAGGCCCTGTCGGCCAAGAGCCGCGCTCTGGCCCGTGAGAAAGTGCTCTATGAAGAGTTGCTGGAACACCTCATCGGCCAGTTGGCACCGCTGCAGGAAACTGCCGCCGCACTGGCCGAACTGGATGTGTTGAGCAACCTGGGCGAACGCGCGCTGACCCTGGACCTCAATCGCCCACGGTTTGTCGACGAGCCCTGCATGCGCATCGAGCAAGGCCGTCATCCGGTGGTCGAACAGGTCCTGGCCACACCCTTTGTCGCCAACGACCTGAACCTTGATGACAGCACTCGCATGCTGATCATCACCGGGCCGAACATGGGCGGTAAATCCACCTACATGCGCCAGACCGCGCTGATCGTGCTGCTCGCCCATGTCGGCAGCTTCGTGCCGGCGGCGCAGTGCGAACTGTCCATGGTTGACCGCATTTTTACGCGCATCGGCTCCAGCGATGACCTGGCGGGCGGGCGTTCCACCTTTATGGTGGAGATGAGCGAAACCGCCAACATCCTGCACAACGCCAGCGAGCGTAGCCTGGTGCTGATGGATGAAGTGGGACGCGGCACCAGCACCTTTGATGGCCTGTCCCTGGCCTGGGCCGCTGCGGAACACTTGGCTCAGCTGCGCGCCTGGACGCTGTTTGCCACGCATTACTTCGAACTGACCGTCTTGCCCGAGAGCGAGCCGGTGGTCGCCAACGTGCACCTCAGCGCCACTGAACATAAAGAGCGCATAGTCTTCCTGCACCATGTTCTGCCTGGGCCGGCCAGCCAGAGTTATGGGTTGGCGGTGGCGCAACTGGCCGGAGTGCCCAATCCGGTGATCGACCGCGCCCGCGAACATCTGGCACGCCTTGAGGTCACCAGCTTGCCTCATGAGACGCCACGCGCGCAGCCGGGACAATCTGTCGCACCGCTGCAAAGCGATATGTTCGCCAGTCTGCCGCATCCCGTGGTGGACGAGCTTTCACGCCTCGACCCGGATGGACTAACGCCGCGTCAAGCGCTGGATCTGCTCTATGGGTGGAAGAAACGCATCTAACGACATTGCCTGGGAGCTGCTAGAATCCCGCGCGTTTTCAAGATTGCCCGGTCATAGCCTGAGCCGCGGCGGTCCGTATTCAAGCGGGGACCCTACCCAAGACTGGGCTCCAGCCGTCGCCAGAGGAGAGTATCGACATGACCTTCGTTGTCACCGACAACTGCATCAAGTGCAAATACACCGATTGCGTGGAAGTCTGCCCGGTAGACTGCTTCTACGAAGGCCCCAATTTTCTCGTCATTCACCCCGACGAGTGCATCGACTGCGCCCTGTGCGAGCCGGAATGCCCGGCCCAGGCGATCTTCTCTGAAGATGAAGTCCCGGAAGATCAGCAGGAATTCATCGAGCTAAACGCCGACTTGGCGGACGTCTGGCCGAACATCACCGAGAAGAAAGAATCGCTGCCCGATGCCGAAGAATGGGACGGCGTGAAGGACAAGTTGCAGTACCTGGAGCGCTGATCGGCGCACGTACTGTCAAGCCCGCTTCGTGCGGGCTTTTTATTTGGTTTTTTTTACCGTGACGGGGCGGCTGTGTTTGCGCACGGTAAGTGGCTTTTAGCTTCGGCAATAAAAAACACCGTTTCCCGCACAACGGAAAACGGTGTTTTGTGAAGAACATCGAGACGACCGTGGCCGCGCTACTGGAACAGCGACTCGCTGGACAATCCGTTCTTCTCGAGTATTTCACGCAGCCGCTTGAGCGCCTCGACTTGGATTTGCCGCACACGCTCACGCGTCAATCCAATTTCCTTGCCGACTTCCTCCAATGTGCTGCTTTCATGGCCGCGCAAGCCGAAGCGCCGTATGACCACCTCGCGCTGCTTCTCGGTGAGGTCCGACAACCACAGGTCGATGCTTTGCGAAAGATCGTCGTCCTGCAGCAGTTCACAGGGGTCGGTGGGCCGGTCATCGGTGAGTGTATCGAGCAGGGTCTTATCCGAGTCCGGCCCGAGAGAAACATCGACGGAGGTCACCCGCTCGTTCAGGCCGAGCATACGCTTTACATCGGCGACGGGCCGTTCCAGTAGGTTGGCGATCTCTTCAGGGGAAGGCTCGTGGTCGAGTTTCTGAGTCAACTCGCGCGCGGCGCGCAGATAGACGTTGAGCTCCTTGACCACGTGTATCGGCAAACGAATGGTACGGGTCTGATTCATGATCGCCCGCTCGATGGTTTGCCGAATCCACCAGGTGGCGTAGGTAGAGAATCGGAACCCGCGCTCGGGGTCGAATTTTTCCACGGCGCGGATCAGTCCGAGGTTGCCCTCCTCGATCAGATCCAGCAATGAAAGGCCGCGATTGACGTAGCGCCGGGCGATTTTAACCACCAGCCGCAAGTTGCTTTCGATCATGCGCTTACGTCCAGCCGGGTCGCCCCGCTGCGCCAAGCGCGCAAAATAGACTTCCTCTGCTGGGGTCAGCAGTGGAGAGAAACCGATTTCGTTGAGATATAACTGTGTGGCATCAAGTGCACGACTATAGTCAATGTACTTGTGCTGTCTTGCTGCTGATGATTTGGCCTTTGAACTGGCGACAGGTCTTTCGCTTTCTTCGCTCAGTGTTTCGTCGAAAACGACAGCAGGCTCCAGAAGGAGCACTTCGTCGTCGACTTCAAACTCAGGCGCTTCTTTGTTGAGTGCCATTGTTATTGTCCCTTACTGAGTTCGACAACAGCTCAGGCACACGCATTCCTTGTGTACCAGAGCCCATCCGCAATGCGGGATGGGCGGCAAATCTTAGCGACGCGGCAAATATTGTTGGGGATCGACAGGTTTACCCTGGCGGCGAATCTCGAAGTGGAGCTTCACCCGGTCCGTCCCTGTTGATCCCATCTCAGCAATGGTCTGCCCGGCCTTGACCTGCTGTCCTTCCCGCACCAACAGTCTACGATTGTGCCCGTAGGCGCTCACATAGACGTCGTCATGCTTGATGATCAACAACTCGCCGTAGCCCCGCAAACCACTCCCGGCGTACACCACTAGACCATCAGACGCTGCTAAAACAGGCTGTCCTAATTGCCCAGCGATATCAATTCCTTTATTCAAACTCGCGTTTGAAGCAAACCGCCCAATCAGTTCACCAGCCGACGGCCAGACCCATCCAGCAGATGAACGGGCGGCTGATGTCGACGAGGAGGCCGGTTGAGGGGTTGGCGTGGTAACCGCAGCAGGCGTGGGTTTTACAGGGGACGGACTGGCTGGCTTGGGAACTATAGGCTGCGATGAAGCGGTGGTAGCCGGTTTGCCTATAGGCTTTGCAACCGTTTGTCGGATCGCTGATTGGCTGCCCCTACTCGCACCCGAAAAGCGAATGGTCTGCCCAGGATAGATCACATAAGGTGGCGGAATGCGATTATGTTGCGCCAGGGCTTTCCAGTCCCAACCGAAGCGAAACGCAATGGAATAGAGCGTTTCGCCTGACTGCACTCGATGCTGGCCTCGCCGAAGCGGCTCGCGCAGATAGGCACTCTGATTGCGATCAATGACCGGCACCCCACCAGGAGGAGGCGATGCACAGCCAGCGAGCTGCAGGCCAGCAATGACCAATGCCAAGCCAGCCAGCTTGCTAACGTTTCGCGCGCTCCCAGAGGGATTCAAACGGTCACTCTCCTGGCCTCATGCGAGGCACTTCAATAGGGGCGTTCACTGCTCAGCTGCCGCCACGGATTGCTGCCTGGCCAGACGCTCGATACCCAGGACCATTCCCACAGCCAGCACAGCCAGCACAAGCGCCAATATCACCTGAGGATCCTGACCACTGACTTGTGCATACCCAGCCGGCATAAGGTTCTCCTGCAGTAACGGATAGGACTCACCGCGGCTGTTGGTCTGCCAAGTCAGGGTGTGCTTCCACGGCCAGACTTTGCCCAGCGAACCGAGCATGATGCCCGTCAGCGTAGCCAGGGTAAGGTCACGCACATGCGCCAGCATCCAGCTCAGCAGCCGGGAAAAGCTCAGCAAGCCCAACAAGCAGCCGGCACTGAATACCGCAAGGATAGCGATATCCAGGTTTTTCACCGCGCCCAGCACTACCGGGTACAAGCCAAGCAGTACCAGAATGAAGCTGCCGGAGATCCCCGGAAGGATCATCGCACTGATGGCAATCGCGCCGGCAAAGAACAGCGTCAGCGGATCTGCCGCCAGTTGCAACGGTGCCGCTAGGGTAATCCACACCGCCAGCGCCAGGCCCACGACAAAGCCCAACATGCGGTTCCAGCTCCACGAGACCACTTCGCGCCCCACCAGGTGGACCGATACCAGCACCAGGCCAAAGAAGAACGCCCACAACGGTACCGGATGGGTATCCATCAGATAGCTGATGGCTTTGGCCAGTGTGAATACGCTGGTCAGAACGCCAAGCATCACCACCAGCAAGAACGTAGCGTTACACGCCTGCCAGGCACCCTTGATTCGCCCCCGTACAAACAGGGCTAACGCGGCGGGAATCGCGGCCAGCGAGGCCAGCAACTTGTCGTAGATGCCGGTGATCAACGCGACAGTGCCACCGGAAAAACCGGGCACCACATCAACGGCGCCCATGGCCATGCCCTTGATGTACAGCAGAATGGTTTTCTTCATGATCTTCCGTGGCGAGAGTCAGGCCAGCGGCCCGTTGAGCAAGGGGACGAAACGCACAGCATCCAGTACGTGGCGGGAAAAACCATGCTCCTCGCGCACGATCAATAACAACTGCTGCTCAACGCCGCTACCCACCGGAATCACCAGACGTCCACCCGGCGCCAACTGATCGAGCAACGCCTGCGGGACGGTACTGGCTGCAGCCGTGACAATGATGCCATTGTAGGGCGCCAGCGCAGGCCAGCCCTCCCAGCCATCGCCCCAGCGAAACACCACGTTACGCAACTCCAGTTCGAGCAGGCGCTCCTTGGCACGGTCCTGCAGCCCCTGGATACGTTCGACCGAGAACACGCGTTCGACCAGCTGGGCCAGCACAGCCGTCTGATAACCGGAACCGGTGCCGATTTCCAGCACCTTGTCCAGAGGACCAGCAGCCAGCAACAGCTCGGTCATGCGTCCGACCATGTAGGGTTGCGAGATGGTCTGATTGTGGCCGATGGGCAGCGCCGTATCTTCATAGGCACGATGCGCCAGCGCCTCGTCAACAAACAGATGGCGCGGCGTGCGACGAATGACTTCCAGAACGTGGGCGTTGGACAACCCTTCCTCGTAGAGGCGCTGAATCAAACGCTCACGGGTACGTTGCGACGTCATGCCGATGCCGCGGCGCGCTAGGCCATCGTGCTCGCGGTTGATCACAGCAAGTCCTCCAGCCAGGTGTCGAGACCACGGAAGGCCTCATGAAACGTCCTATCCAGCTGCAACGGGGTCACCGACACATACCCTTGCATCACCGCATGGAAGTCTGTGCCCGGTCCGCCGTCTTCGGCGTCGCCCGCCACGGAAATCCAGTAGCCTTCCTTGCCGCGTGGATTCACCACCTTGACCGGCGGCTTGGCCTGCGCCCGATGCCCGAGCCGAGTCAGGCGAATACCCCGGATACGCTCCAGTGGCAGATTGGGAATATTCACACTCAGCACCGTGCGTGGCGGCAGGTCCAGGCGCTCATGGTTGGCAATCAGCGTTCGCGCGATGTGCGCTGCGCAAGGCAAATTGTCCGGCAGTCGCGACACCAGCGAGAAGGCAAACGGTGGCAAACCGGTGGAGCGCCCTTCAATAGCCGCAGCGACCGTACCGGAGTACAGCACATCGTCGCCGAGGTTGGCGCCCAGGTTAATCCCGGAAACCACCATGTCGGGCCGCACGTCGAGCAAGCCGTTGAGAGCCAGATGGACGCAATCAGCGGGCGTCCCGTCAACCCCGATGAAACCATTGGGCATCCAGTGCGGATGCAGCGGCCGGTCCAGGGTCAGCGAGCTGCTCGCACCACTCATATCTTGCATGGGTGCAACCACCACGCACTCGGCATAATCGGCCAGCGCATCGTGCAGCGCGGCAAGTCCGGGCGCATGCACCCCGTCATCATTGGCAATCAGAATACGCATGAAGAATCCATCGGTCCCGCGGGCAACAGATCTAGCAGTTCACGCACCACAACGGTGGCGAAACATCCGGCCGGCAGGACGAAGTGCAGTTGCAGAATGTCAGACGCGGGATAATGCCATGTCAGGTCGCCAATGGGGAGGCGCAGGATTCGCCGCTCATGGTTCATGCCCGCCTTCTGCAGCCAGGCACACAGCTCTTCCTCGCTCGCTGCGACGGCCTGCTCCAGCGCCAGGCTCGACCCGCTGCTTTCCGGCTTGCCTTCGCCCCACAGCGGTCCGGTGGGATGCAGATCGAGAATGGCCAGGCGCGGATCCTGACATTCAGCTTCTCCCGCCGGAAAGAAACTGCGGCTGTCGGTGAAGGCCAGCAGATCGCCGATCTGGGCACGATCCCAGGTGCCTTCGTCCACCCGGCGTGCCAGCACTCGGTTGAATACATAACTGCGTGCCGAGGAGAGCAACCGTGAGCGCAGGTTACGCTGCACGGGCAATTCCTGACGCGCAGCAAAATCCCGCGCCTGCAGGACGTTGCCGCCGTCAAACCCGAAGCGCTGCAGGCCAAAGTAGTTCGGCACCCCTTCGGTCTTGATGCGCTGCAAGCGGGCATCGAGCTCAGCGTGATCGGCCCGCAGGTGCATCAGGCGTAGCGTGAAGCCATTGGCCGCATGGGCGCCGCGCTGCAGCTTGCGACTGTGGCGAACCTGTTTGAGCAGATGCAACGTTTCGTCTTCGGCGGCACTCAGATCAGGGTCGGTCTTGCCGGGCAAATGCAAGCTAAACCATTGCCGAGTCAGCGCCTGACGATCCTTCAGGCCGGCATAGCTGACCTGCTTGAGTGGCACGCCTGCAGCGCGGGCAATTCTCCGCGCGGCTTCTTCGGTGTTCAGATTGCGCTTTTCAACCCACAACCAGAGATGCTCGCCAGCGCCGCTGAGCGGGATATCAAGCACCTCATCAACCTGGAAATCCTCGGCGGTTTCCTTGAGCACGGCCTGGCCGCAGGATTCCCCGTAGGCGCGTGGCCCGAGCAGCTCCAGTTCGTTCATTGCGCCAGCAACAGGGCTACGGCATGTACGGCGATCCCCTCCTCGCGCCCGACGAAGCCGAGCTTCTCGGTGGTGGTGGCCTTGACGTTGACCTGATTCAGTTCAACCTGCAGGTCTTCGGCGATCAGCGCACGCATGGCTTCGATATGCGGCGCCAGTTTCGGTGCCTGGGCAACGATGGTGGCGTCGATATTGCCAACCCGCCAGCCCTTGGCCTGCACCTGCTTGAGCACATGACGCAACAGCACGCGGCTGTCGGCGCCCTTGTAGGCCGGGTCGGTGTCCGGAAAGTGCTTGCCGATATCGCCCAGCGCGGCGGCGCCTAACAGCGCATCGCTCAGCGCATGCAGCACCACGTCGCCGTCGGAATGGGCGAGCAGCCCGAACTTATGGGGGATTCGCACACCGCCGAGAGTAATGAAATCACCCTCGCCAAAACGATGCACGTCGTAGCCATGACCGATACGCATAATGAAAAAAGCCCTGCAAAAGACAGGGCGTGATTCTAACCGAAAGCGGGCCTGGGCGCCGGTTGGGCGCGCGTTGCAAAGACGCGCGTGCCAGGCCCATAGGCATTCAAGCGTAGGAGCGCGCTCGATCGCGATTCCACACACACCACGGTATCGTCTGCCTCGCGGGCGAGTCCGCTCCTACGACAGCCTTAAACTAAACCAGCTTTTCCGCGTGGTAACGCAGGTGATCGTCAATAAAACTGGCGATGAAGTAATAGCTGTGGTCATACCCAGGCTGCAAACGCAATGTCAGTGCATGCCCGGCCGCCTCGGCGGTAGCACGCAGGACCTCAGGCTTGAGCTGCACCTCAAGGAAATCATCACGGTCGCCCTGATCCACCAGCATCGCCAATTTCTCATTGGCTCGCGTGAGCAGCGCGCAGGTATCCCACTCCTGCCATGCGGAACGATCGGCGCCCAGATAGTTAGAGAAGGCCTTTTCACCCCAGGGGCAGCTGGACGGGTTGCCGATTGGTGCGAAGGCCGACACCGATTGGTAACGTCCGGGGTTTTTCAGCGCGCAGACCAATGCCCCATGGCCGCCCATGGAATGGCCGCTGATCCCGCGTTTGTCCGAGGCCGGGAAATTCGCCTCGATCAGCATGGGCAGCTCGTGCACCACGTAGTCATACATACGGTAGTGCCGGGCCCAGGGTTGCTGGGTGGCATTCACGTAGAAACCGGCGCCTAGACCGAAATCCCAAGCGCCTTCGGGATCGTCCGGCACCTCGGCCCCGCGCGGGCTGGTGTCCGGCGCAACAATGATCAACCCCAGTTCGGCGGCCAGCTTGTGGGCGCCGGCCTTCTGCATGAAGTTCTCATCCGAACAGGTCAGACCACTCAGCCAGTACAGCACCGGCAACTTGGCGCCCTGCTCCGCCTGCGGCGGCAGGTAGACGGCAAATACCATGTCGCAGTTCAGGCTGCTGGAGCGGTGGCGGTAACGTTTGTGCCAGCCACCGAAGCTCTTGTTGCAGGAAATGTTTTCAAGGGTCATGGGTATGCCTCTCGTAGGGTGGAAAACCGCGAAGCGTTTTCCACAACTCCCAGGTGGATAAGCCGTCTGGCGACGGAGTTATCCACCCTACGGATCAGAAATGGATGACGGTGCGGATGCTCTTGCCTTCGTGCATCAGATCAAACGCCTTGTTGATCTCTTCAAGACCCATGGTGTGAGTGATGAAGGTATCCAGCGGGATCTCGCCTGTCTGGGACTTCTCCACGTAGCTGGGCAGCTCAGTGCGGCCTTTGACGCCACCGAACGCCGAACCGCGCCACACGCGCCCGGTCACCAGCTGGAACGGCCGGGTGCTGATCTCCGCGCCGGCAGGTGCCACGCCGATGATGGTCGACTCGCCCCAACCCTTATGCGCGCATTCCAAGGCGGCACGCATCAGGTCCACGTTGCCCACGCACTCGAAACTGTGGTCCACGCCGCCGTCGGTCATTTCCACGATCACGTCCTGGATCGGCTTGGCATGATCCTTCGGGTTGACGAAATCGGTGGCGCCCAGCTCGCGGGCCACATCGAACTTGGCCGGATTGATGTCGATGGCGATGATGCGGCTGGCCTTGGCCATCTTCGCGCCAATGATTGCCGCCAGACCAATACCGCCCAGACCGAAGATCGCCACGGTGGCGCCCTCTTCCACCTTGGCGGTGTTGAGGACCGCGCCGATGCCAGTGGTCACGCCACAACCGAGCAGGCACACCTTCTCCAGCGGTGCCTCCTGGGGAATCTTGGCCAGCGACACCTCCGGCAAAACGGTGTACTCGGAGAAGGTCGAGCAGCCCATGTAGTGGTAGACCGGCTCGCCGTTGTAGGAGAAGCGCGTGGTACCGTCCGGCATCAGCCCCTTGCCCTGGGTGGCACGCACCGCGCAGCACAGGTTGGTTTTGCCGGATTTGCAGAATTTGCACTCGCCGCACTCGGCGGTGTACAGCGGAATAACGTGGTCGCCCACGGCCAGCGAGGTGACCCCTTCACCCACCGCCTCGACAATGCCGCCGCCCTCGTGCCCCAGGATGCAGGGGAACACGCCTTCGGAATCCTGCCCGGACAGCGTGTAGGCGTCGGTGTGGCACACGCCGGTGGCGACGATGCGCACTAGAACTTCACCGGCTTTCGGCGGGGCGACATCGACCTCGACGATCTGCAGCGGCTGGTTCGGCCCGAAGGCAACGGCGGCACGGGATTTGATGGTCATGGACACGTCTCGTAGTGAGGGATGGAAAGAGTCCAAGTGTAATTCACGGCGAATCAGGGATAATCTGCAATTCAGGAATACATTATTGCCATACAGGGATTATCCATGAAGGAAGCTTGCTCGTGAGCCGCTGGGATGGCTTGGATGAATTCGTCGCGGTTGCAGAATGCGGGAGTTTCTTACGCGCAGCCGAGCGGTTGCGCCTGTCATCCTCACAGGTCAGCCGCCAGGTTGCGCGCCTGGAAGAACGCCTGCAGACCCGGCTGCTCTACCGCACGACGCGGCGGGTTTCGCTGACCGAAGCCGGGCAGACTTTTTTGAGCCGTTGCCAGCGGCTGATCGAAGAACGCGATGAGGCGATCAATGCCCTCGGCGAATTGCAAAGCGTGCCCAGCGGATTACTGCGCATGACCTGCGCGGTGACCTACGGCGAGCGCTTTATCGTGCCGCTGGTCAATCAGTTCATGGAACGTCATCCCAAGCTGCGCGTGGAAATCGAGCTGACCAACCGTACCCTGGATCTGGTGCAGGAAGGCTTCGATCTGGCCATTCGCCTGGGCCGACTGAACGACTCCAGCCTGGTCGCCACGCGACTCGCTCCGCGTGCCATGTACCTGTGCGCCGCGCCGGCTTACCTGGAACGCTATGGCCGGCCGCACAGTCTGTCGGAGCTGACCCGGCACAATTGCCTGGTGGGTACCGGCGACACCTGGCTGTTCGAGCAGGACGGTCGCGAGCATCCCTTCAAGCCGCAGGGCAATTGGCGTTGCAACAGTGGCGAGGCGGTGCTGGACGCCGCGCTGCGCGGCTTCGGCCTGTGCCAATTGCCGGACTATTACGTGCGTGCACCTTTGCGGCGGGGCGAACTGGTCTCGTTACTGGAAGCCAACCAGCCACCCCACAGCGCGGTTTGGGCGGTGTACCCACAAAGACGCCTCCTGTCAGCCAAAGTGCGCCTGTTGATTGACTTACTGAAAAGCGGGCTGAGGCAGGATGCCGAGCGCTCGCCGGAAGGCATTCTCACTGCTTCCAGCGCTGCGCCAGCCACTGCAGATCTTCCGGGCGGGTAATCTTGAGGTTGTCGGCACGCCCCTCGATCAGGCGTGGCGCCTGCCCGGCCCACTCCATCGCCGAGGCCTCGTCGGTGACCGCCACGCCAGCGACCTGTGCATCGGCCAGTGCATGCTGCAAGGCACCGAGGCGAAACATCTGCGGGGTATAGGCTTGCCAGACCACGGAACGGTCGATGGTCTCGCGAACTCGTCCATCCTCGCCGGCCCGCTTCAAGGTATCGCGCGCCGGTACGGCGAGCAAACCGCCCACCGGATCGTTGGCCAGCGCGCCGAGCAGATTGTCCAGATCGGCGCGTGCTAGGTTGGGTCGCGCGGCATCGTGGACCAGCACCCAGTCATCGGCTTGCGCGCCCAGCTCTTCCAGGCGCAGCAAGGCATTGAACACCGAGTCAACGCGTTCGGCACCGCCGCTGGCGCGCTGAATGCGTGGGTCCTGGGCACAAGGTAGCTGGGGCCAGTAGGGATCGTCCGCCGCCAGGCTGAGCACCAGCCCCAACAAGTGCGGATGATCGAGAAAGCATTCCAGGGTGTGCTCGAGAATGCTCCGCCCGGCCAGCGTCAGGTACTGCTTGGGCCGATCGGCCCGCATGCGACTGCCGACACCGGCAGCCGGAATCACGGCCCAGAAGGCCGGCAACTTCAAATCAGTCATTCTGTGAGCTGAAAAAGGGTTTCGCCCTCTTTCACCATGCCAAGTTCGTGTCGGGCCCGCTCTTCAACGGTTTCCAGGCCTCGTTTGAGTTCCAGCACTTCAGCTTCGAGAATGCGATTGCGTTCCAGCAAGCGCTCATTCTCGTTTTGCTGGGTCGCGATCTGCTGGTTTAACTCATTGATTTCCGCAAAGCCGCCATCCCCCATCCACAGACGATATTGCAACGCGCCGAGCATCAGCACGAGCAGGGCAAACAACCAGAACGGTGGTTTCGACATAACGGGTCCAGGATCGCGGGGTACCGGAAGTACAGCCACCAGCGGCTGCAAGTGGAACGGGGCTAACTTAGCCTTTGCGCACGGCAAAAGACCAGTCCCCGTTGTGATCTGGATAAAAAAGGGCAGCTTGCGCTGCCCTCTTTTATACCGGTTGCCAAATCAGCCGCGGAACTCAGCACGACCCTTGTAGGGCGCCTTGCCGCCCAACTGCTCTTCAATGCGCAGCAGCTGGTTGTACTTGGAGACGCGGTCGGAACGGCACAGGGAGCCGGTCTTGATCTGACCGGCGGCAGTGCCTACGGCCAGGTCGGCAATGGTGCTGTCCTCGGTTTCACCCGAACGGTGGGAAATTACCGCGGTGTAACCGGCGGCCTTGGCCATCTGGATGGCTTCCAGGGTCTCGGTCAGCGAGCCAATCTGGTTGAACTTGATCAGGATCGAGTTGCCGATGCCCTTGTCGATGCCTTCCTTGAGAATCTTGGTGTTGGTCACGAACAGGTCGTCACCGACCAGTTGTACCTTCTCACCGATCTTGTCGGTCAACACCTTC
Source organism: Pseudomonas sp. B392_1p (assembly GCF_052245235.1). Taxonomy (NCBI): domain Bacteria; kingdom Pseudomonadati; phylum Pseudomonadota; class Gammaproteobacteria; order Pseudomonadales; family Pseudomonadaceae; genus Pseudomonas; species Pseudomonas sp. B392_1p. Next base: position 94,294 of record NZ_JBQPXM010000014.1, read on the forward strand.
CAGCCCGCCCAGTCGGACTCGTCCATGCCATCTTCGATGGAAATGATCGGGTAGCGCTGGCTCAGGTCGGCGAGGTAATCGGCGAAACCGGCGGCGTCGAACTTCTTGCCTTCGCCGGCCAGGTCGTAGGTGCCGTCTTCGTAAAACTCGCTGGAAGCGCAGTCCAGTGCCAGGGTCACGTCGTTACCAAGCGTGTAGCCGGCATTGGCGACGGCTTCGGCGATGGCCGCCAGGGCATCTTCGTTGGACGCCAGGTTCGGCGCAAAGCCACCTTCGTCACCGACGGAAGTGCTCAGGCCACGTGCCTTGAGCACAGCCTTGAGGTGATGAAAGATTTCCGTGCCCATGCGCAGCGCGTCGGAGAAGGTCTTGGCGCCGACCGGCTGAACCATGAACTCCTGAATGTCGACGTTGTTGTCGGCATGCTCGCCACCGTTGATGATGTTCATCATCGGCACCGGCATGGAGTACTGGCCGGGCGTGCCGTTCAGGTTGGCGATGTGCGCGTAGAGCGGCAGGTCCTGATCCTGGGCAGCAGCCTTGGCAGCGGCCAGGGATACGGCGAGGATGGCGTTGGCGCCCAGCTTGGCCTTGTTCTCGGTGCCGTCGAGTTCGATCATGGCCCGGTCGAGGGCTGCCTGGTCGATGGGGTTCTTGCCCAGCAACAGGGAGCGGATCGGGCCATTGATGTTGGCCACGGCCTTCAGCACACCCTTGCCCAGGTAACGGCTCTTGTCGCCATCACGCAGTTCCAGCGCTTCGCGCGAACCGGTGGAGGCGCCGGACGGTGCACAGGCACTGCCCACGATGCCGTTGTCGAGAACCACGTCGGCTTCCACGGTCGGATTACCGCGGGAGTCCAGAACCTCACGGCCCTTAATGTCGACGATTTTTGCCATGCTCGTTATTGCTCCAAAGGTTGAGTAAAGCCCGAGGCAATGCCTCAGGCGGTCTCGATAACGGGGAATTGCTTGACCAGGTCATCCAGTTGCTTGAGCTGGGTAAGGAAAGGCTCCAGCTTGTCCAGGCGCAAGGCGCAGGGACCGTCGCACTTGGCGTTATCCGGATCCGGATGGGCCTCTAGGAACAGCCCGGCCAGGCTCTGGGACAGACCGGCCTTGGCCAGGTCTGTCACCTGGGCGCGGCGCCCGCCGGCGGAATCGGCGCGACCGCCCGGCATCTGCAGGGCATGGGTGACGTCGAAGAATACCGGGTACTCGAACTGCTTCATGATGCCGAAGCCGAGCATGTCCACCACCAGGTTGTTGTACCCGAAGGAAGAACCCCGCTCGCAGAGAATCAACTGGTCGTTGCCGGCCTCTTCGCACTTATTCAGGATGTGCTTCATTTCCTGGGGCGCGAGGAACTGGGCTTTCTTGATATTGATCACCGCGCCGGTCTTGGCCATGGCCACCACCAGATCGGTCTGGCGGGACAGGAAGGCCGGCAGCTGGATAATGTCGCAGACCTCAGCCACTGGCTGGGCCTGATAGGGCTCATGCACATCGGTGATCACCGGCACGCCGAAGGTTTTCTTCACCTCTTCGAAGATTTTCATGCCTTCTTCCAGGCCGGGGCCGCGGAAGGAGGTGATCGACGAGCGGTTGGCCTTGTCGAAGCTGGCCTTGAACACGTAGGGGATGCCGAGCTTGTCGGTCACCCGTACGTATTCTTCACAGGCACGCATGGCCAGATCACGGGACTCGATGACGTTGATGCCGCCGAACAGTACGAACGGCTTGTCGTTGGCGATCTCGATGTTACCGACGCGGATGATCTTCTGGGTCATGCCTTCTGAGCCTTGTAGTCCAGAGCCGCATTGACGAAACCACTGAACAGCGGGTGACCGTCACGCGGGGTGGAGGTGAATTCCGGATGGAACTGGCAGGCCACGAACCACGGGTGGTTCGGTGCTTCGACTACTTCCACCAGCGCGCCATCCAGGGAGCGGCCGGTAATGTTGAGACCACCCTCCAGCAACTGCGGCAGAAGGTTGTTGTTGACCTCGTAACGGTGGCGGTGACGCTCTTCAATCACCTCGGCACCGTAGGCTTCGCGCACCTTGGAGCCTTGTTCCAGACGACACTCCTGAGCACCCAGGCGCATGGTGCCGCCCAGGTCGGAGGCGTCTGTGCGGGTTTCCACGGCGCCGGTTGCGTCCTGCCACTCGGTGATCAGGCCGACCACCGGATGGGCGCTGGCCTTGTCGAACTCGGTGGAGTTGGCATCGGTCCAGCCCAGCACGTTGCGGGCGTACTCAATGACGGCCACCTGCATGCCCAGGCAGATGCCCAGATAAGGAATCTTGTTCTCACGGGCGTATTGAACGGTGGCGATCTTGCCTTCCACGCCGCGCAGTCCAAAGCCGCCCGGAACCAGGATGGCATCCACGCCTTCCAGCAGGCCGGTGCCCTGGTTCTCGATGTCTTCGGAGTCGATATAGCGCAGGGTAACCTTGGTACGGCTCTGGATGCCGGCATGACTCATCGCCTCGATCAGCGATTTGTAGGCATCCAGCAGTTCCATGTACTTACCGACCATGGCAATGGTGACTTCTTTTTCCGGGTTCAGCTTGGCATCGACCACGCGCTCCCACGCGGACAGATCGGCACCGTCGCAGTCCAGGCCGAAGCGCTCGAGGACATAGTCGTCCAGGCCCTGGGCATGCAGGATGCCCGGAATACGGTAAATGGTGTCGGCGTCCGGCAGGCTGATCACCGCACGCTCTTCAACGTTGGTGAACAGGGCGATCTTGCGTCGCGAGGACACGTCGATGGTCTTCTCGGAGCGGCAGACCAGTACGTCGGGCTGAAGACCGATGGAGCGCAACTCCTTCACCGAGTGCTGGGTCGGCTTGGTCTTGGTCTCGCCGGCGGTGGCGATGTAGGGAACCAGCGTCAGGTGCATCAGCATGGCGCGCTTGGCGCCTACTTCCACACGCAGCTGGCGGATCGCTTCCAGGAACGGCTGCGACTCGATATCGCCCACAGTCCCGCCGATTTCTACCAGGGCCACGTCGGCATCGCCGGCGCCCTTGATGACCCGGCGCTTGATCTCGTCGGTGATGTGCGGAATGACCTGGATGGTGGCGCCCAGATAATCACCCCGGCGCTCGCGGCGCAGCACGTCTTCGTAGACGCGACCGGTGGTGAAGTTATTGTTCTGGGTCATGCGGGTGCGAATGAACCGCTCGTAGTGACCCAAGTCCAGGTCGGTCTCGGCGCCGTCGTGGGTGACGAACACCTCACCGTGTTGGAACGGGCTCATGGTGCCAGGATCGACGTTGATGTACGGATCCAGCTTGAGCATGGTGACCTTCAGGCCCCGCGCCTCCAGGATGGCTGCCAATGAAGCCGAAGCGATGCCTTTCCCCAAAGAAGAAACAACACCACCCGTGACGAAGATGTAGCGCGTCATGTAAAACCCTAGAAGTCTGCGTTTAAGCGGCCGGCGCCGCCGGGGATAGCGAAGGAGCAATTGCGTACAAATGCAACAATAGCCAACTCCCACGGGCTCCCGAAGGGATCCGCGCAGAAGCTGTAGTAAGACGGGAGCGCAGTCTACCCGAATCGGTTTGGCAGCTCAAACCTCGATCATCGCCAATCGGGCGCGTGCCAAATCAATTCGCCCGTCCCTGCGGCTTCGGGCCGCCACTGCGGCAAATTGCCTACGGCAAGCAACTCTTCCCCTTGGTAGAGCAGTGGCAAACGGTTGCGCACGAAGGCCGGAATATTGCTTTCGTTGAGCAAACGTTTGAGATCACGCCGCCCGCGTCCCGACAAGTGGATGCGTTCGCCACCGCGCCGATACGCTAGACGCAATGCGCCGCCCGGTAATTCACCTGACCAATGGACCGCACCATTGCCCGGCAAGACCACGGGCGTCGTCCCGGCAAACGGCGGCAGCGCGACCGGCTCAGTCAACCAGTCGCCGCTCAACCACCACAGCCGCCCTTCGGCCCGACGCAGCTCGCCATCGGCGAGACGCCAGAGCGGCATCGCATCGTCAGCAGCTTCGCGCAGACTGCGCCAACCCGCCCAATGGTCGGTGTCAGGCAGTCGGGTCAGCGGCGCCAGCCAATGGCGCAAAGCGTTACGTTGGCGGGCATCGGACAGCTGCAGAAGCGGCGCCAGGCTCAGTGACGGTAGAGCCAGCCAGGCAAAGGGCGCCGGCGTGCTGGCCGGTGCCAGATCCTGCATCGCCAGCTCGCCCAGCAATTGCTGCGCTTCTGCCATGTGCATCGCGCTGCGCGCCAGACTCTGCGCAGCCTGCGGCCATTGCTGGGTAAGCACTGGCCAGACGTCATGGCGCAGAAAATTGCGGGCGTACGCCGTGTCACGGTTGGACGGGTCCTCGACCCAGGACAATTCATGTTCGCGAGCATAATGTTCCAGTTCGGCACGCGACACGCTCAAGAGTGGCCTCACCAACTGGCCACGTCCCAAGGCACGACTGGTCGGCATGGCGGCCAGGCCACGTACCCCAGCTCCCCGCAGTAGGCGGAACAACAGGGTTTCGGCCTGATCGTCGCGGTGCTGGGCAGTGACCACCACCTCGCCTTCACCCAGGCCGGTTGCGAGCGCCCCATAGCGCGCCCGGCGCGCCGCCTGCTCAATGCTGGCGCCGGGCGGGACCTCCACCCTGACAACTTGCAACGGCACTCTCAGCTGCGCGCAGAACGCCTGGCAATGTTCCGGCCAGGCGTCGGCCACCGGTTGCAGACCGTGGTGGATATGGATGGCAGTCAGTGGCGGGAGCGCATGCTGCCGATTCAGGCGAGCCAGCAGATGCAACAGCACAGTGGAATCCAGGCCGCCAGAAAACGCCACGCGCCAGGCCGGCGCATTGCACCAAGGCGACAGTATGTCGAGCAGGCGGGATTCAAGCGACATAGGCGCAGCCTCAAACGGCTGGTAAAAGCTGGGGCGCCTGAAGGGTCAACTCCAAGGCCCCGCGATGGATCGATAGAGCACGACCCACCTTGATTCTAAAACGGGCTTCAGGCGATACCGTAGCTCATCAAACGCTCGTAACGGCGCGCCAGCAAAGCATCTGTATCCAATCCCTGCAGCATGTCCAGTTGCGCAATGAGGCTGGCGCGCAGGCTTTGCGCCATGGCGGCCGGGTTGCGGTGGGCGCCGCCCAGCGGCTCCTTGATCACCTCGTCCACGATACCCAGATCGCGTAAGCGCTCGGCGGTGATGCCCATGGCTTCAGCCGCCTCCGGGGCCTTTTCGGCGGTACGCCAGAGAATCGAGGCACAACCTTCCGGGGAAATAACCGCGTAGGTGGAATACTGCAGCATGTTGAGGTTGTCGCACACGCCGATGGCCAGTGCTCCGCCGGAACCGCCCTCACCCACTACGGTCGCGATGATCGGGGTTTTCAGGCGAGCCATGACGCGCAGGTTCCAGGCAATCGCTTCGCTCTGGCCGCGTTCTTCGGCATCGATGCCCGGATAGGCACCCGGGGTATCGATGAACGTCAGGATCGGCATCTTGAAGCGCTCGGCCATTTCCATCAGGCGGCAGGCTTTGCGGTAGCCTTCAGGGCGCGGCATGCCGAAGTTGCGGCGCACCTTCTCGCGTACATCGCGGCCTTTCTGATGGCCAATAACCATTACCGGCTTGTCGTCCAGGCGAGCAACGCCACCGACCAGGGCCGGGTCATCGGAGAAATGGCGATCGCCATGCAGTTCATCGAACTCGGTGAACAGGTGCTCGACGTAATCGAGGGTATAGGGGCGTTTCGGATGACGAGCCAGTTGCGCGATCTGCCAGCTGGTCAGGTTGCCGAAGATGCTTTCGGTAAGCGCATGGCTCTTATCCTGCAGGCGAGCAATTTCATCGCCAATATTCAGCGCGTTGTCATTGCCCACCAAGCGCAGTTCTTCGATCTTGGCCTGTAGGTCGGCGATCGGCTGTTCGAAATCCAGGAAATTCGGGTTCATAAATCATCCGTCTTGTTTCGACGGCCAAGCGGCCGGGCGGCTATTCGATATGGCGCCTTACCTTACGGGATCAGGCGCCCACGGTCGAGGCTGGCATGCGTACGCTTAGTAAGCGCCGCTTGCTAGCGGTAGTGCAGGAAGACGTTGTCGCGCCCGAACTGGTCACGCAACGCTTGAATCAAGTTGTCGGTCGGGTCGATCCGCCAGTCCGGGCCGAACTCTAGCAAGGCGCGTGCCTGACTGCCGGTGTACTCAACGGTTATCGGGCAAGCACCGCGATTGCGGCCGCACACATCGGCCAGCCAGCGCAAGCGATGGCCGTGCAGCGCTTCGGTCGTCACCTTGAGCCGCAGGCTCTCGGCCAGACCGGTGCGCGCCTCTTCCAGGCTCATGACCCGCTTGGCGCGCAAGCGCAACCCGCCGGAGAAGTCGTCATTGCTGACCTCGCCCTCCACCACCACCAGGGTATCGGTCTGCAACAAGGCCTGGTTACTGGCGAAGGCATCGGCGAACAACGAGGCTTCAATACGTCCCGAACGGTCATCCAGGGTAATGAACCCCATCTTGTCGCCCTTCTTATTCTTCATCACGCGCAGGTTGACGATCAGTCCGGCAACGGTCTGGGTGTCGCGGGCCGGCTTCAGCTCGACAATCCGCTGACGGGCGAAACGACGAACCTCCCCTTCGTATTCATCGATCGGGTGACCGGTCAGATACAACCCCAGGGTTTCCTTCTCACCGCGCAAGCGTTCCTTGAGCGACAGCTCTTTCGCAGCGCGGTGATTGGCATAGACGTCCGCCTCGGGCTCGGCGAACAGGCCACCGAACAGGTCCATATGACCACTGTCGAGGCTGCGCGCGGTTTGCTCAGCGGCGTGGATGGCTTCCTCCATGGCCGCCATCAATACCGCACGGTTGCGGTCCACACCCGCCTGATAGGATTTGGGGTCGGCCGAGAAAAACGGCCCCAGGCGATCCAATGCGCCACTGCGAACCAGGGCTTCCAAGGTGCGTTTGTTGATGCGCTTGAGGTCTATCCGTGCGCAGAAGTCGAACAGGTCCTTGAAAGCACCACCCGCCGCACGGCATTCAGCAATCGCTTCCACCGGACCCTCGCCAACGCCCTTGATCGCTCCCAGGCCATAGATGATGCGGCCATCATCACCGACAGTGAACTTGAATTCGGAGTGGTTCACATCTGGCGCGTCGATGCGCAGCTTCATGTGCCGGCATTCTTCGATCAGCGTCACCACCTTGTCGGTGTTGTGCATATCCGCTGACAGCACGGCAGCCATGAACGGCGCCGGGTAATGGGCTTTCAGCCAGGCCGTTTGGTAAGACACCAGACCGTAGGCCGCCGAGTGCGATTTGTTGAAGCCATAACCGGCGAATTTCTCCACCAGATCGAAGATGTTGCCTGCCAACTCGGCGTCGATGCCGTTATTGGCGCAACCTTCGATAAAGCCGCCGCGCTGCTTGGCCATCTCCTCGGGCTTTTTCTTGCCCATGGCGCGGCGCAGCATGTCGGCGCCGCCGAGGGTATAGCCGGCCATGACCTGGGCGATCTGCATCACCTGTTCCTGATACAGGATGATGCCGTAGGTCGGCTTGAGCACCGGCTCCAGCCCCGCGTACTGATAGTCCTGATGCGGATAGGAAATGGCTTCGCGACCGTGTTTACGGTTGATGAAGTCATCCACCATGCCCGACTGCAGCGGGCCGGGGCGGAACAGTGCCACCAAGGCAATCATGTCTTCCAGGCAGTCCGGCTTGAGCTTCTTGATCAGCTCCTTCATGCCGCGCGATTCGAGCTGAAACACGGCCGTGGTTTCGGCCTTCTGCAGCATCTCGAAGGTTTTCTTGTCATCCAGCGGGATGAAGTCGATGTTCAGCGGCTCCAGACCCTGCTTGGCCTGTTCGCGGTTGATCGTCTCCATCGCCCATTTGATGATGGTCAGCGTGCGCAGGCCGAGGAAGTCGAACTTGACCAGGCCCGCGGACTCCACGTCGTCCTTGTCGAACTGGGTGACCAGCCCGCCGCCTTCGGCATCGCAGGCAATCGGTGAAAAATCGGTGAGTTTGGTCGGCGCGATGACCACCCCCCCGGCGTGCTTGCCAGTGCCCCGGGTAATGCCCTCGAGCTTGAGCGACATTTCCCAGATTTCCGCCGCTTCCTCGTCCACCTTGAGGAAATCGCGCAGCGGCTCTTCCATCTCATAGGCTTTTTCCAGGGTCATGCCGACTTCGAAGGGAATCATCTTCGACAGTCGATCAGCCAGGCCATAGGACTTGCCCTGGGCGCGCGCCACGTCGCGCACCACCGCCTTGGCGGCCATGGTGCCGAACGTGATGATCTGGCTCACGGCGTTGCGGCCATAGGCATCGGCCACGTACTCAATCACCCGGTCGCGACCGTCCATGCAGAAGTCGACGTCGAAGTCGGGCATGGATACCCGTTCCGGATTGAGGAATCGCTCGAACAGCAGGTCGTAGGCCAGCGGGTCGAGGTCGGTGATCTTCAGCACGTAGGCGACCAGGCTGCCCGCACCCGACCCACGGCCGGGACCAACCGGCACGCCGTTGTTCTTCGCCCATTTGATGAAGTCCATCACGATCAGGAAGTAGCCGGGGAAGCCCATCTGGATGATGGTGCCCAGCTCGAACTCCAGACGGTCGATATAGACTTGCTTCTTCGCCGCGTAATCCGGGGTCTCCGGCGGCAGCAGCACCGCCAGGCGTTCTTCCAGCCCCTCGTAGGACACATGGCGCAGGTAATCGCCGATGGTCATGCCTTCCGGTACAGGGAAGTCCGGCAGGAAGTGCGTGCCCAGCTGCACATCGATGTTGCAGCGCTTGGCAATCTCAACGGTGTTTTCCAGCGCTTCGGGCAGGTCCGAAAACAGCTCCCACATTTCCTCGGGGCTTTTCAGGTATTGCTGGTCGGAATAGGTGCGCGGTCGCCGCGGGTCGTCCAGCGTACGGCCTTCACCAATGCACACGCGGGTTTCGTGGGCGGCGAAATCCTCCTGGTAGAGGAAGCGCACATCGTTGGTCGCCACCAGCGGCGCACCGCAGCGGTCCGCCAAGGCCACCGCAGCGTGCAGGTATTCTTCGTCGTTGACCCGGTTGGTGCGCTGCACTTCGAGGTAGAAGCGCTGCGGGAACACCGCCTGCCATTCCGCGAGCAAGGCGGCGGCAAAGGCTTCGTCCCCGTTGAGCAACGCCTGGCCAATCTCCCCTTCCTTGGCGCCGGACAGGGCAATCAACCCATCCGCGGCATCCTTGACCCACGCACGCTCAATAATGATCTGCTCATTGCGCTGCCCTTCTGTCCAGCCGCGCGAAACCAGCTCTGTCAGGTTGCGATAACCTTTGGCATCCATGACCAGCAGCGTCATACGGGTGAGCGGGCCGTCCTCGTCGCGTCCGGCCAGCCAGATATCGGCCCCGCAGATCGGCTTGATTCCAGCCCCTTGGGCGGCCTTGTAGAACTTCACCAGCGAGCACATGTTGCTCTGATCGGTGACCGCCACTGCGGGCATCCCCGCCCCGGCCGCCGCCTTGACCAGCGGCTTGACCCGCACCAGTCCGTCGACCAGGGAAAACTCGGTGTGCAGGCGCAGGTGAACGAAGGAAACAGGCATGGACGACCTTACGATGACGACGACAAGCGGGGGATTGTAACGGAAAGCACAGACTGCAAGGCGCAGCCTGCCCGAAAAGCGGACCATGTGCACAGCGCGTCACGGTGCCGCCAAGACTCCGGATAAAGCTCGTGGCGACGCGGGCGTTAGGGCGCCAGTACGCTCTCTGCCATGACCGTGACGATCGCCTCCTCACGCAATTCCAGTAGATTGCGCACCGGCGCAAAGGAGCGTCGATGAATGATCGTCGGACCGAGGCGTTGCAAGGCTTCGAGGTGGCCTGGGGTGGGATAGCCTTTGTGGCTCGCCAGGCCGTAGCCCGGATAAATCAGATCCAGCGCCTGCAGTTCCCGATCACGGCTGACCTTGGCAAGAATCGAGGCTGCAGCGATTGCTGGCACACTGGCATCGCCTTGGACCACCGGTGCGCTGGGCACCGCCAGTTTCGGGCAGCGATTGCCGTCGATCAGCGCCAGTTTCGGCGTGACCGACAGGCCTTCCACAGCTCGCTGCATGGCCAGCATGGTGGCGTGCAGGATATTGAGGCGATCAATCTCATCCACCTCGGCGCGTGCAATGCACCAGGCCAGCGCCTTCTCCTGAATCTCCTCAAACAGCTCATCGCGTCGAGTTTCGGTAAGCTTTTTGGAGTCATTGAGCCCTTCGATAGGGCGCGCGGGATCAAGGATTACCGCCGCCGTCACCACTGGGCCACACAACGGCCCGCGGCCGACTTCATCGACCCCGGCAACCAGTTCTTCGACCAGGCTGAAATCCAGACCCAGTTGCATCAGCGTGCCTCCCCGACCAACTCCAAGATCGCCTCGGCAGCCTGACGGGACGCATTGCGCCGCAAAGCGCGGTGAATCTGATCGAAGCCATCGGTTTGCGCATGGCCATCGACGATCAGCGGCGCCAGGGTCTGGGCCAGCGTATCGGGCGTAGCGGCCTCCTGGATCAACTCGGGGACCAACAAGCGCTGGGCGAGTAGATTCGGTAGGGAAATATACGGGCTTTTCACCAGACGCTGGAGAATCCGATAGGTTAGCGGCGCCACCTTGTAGGCCACCACCATGGGACGCTTGTAGAGCAGGGCTTCCAGCGTTGCCGTACCAGAAGCGATCAACACCACATCACAGGCCGCCAGGGCCAAGTGAGAGTTTCCATCGAGCAAGCTGAGCGGCAGATCACGACTGGCCAGCATGCTCTCCAGCTGGGCACGCCGTTCGGCATTGGCGCAGGGCAGGACGAAATGCACATCCGGTCGCAGGCTGCGCAGGCGCTCGGCCGCATCCAGGAACAACGTCCCCAGCTTGGCCACCTCGCCTCCACGACTGCCCGGCATCAACGCAACCACTGCGCCCTGGGCGGGCAGGTGCAGCGTCTCGCGAGCGGCCAAACGGTCGGCGTCAAGGGGAATGTCGTCAGCCAGCGGATGTCCGACGAAGCGCACCGGCACATCATGTTCGGTATAAAACTGTGCTTCGAAGGGAAACAGCGTCAACATCAGATCGCAGGCCTTACGGATCTTCAGCACGCGTTTTTGTCGCCAGGCCCAGACCGAGGGACTGACGTAATGTACCGTTTTGATGCCCGCCTGACGCAGTTTCAGCTCGACATCCAGGTTGAAGTCAGGCGCATCAATGCCTATGAACACGTCGGGCTTGGCGGCGACCAGCTCGGCAATCAATTGCTTGCGGCGCTTGAGGAGTTCGGGCAGCCGGCCGAGCACTTCGACCAGCCCCATGACAGCCAGACGCTCCATGGGAAAGATAGAATCCAGCCCCTCACGCGTCATTAGCGGGCCGCCCACCCCGATAAACTCCACCTCGGGATGGCGCGCCTTGAGTGCCCGCATCAGGCCTGAGCCAAGAATATCGCCAGAGGCTTCACCCGCCACCAGCGCGACTCGCAATTTGCTATCACGCATGGGCTTAGCGGGTAATGCCGCGGGTGGAGTGACGAATCGAATCGCAAAACAGCGCCACTTCCGGGTGGCGAGCCGCCGGCTCGCTCAGCTCGGCCATTGCCTGCTCCACCGTCAAGCCCTGGCGGTACACCACCTTATAGGCGCGACGCAGGGCCTGGATGGCCTCATCGGAAAAGCCACGGCGGCGCATGCCTTCGAAGTTCATGCTGCGCGCCTCGGCCGGATTCCCAAACACCGTGACAAAAGCCGGCACATCCTTGCCAATAGCAGTGCCCATCCCGGAAAAGCTATGGGCACCGATGTGGCAGAACTGATGCACTAGGGTATATCCAGACAGAATTGCCCAGTCGTCCATGATCACGTGCCCGGCGAGCGCCGTGTTATTGACCAGAATGCAGTGGTTGCCAATGACGCAATCGTGACCGATATGCGCATAGGCCATGATCAGGTTGTGATCACCGATGGTGGTCTCGGAGCGGTCCTGGACAGTACCACGGTGAATCGTCACACCTTCACGAATCACGTTGTGATCGCCAATCACCAGGCGCGTCGGTTCCCCCTTGTATTTCAGGTCCGGGGTGTCTTCACCGATGGTTGAAAACTGGAAGATCCGGTTCTGCTTGCCGATCCGCGTTGGCCCCTTGAGCACGACGTGGGAGCCGATGACCGTTCCCTCGCCGATTTCTACATCCGGGCCAATAATCGACCAGGGCCCCACCACCACATCAGCGGCCAATCTGGCGCTCGGATCGATGATTGCGCGCGGGTCGATTTCACTCATAGCTTGCGTTCCGCACAAATGATTTCAGCCGAGCATACAGGCTTGCCGTCGACCGAGGCCTCACAGGCGAACTTCCAGATGCCGCGCTTGGAGCTGAGAAAACGCGCTTCGAGAATCAGTTGGTCACCCGGCACCACCGGCTGGCGGAATCGCAGCTTGTCGGAACCAACAAAGTAATACAGGGTGCCATCGCTCGGCTTGGCATCCATCATCTTGAAACCGAGCAGGCCGGCTGCCTGCGCCATGGCCTCGATGATCAAGACACCCGGCATGATCGGATGCTGGGGAAAATGACCATTGAAAAAAGGCTCGTTGACAGTGACATTCTTGTAGGCACGAATGCTCTGGTTTTCCACATCGAGCGTTACCACGCGATCCACCAACAGAAACGGGTAACGGTGTGGCAGGTATTCGCGAATTTCGTTGATGTCCATCATGTATAAAAGAGCCTTACAAAACAAAAAAAGGGATGCAGTAAACGTTAAGCTTCAGATGAGGCATCCCCGTCTGGGGTCACTGCCGCCAGACGCTTTTCCAATTGCTGCAAACGGCGCGCCATGTCATCAAGCTGGCGAATGCGCGCGGCGCTCTTGCGCCAATCCGCAGCGGTCTGCATGGCCGTACCCGAGGAGTAGGAGCCGGGTTCGGTGATCGAACGCGTCACCATGGTCATCCCGGTAACGAACACGTTGTCGCACACCTCAATGTGCCCAACCATGCCAACGCCGCCCGCGATCATGCAGTGACTGCCGATCTTGGTGCTGCCGGAAATGCCGCAGCAGCCGGCCATTGCTGTGTGGTCACCGATCTGTACGTTGTGGGCAATCATGATCTGGTTATCGAGTTTCACACCGAGACCAATCTGGGTATCGGCCAGGGCACCGCGGTCTATAGTCGTATTCGCGCCAATTTCCACGTCGTCGCCGATCGTTACGCCGCCGATCTGGGCGATTTTCTGCCAGACACCTTTCTCATTGGCAAAACCGAAGCCTTCGCCACCGATCACTGCACCTGACTGAATGACCACCCGCCGACCAATGGTCACGTCGTGATACAGGGTGACGCGTGGTGCAAGCCATCCGCCCTCGCCGACACTCGACCGTGCGCCGATGAAACAGTGCGCACCGATACTCACGTCAGCACCGATACGCGCGCCGCTTTCAATCACCACATAGGCGCCGATACTGGCGCTCGGGTCGATCTGCGCATCCTCGGCCACCACTGCACTCGGATGGATGCCGGGCGGTGCCTTGGGCTTGCGGTCGAACAGATGAGACAGCTCGGCATAGGCGAGATAGGGATTGGCAACGATCAGCGCATCGCCCTGGTACCCTTCGGCATCCGCGGCGGTCAGCAAGACTGCCGCAGCCTGGGTCTGCGCGAGGTATTTTCGATACTGCGGGTTGGCCAGGAAACTGAGCTGCTCCGGACCGGCATCCTGCAGGGTGGCCAGGCCATAGATCGATTTGTCAGTGGCGCCACGTACGGCGGCGCCCAGACGGTCGGCGAGTTCGCCGAGAGTGAACACAATAGACTTCATATTCAACGCAACTGATTCATACGCTCAATAACTTGACGGGTGATATCGAACTGCGGCTTCACTTCAACCACCGAACCGCGTTCGAGCACCAAATCGTAATTGCCTTTCTTGAGGACTTCTTCGACAGCCTTGTCGAGCTTCGGCTTGAGCTGCTGCAGCATGTCACGATCCGCAGCGGCCTTGGACTCGTTCAGTTCCTTGGACTGGAACTGGAAGTCCCGTGCCTTCTGCTTGAAATCCAACTCCAGACGCTCACGCTCGGCAGTGGCCAGCTTGTCGCCTTCCTTTACCAGACGATCCTGAATGCGTTTGGCATCGCCTTCGAGGGTCTTGAGCTTATTCAGCTGCGGGCCGTATTTCTTTTCAGCATCCTCTGCGTAGCGCTTGGCGGCATCGGATTCAAGCAGCGCCATCTGATAGTTCAAAACAGCAATCTTCATTTCAGCGAACGCCGGCGCCGCCAGAAGGGCGGTGGCGATCACAACCAATTGGGTCAACTTACGCACGGTGCACTCCAGGGTAGTAGTCAAGCTATTGCTAGGAATTAAAACGTCTGGCCTAGGGAGAACTGGAAGATCTGGGTATCGGCGTCTTCCGGTTCCTTAATCGGTTTGGCCAGGCTGAAGCTCAATGGCCCCATGGCGGTGATCCAGGTCAGCCCCACACCGACCGAACTGGCCAGGTTGTTGAAATCGATATCGCAACTTTCATAACGCGCCTCGCGCGCTGCGCTGCACTGGGTATCGAAGACGTTACCCACGTCCCAGAACAGCGAGGTGCGCAGCGAGCGCTGGTCCTTGACGAATGGCAAGGGGAACAGCAGCTCAACGCCGCCTTGGATCAGCACGTTGCCACCGAAAGGTAGTGGGTCCTGATCCGGGTCGGTAAAGCGCCCAAACTGGTCGTACAAGGGATTTCCATTGGCATCAAAAGCCACTGCGTTAGCTCGTGTGATCAGACTCGGCGTACTCCGCGGCCCCAAGCTGCCATCCTCGAAACCGCGCACCGAGTTGAAGCCCCCGGCGTAATAGTTCTCGTAGAAGGGCAATCCGTCGCTATTGCCAAAACCATCGCCAAAACCGAGCTGCGTATGGAACCGCAGGCTGTACTGATCGCCCAGCGGCTTGAAGATCTGGCCACGGTAATCGATCTTGTAGAACGACAGGTCGCTGCCCGGCAGGGTAATTTCCGCGGAGAGGCTTTGTGAGTGTCCGCGCGTAGCCAGTACGCCACGGTTCAACGCCGACTGCGACCAACCGATCGAGGCCTTGTAGTTGGTATAGGAATCGCCTTCCGAATCGATGAAATCGACGATTTCATCCACCGTGTAGCTACCCGTTTCGATTTCGTCCTGCTGCGCACTCAAGCCGTAGCTCAGACGTGAATATTCGCTGATCGGGTAGCCAAAATTGATACCCAGGCCATAACTGTTTACCGAGTAGCTGGAGACGCTGTAGTCCAGCTCATCATAGTCAGTCTTGCGATAGAAGGCGTTGTAACCCAGGCTGACGCCGTCCTCGGTCCAGTACGGATCAAGGAAGCTGAAGTTGTAGCGCTCCTGGTACTCGCTACGCGTCAAACCGAAGCTGACGCGGTTACCGGTACCTAGGAAGTTGTTCTGGCTGATAGAGGCACCCAGGATCAGACCGGCGTTCTGAGCGAAGCCGATGCTGGCCATGATCGAACCCGAGGGCTGCTCCTCGACGCTGTAGTTCACATCAATCTGGTCGTCGGTGCCAGGCACCTGCGGAGTTTCAACGTTGACCTCGCGGAAAAAGCCCAGGCGCTCCAGACGCGTCTTGGATTGGTCGATCAGATAAGTCGAGGCCCAGCCGCCTTCCATCTGGCGCATCTCACGGCGCAGCACTTCATCCTCGGTCTTGGTGTTGCCGCGAAAGTTGATGCGATTCACGTACGCGCGCTTGCCCGGATCGACGACAAAGGTCACGGTGACCGTATTGTCTTCATCGTGAGCTTCCGGCACTCCATTGACGTTGGCAAAGGTATAACCTTCATTGCCCAGGCGACGGGTCAGCAATTCGGACGTGGTGGTCATCACCTTGCGCGAAAACACCTGGCCTTTCTGAACCAGCAACAAGGCGCGGATTTCTGACTCCGGGACTTTCAGATCACCCGACAAGCGCACGTCGCGGATGCTGTACTTCTTGCCTTCATCAATATTGACGGTGATGTAAACATGCTTCTTATCAGGCGTGATGGACACCTGGGTCGAGGAAATATCCATGTTGATGTAGCCGCGATCCAGGTACCAGGAACGCAAACGCTCCAGGTCACCGGAGAGCTTTTCCCGCGCATATTTGTCGTTGTTCTTGAAGAATGAAGACCAACTGCTGGTCTTGAGCTCGAACAGATCGGTCAGCTCTTCATCAGAAAACACGCTATTGCCGACGATATTGATGTGGCGAATGGATGCAACACTGCCTTCATTGATATCGATCTTCAAGGCAACGCGGTTGCGCGGTTGCGGCACGACTTCAGTCTTGATTTCAGCCGAGTAACGCCCCTGGGACACATATTGGCGTTGTAGCTCGTTGCGCACACCCTCGAGCGTGGCGCGCTGGAAAATCTCACCTTCAGCCAGTCCGGACTGCTGCAGTCCCTTGAGCAGGTCGTCGGTGCCAATGGCCTTGTTACCGACGATTTCGATACCCGAGATCGAGGGGCGCTCCACCAGATCGATCACCAGCACGTTGCCGTCACGGCCAAGCTGGATGTCCTGAAAAAAACCGGTCTTGAACAGCTCGCGAGTCGCTTCCACCAGACGGCGATCATCCACCTGATCACCCACGTTCAACGGCAAGGCACCGAAGACACTCCCGGCCGAGACGCGTTGCAGGCCATTAACCCGGATATCGTTAATGGTGAAAGAGTCAGCGTGGACCTCGGCGATCATGAGCGCGGCAAGCACCGCTGGTAGCAAGCGTTTCATGAAGTCCTTTTTATTTGACTGATGAAGATCGGCCTCGAGGGCGGATCCGGAATTCAGCGACGCGTTACAGCCTGCCCAAATCATTGAACAGCGCCAGCAACATCACCCCAATGACCAAACTGATGCCTATCTGCATGCCCCAGGCCTGGACTCGCTCCGGCAGCGGTTTGCCCCGTACCCATTCGCACAGGTAGAACAAGAGGTGACCGCCGTCCAGAACCGGGATCGGCAACAGGTTGAGAACGCCCAGGCTAATGCTCAGATAAGCGAGAAAATTGAGGAAGTCCGCTATCCCGGACTGGGCCGAAGTGCCGGCCACTTTAGCAATCGTTATCGGCCCACTCAAGTTTTTTACCGAGAGCTCACCGAAGAGCATTTTCTTCAGTGAATCAAGGGTCAGCAGGCTCATGGTCCATGTGCGCTGCATGCTTTGCAGAACAGCCTCAACGGGACCATAACTAATTTCGCGCAGCATATCGTCTGGCCAGTCGATGGCTGTGGCTCCTGCACCCAGATAGCCCACACGAGCCTCCTCTTCGCCACGGCTGGCCAGCGTCACCTTGATCGGCTGTACACGGCCATCGCGCTCCACGCTGAACACGACTGACTGACCGGGGCGCTGGCGCACGGCATCAACCAACTGCTGCCAGTCATCCACCTTGACGTCATCGATAGCCACCAACGTGTCACCGTTGCGCAGCCCTGCCGCAACGGCCGGCCCCTGCGGGTCCAGTTGCGCAAGCACAGCAGGTACCCGTGGCCGCCAGGGCCGCACACCCAGCGCGGACAACGGATCAGGCTCTTCGACCCCCCTCTGCCAGGCCGCCAGGTTCAGCGCATAGTTGCGCTCGATACTGCCACCCGGTTCGCGCACACGGATATCCAGCGTGCCGGTTTCCCCCAGTCGGCGAATCAGTTGCAGATTGACTGCGCCCCAGCCGATGGTACTGCGGCCGTCCACGGCAAGAATTTCCTGGCCCGCCTGTAGGCCGGCCTCGGCAGCCAGACTGTGCGGGGCCACGTGACCGATTACAGGACGTACCTGCTGCGACCCGATCATGGCCAATAGCCAGAAGAACAGCAGGGCAAGCAGGAAGTTGGCAATCGGCCCGGCAGAAACGATGGCGATGCGCTGACGCACCGTCTTGCGATTGAATGCTTGCTCGAGCATCGCGCCTGGCACAGGTGCTTCACGCTCGTCGAGCATCTTCACGTAGCCGCCCAGGGGAATGGCGGCAATCACAAACTCGGTCCCCTGGCGGTCATGCCAGCGTACCAGTGGAGTACCGAAACCGACGGAAAAACGCAGGACTTTCACGCCGCAGCGGCGCGCCACCCAGAAGTGGCCAAACTCGTGGAACGTCACCAATACGCCCAAGGCGACCAGGGTGCCCACGATCATATAAACAGCACTCATCGAAATCCTCCGCAGCAAGTCCCTGCTTCAATGCCTGGGCGCTTCCTGCCCATTCAACAACCGTGCTGTCGCAACCAGCCCTGGACCAATTCACGGGCTCGACTGTCAGCCCGAAGTACCGCCTGCAGCGCTTCGACCGACACAACCGCTTCGGCGTTCAATACGAACTCGATAATAGTCGCGATCTCGGTAAAACGGATACGCCGTTCGAGAAACGCCGCGACCGCCATCTCATTGGCGGCGTTAAGCATGGCCGGTGCACTGCCACCCGTTTCCGCAGCCTGGCGCGCCAGGCGCAAGCAGGGGAAACGCTGTTCGTCAGGCGCCTGGAAATCCAGCCGGGCGATTTTGAACAGATCCAACGCCGACACACCTGCATCGATCCGCTCCGGCCAGGCCAGCGCATGGGCGATAGGTGTTCGCATGTCCGGGTTTCCGAGCTGCGCCAGCACCGAGCCATCCACATAATCGACCAGCGAATGAATCACGCTCTGTGGGTGAATCACCACTTCAACCTGCGCAGGCCGGGCGTCGAACAACCAGCAGGCCTCGATCAACTCAAGCCCCTTGTTCATCATGCTCGCCGAATCCACGGAGATCTTGCGCCCCATGGACCAGTTCGGATGCTTGCAGGCTTGCTCAGGGGTGACATCAGCCAAGGCCGACACCGGCATTTCGCGAAACGGCCCACCAGACGCGGTGAGCAAGATGCGCCTTACCCCGACAGCCGACAGCCCACGACCGAAATCGCGCGGCAGGCTCTGGAAAATTGCATTGTGCTCACTGTCGATCGGCAGCAACACAGCGTTGTGCTCGCGAACCGCCTGCATGAACAGTGCGCCTGACATTACCAGCGCTTCCTTATTGGCCAACAGCACCCGCTTGCCAGCCCTGACGGCTGCCAGCGTGGGCTGCAAGCCCGCGGCACCGACAATCGCCGCCATCACTGCATCCACGTCCGGATGTGAAGCCACTGCGCACAACCCGGCCTCACCCGCCAGCACGTCGGTTTTCAGTCCAGCCAGACGCAGACGTGACTGAAGCTCACGCGCAGCCGCCTCATCGGCTGCCACTGCAAACTGCGGGCAGTGACGCACACACAACGCCTCGAGCTCGGCCAACCGGGAAAAACCGGTCAAGGCGAAGACTTCGTAGCGTTGAGGATGTCGCGCCAAGACATCCAAGGTGCTGAGGCCAATGGAACCGGTCGCACCCAGAACAGTTATCTGTTGCGGTTTCACAAGCTGCCCCAACCGGCCAGCCAGAGCAGTACCGCGAATACCGGTATGGCTGCGGTCAGGCTGTCGATGCGATCCAGCACGCCGCCGTGACCGGGGAGCAGATTGCTGCTGTCCTTAAGTCCAGCCTGGCGCTTGAACATGCTTTCTGTCAGATCACCGACAACGGAGATCAGCACGACCACCGCCGCACCAGCTATCGCGATCAGCAGCGCAGAACCTGACCAGTCACGGGACAGGCCTACCGCCAGCGTGACCAGCAGGCTGGCTGCCAGGCCACCGAACACGCCTTCCCAGCTCTTGCCAGGACTGACCTGCGGCGCCAATTTGTTTTTGCCGAAGCGCCGCCCGCTGAAATAGGCACCGATATCCGCAACCCAGACCAACACCATCACGGCAAGGATGAGGCCATTGGCCTCAGGCCATTGCTTGAACAGCATCAATCCCTGCCAGGCAGGCAAGAGAATCAATAGCCCGATCAGCAGCCGCACCGGCAGTGCCCGCCAAGCGGCCGCACTGCGTGGATAATTGAGCACGGCGGCGACCGCTACCAGCCACCACGCAACACCCAGCAGTAACACCGGCGCCGCCAGAATTGGAAAGCGGTGCAGCCAACCGAGCAAAATGGCGACTATCAAGGCGTAGGCAAGACGCTGCGACTGACCGTGCAGGCCTGCCAGACGCGCCCACTCCCATCCCCCCAGTACCACTACCGCCCCAATGAACAGGGCGAAGGCAACGCCTTCCAGCAGAAAAAAGCCTGCCAGGGCAACGGGCAGCAAGATCAGCGCGGTGATAATCCGTTGTTTCAACATCAGCGATGCGACTCCGCAGCCACTTGCTCGCAGGTCTTGCCGAAGCGGCGTTGGCGAGTGGCGAAATTGGCCAGCGCCTTGCGCATGGCCTCGTGTTTGAAATCCGGCCAGTACAGATCGGAAAAATAGAGCTCGCTATAGGCGAGTTGCCAGAGCAGGAAATTGCTGATGCGATGTTCGCCGCCCGTGCGGATGCACAGGTCCGGCAGAGGCAGATCACCTGTGGTCAGGACGCTTTGCAACATCGGGGCCGTTATCTCCTCGGCGCGCAGCTCACCGGCTTGCACTTGGGTAGCCAATTGCTGCACGGCTTGAACGATATCCCACTGACCGCCGTAATTGGCCGCGATCTGGAGCACGAAGCGGCGATGCCCGGCGGTGAGTTCTTCTGCCTCGCGCATGGCTGCCTGCAACTCCGGATGGAAGCGCGAGCGATCACCGATAATGCGCAGCCGGATGTCGTTCTCATTGAGCTTTTTCGCCTCACGACGCAATGCACTCAAGAACAGCTCCATCAGCGCACTCACCTCATCGGCGGGGCGCTGCCAGTTTTCACTGGAGAAGGCGAACAGCGTCAAGACCTCGACGCCCGACTCGACGCACACCTCAATGGCGGCACGCACCGCACTTACGCCGGCCTTGTGACCGGCGACACCAGGCAACAGGCGTTTCTTTGCCCAGCGGTTATTCCCATCCATGATGATTGCCACATGCCGAGGCACAATCCCCGGCGAGGCGTCCTGTTTCTTCATGTTCATGCGGTTGCCTGCCCGGCTTAAACGGCCATCAGGTCGGTTTCCTTGGCTTCCAGGGCCTTTTCGATCTCACCCACAAACTTGTCGGTCAGTTTCTGCACATCATCGGCAGCACGGCGCTCCTCGTCTTCGCTGATTTCCTTTTCCTTGACCAGATCCTTGAGCTGAGCCAGCGCATCGCGACGGATATTGCGCACCGCCACACGGGCGTTTTCAGCTTCGGAGCGCGCCTGCTTGGTGAAACCCTTGCGGGTTTCCTCGGTCAGCGCCGGCATCGGTACGCGGATGGTCGTCCCAGAAGTAGCCGGATTGAGGCCCAGATCCGAAGTCATGATGGCCTTTTCCACAGCCTGGATCATGCCCTTGTCGAATACCGACAATGCAAGGGTGCGAGAATCCTCGACGGTCACGTTGGCGATCTGGCGCAGCGGGGTATCGCTGCCGTAATAGGACACCATGACGCTGTCCAGAATGCTTGGATGAGCACGCCCGGTACGAATCTTGGCGAATGCGCCTTGCAGAGATTCCAGGCTTTTCTGCATACGCTCCTGCGCGTCTTGCTTGATGTCGTTGATCATTCGTTCGACTCCTCGATCAGGGTTCCTTCGGCGCCACCCAGAACAATGTTCAGCAGGGCACCCGGCTTGTTCATGTTGAAAACCCGCAGCGGCATCTTGTGGTCGCGGCACAGGCAAATAGCGGTCAGGTCCATCACACCCAGCTTGCGATCCAGCACGCCATCATAGGTCAGGCGCTCGAATTTTTCGGCGTTCGGGTCCTTGAATGGATCGGCAGTGTACACGCCATCCACCTTGGTCGCCTTGAGCACTACATCGGCACTGACTTCAATCGCGCGCAGGCAAGCGGCCGAGTCGGTGGTGAAGAAAGGATTGCCGGTGCCCGCGGCGAAAATCACCACTTCACCGGTCTTCAGATGGCGCATGGCCTTGCGACGGTCATAATGGTCCGTCACACCGACCATGGAGATAGCCGACATCACCAGCGCAGGGATATTCGAGCGTTCCAGCGCATCACGCATGGCCAGCGCGTTCATCACCGTGGCCAGCATGCCCATGTGGTCACCGGTGACACGATCCATCCCGGCCGCGGAAAGTGCAGCACCGCGGAACAGGTTGCCACCGCCAATCACCAGGCCGACTTGCACGCCGATGCCAACCAGTTGGCCGACTTCCAGCGCCATTCGATCAAGCACCTTGGGGTCGATGCCGAAATCTTCCGACCCCATCAGGGCTTCGCCGCTAAGTTTGAGCAGAATGCGTTTATAGCGAGGTTGCTGACCACTCACCTGCTGAGCCATTGCGAGTCTCTCCTGCGGCGTAATTCAAATTCACAGGCCTGTGCCTGCATAGTTGCGCTGTATCAGCGCCTGTCTATAAAGGGGTAACACCCCGGGGCCGACAAACAAATTCACTGGCCCTGCTTTGACGAAGAGGCCGCACGCGTGAGCGGGCAGCCTCTTCGGAACTACAGCATTTGAAGCGCGCCTGTCTTACTGCTTGCTGGCAGCAACCTGGGCGGCTACTTCGGCAGCAAAGTCGACTTCAGCCTTCTCGATACCTTCGCCTACTTCGAAACGCACGAAGGATACGACTTCGGCACCGGCCTTCTTGGCCAACGCACCGACTTTGACTTCCGGATCCTTGACGAACGGCTGCTCGACCAGGCTGGCTTCAGCGAGGAACTTGCTGATGCGGCCCTTGATCATGTTCTCGACGATATTTTCCGGCTTGCCGGCAATCTTGTCGGCGTTCAGCGCCAGGAAAATTTCCTTTTCCTTGGCCACGGCTTCTTCGGAAACCTGATCCGGAGTGACGAACTGCGGGTTGCTGGCCGCAACGTGCATGGCAATTTCACGAGCCAGTTCGCTGTCACCACCCTTGAGGGTGACCAGTACGCCAATGCGATGGCCGTGCAGGTAGGCACCGACTACATCACCTTCGGTGCGGGTCAGGCGACGGATGTTGACGTTTTCGCCACACTTGGCAACCAGGGCTTCGCGAGCCGGCTCCATGTCGGCGATCAGCGGAGCAGCATCGCTGTAACCCGCGGCGAACGCTTTTTCGACGCTCTGTGCGACAAACGCCTTGAAATCTTCCTGCAGGGCCAGGAAGTCAGTCTGCGAGTTGACTTCGATGATCACGGCAGACTTGCCATCATCAGCAACCTTGACTGCGATGGAACCTTCGGCGGCGATGTTGCCAGCCTTCTTGGCAGCCTTGATGGCACCAGCGGCGCGCATGTCGTCGATGGCCTTTTCGATATCGCCACCGGCAGCGGTCAGGGCCTTCTTGCAATCCATCATGCCTTGGCCAGTACGCTCACGCAGTTCTTTGACCAGGGCTGCAGTAATCTCTGCCATGTTAGCAATCCTCTAAAAAGGGTTTCAACCAGATGCCCGGCAGGCCGGACACTCAATTCGGAAGTGGCAAAAAGGGGGCTTCGCCCCCTTTTTGCTCAACGGGTCACGCCAAAGCGCTTCGTGCTCAGCCTGCGGCGGCTTCGGAAGCGGACTCTTCGACGAACTCTTCAACACCACCGGCATTCTTGCCACGCAGTACAGCGTCGGCGAAGGCGCCCAGGTACAGCTGAACGGCGCGAATGGCGTCGTCGTTACCCGGGATAACGTAGTCAACGCCTTCCGGGCTGCTGTTGGTATCGACAATGCCGATTACCGGAATGCCCAGCTTGTTGGCTTCGCTGATAGCGATACGCTCGTGATCAACGTCAACCACGAACAATGCATCAGGCAGACCGCCCATATCCTTGATACCACCGATGCTGCGATCCAGTTTTTCCAGATCACGGGTGCGCATCAGGGCTTCTTTCTTGGTCAGCTTGTCGAAAGTACCGTCCTGGGACTGGGTTTCCAGCTCGCGGAGGCGCTTGATCGATACACGGATGGTCTTGTAGTTGGTCAGCATGCCGCCCAGCCAGCGGTGATCGACATACGGCATACCGCAACGGCTAGCTTCTTCACGAACGATCTTGCCAGCGGAACGCTTGGTGCCAACGAACAGAATCTTGTTTTTGCCCGAAGACAGCTTTTCGACGAAGCTCAAGGCTTCGTTGAACATCGGCAAGGTTTTTTCCAGGTTGATGATGTGGATCTTGTTGCGCGCGCCGAAAATGAACTTGCCCATTTTCGGGTTCCAGTAACGGGTCTGGTGGCCGAAGTGCACACCGGCCTTCAGCATGTCGCGCATAGTGACTTGAGACATTTCAATTCCTCGATAAGTCGGGTTAGGCCTCCACGCATCCCGATTTCCAACCCTTGCGGGCACCCAGAAAACCGTGTCGATACGTGTGTGGATTAAGGTCGCTGACAGGCACTGCCCGTCGAGCGGCGCGTTTTATAGCATAAAAGCGGATCACAAGCTACAGGCCAGTGTAGTCCCTTGCAGCGCCGCGTCGCCCGTCCTTAGTCGCTTTGGTTTATCATTTGCCTTCCCTTTTTGTCTTGCGCCCTACGCGCCGAAGAGTATTCCCATGAGTGTTTCCATCAAGACTCCCGAAGAAATCGCAAAAATGCGCGTCGCTGGCCGCCTGGCCGCCGAGGTGCTGGAAATGATCGAAGAACATGTCAAAGCCGGCATCACCACCGATGAACTCGACCGCATCTGCCATGACTACATCGTCAATGTTCAACAGGCCATTCCTGCGCCACTGAACTACCACGGCTTTCCAAAATCGATCTGCACGTCGATCAACCACGTGGTCTGCCACGGCATCCCGAATGACAAGCCGCTCAAGGATGGCGACATCATCAATATCGACATCACCGTGATCAAGGATGGCTACCACGGCGACACCAGCAAGATGTTCCTGATCGGCAAAACGCCGGAGTGGGCTGATCGCCTGTGCAAGATCACCCAGGAATGCTTGTATAAAGGCATTGAACTCGTACGGCCCGGCACCCGCCTGGGCGATATCGGCGAAGTGATTCAGAAGCACGCAGAAAAAAATGGCTTCTCCATCGTGCGCGAGTATTGCGGGCACGGTATTGGTGCAATTTTTCATGAAGAGCCGCAAGTCTTGCACTATGGGCGTGCAGGCACCGGCCTGGAGTTGCAGGAAGGCATGACGTTCACCATCGAACCCATGCTCAACCAGGGTCGCCCGGAAACCCGCACCCTGGGCGACGGCTGGACCGCCATCACCAAGGATCGCAAGCTGTCCGCACAATGGGAGCACACCATCCTGTGCACCGCCGACGGCTACGAGATCCTCACCCTGCGCAAGGATGACACCATCGCACACACATCGGCCTGAATCCTGCTAGCGCCGAGCCCCCATGTTGCACTAACAAGGCCGCAGCCATGCCCCAGGTGGATCCCGAACTGTTCGACCCCGGTCAATTCCAGGCCGAACTGGCGCTCAAAAGCAGCCCTATCTCAGCCTTCAAGAAGGCCATTGGCCGCGCTCGCACCGTGCTCGACAAGCGCTTCACCGAAGGCCGCGATATTCGCCGCCTGGTCGAGGACCGCGCCTGGTTCGTCGACCAGATCCTGCGTCGCGCATGGAACCGCTTCCCCTGGAGCCAGAATGCCGACATCGCCCTCGTGGCGGTCGGCGGCTACGGTCGTGGCGAACTGCATCCCTATTCGGATATCGACCTGCTGATCCTGCTGGCCGACAACGATCACGAACTGTTTCGCGAATCCATTGAGGGTTTCCTTACCCTGCTCTGGGACATTGGCCTGGAAGTTGGCCACAGCGCTCGCTCACTGGATGAGTGTGGCATCGAGGCGCGCGCAGACCTGACTGTGATCACCAACCTGATGGAAAGTCGCACCATCGCCGGCCCTGAGCACCTGCGCCTGCACATGCAGACCCTCATCAGCCCACAACAGATGTGGCCGAGCGAAGAATTCTTCGTGGCCAAGCGCCAGGAACTGCGTAAGCGCCACGCGAAATACAACGACACCGAATACAACCTGGAACCCAACGTCAAAGGCTCGCCGGGCGGGTTGCGTGACATCCAGACCATCCTGTGGATCGCCCGCCGGCAGTTCGGGACGCTGAACCTGCACGCCATGCTCAGCCAGGGTTTTTTGTTGGAAAGCGAATACAACATGCTCGCACATGCCCAGGAATTTCTCTGGAAAGTGCGTTACGCCCTGCACATGCTCGCCGGCCGCGCCGAAGACCGCCTACTGTTCGACCATCAACGCAAGATCGCCGGCCTGCTGGGTTTCATCGACGATGACATCAAGCTGGGGGTCGAACGCTTCATGCAGAAGTACTACCGCATCGTGATGGGCGTTGCCGAACTCAACGACCTGATCAAACAGCATTTTGAAGAGGTCATCCTCAGTCATCCCGACAGCGCGCCACCCTACCAGTTGAATAACCGCTTCCAGGTACGCGACGGCTATCTGGAAGTAACCCATGATCAAGTTTTCAAGCGTACGCCGTTCGCCCTACTGGAAATCTTCGTGCTGCTTGCCCAGCACTCGGAAATCAAGGGCGTGCGGGCCGACACCATTCGCCAACTGCGCGATCATCGCTACCTGATTGATGATGAGTTCCGCCAGGACATTCGCAACACCAGCCTGTTCATTGAGCTGTTCAAATCCAGCCAGGGCATCCACCGCAATCTGCGACGCATGAACCGCTACGGCATTCTTGGCCGCTACCTGCCGGAGTTCGGCCTGGTTGTGGGCCAGATGCAGCACGACCTGTTCCACATCTATACGGTCGACGCCCACACCCTCAACCTGATCAAGCACCTGCGCAAATTCAAATGGCCAGAGCTTGCCGACAAGTTCCCCCTGGCCAGCCTCCTGATCGATCAGCTGCCCAAACCCGAACTGATCTATATCGCCGGGTTGTATCACGACATCGGCAAGGGCCGTGGCGGCGATCACTCGGAAGTCGGCGCCGCCGACGCGCAAGCCTTTTGCGCCCGCCATCAGCTACCGCCCTGGGACAGCCGTCTGATCGTCTGGCTGGTGCGCAACCACCTGGCCATGTCCAGCACCGCGCAGCGCAAAGACTTGTCCGACCCCCAGGTGATCAACGATTTCGCCCAACTGGTTGGCGACCGTACCCGCCTGGACTATCTCTACGTCCTGACCGTGGCCGATATAAATGCCACCAACCCGTCGCTATGGAATTCCTGGCGAGCCAGCCTGCTGCGCCAGCTGTACGAGGAAACCAAGCGCGCACTGAACCGCGGCCTGGAAAACCCTTTGGATCGCGAGGAGCTGATTTGCGCAACCCAAAGCGCCGCACTCGACCTTCTGGCGCAACGCGGGATTGACCCGGATGCCGCCGAACAGCTATGGGCCCAACTGGGCGACGATTACTTCCTGCGCCACACTGCCAGCGACATTGCCTGGCACACCGAGGCAATCATTCAGCACCCCAACGGCAGCGATCCACTGGTACTCATGCGCGAGACTGCCCAGCGCGGAGTCGAAGGCGCCACGCAGATCTTCATCTACGCCCCCGATCAGCATGACTTTTTTGCCGTCACCGTGGCAGCTATGGCCCAGCTCAACCTGAGCATTCACGACGCCCGCATCATTACCTCAAGCAGCCAATTTACCCTGGACACCTACATTGTTCTGGACGGTGATGGCGAACGCCTGCTCGACAAGCCCGAGCGCGTCGAGCGGATCCGCAACGGCCTGATCGAGGCCCTGAAGAGTCCCGATGACTATCCGGCAATCATCCAGCGCCGTATCAGCCGCCAGCAGAAGCATTTCGCCTTCGCCCCGCAAGTCACCATCCACAATGATGCCCAGCGCCCGGTTACTGTCCTCGAATTGATCGCCCCTGACCGCCCCGGCCTGTTGGCGCGCATTGGCAAAATCTTCCTCGATTTCGACCTGTCGCTGCAAAACGCCAAGATCACCACGCTAGGCGAGCGGGTCGAGGACGTCTTCTTTGTCACCGACGCCAATCACCAACCCCTGTCCGACCCGGAATTCTGTGCGCGCCTGCAACAGGCCATCGTCGAGCAACTGACCGTGGACGGGGCGCCAAACCTCGATCTCAACCGCATCAGCATCTGATCTACCCACCGCCGCCTTCGGACGCCACCTGCCTGCCGCAGCTCGCAGGCGGAGCCCGGGGGCCCGAGCCCCGGAAAACCCATGAATCCATCCCTGAACCTGCTGCAACCCTACCCCTTCGAGAAGCTCCGCAGACTGCTGTCCGACGTGCAGCCGCCCGCTGACAAGACGCACATCGCCCTGTCCATCGGTGAACCCAAGCACAGCTCGCCGAGCTTCGTCGCCGAAACGCTGAGCGCCAACCTTGCGCACCTGTCGAGCTACCCGACGACACTGGGCATTGCCGCCTTGCGCGAAGCCATTACCCGATGGTGTGCAGGTCGCTTCCGGGTGCCTTCCGGCTGGCTTGATCCGGCTCGACACGTGCTCCCGGTCAGCGGCACCCGCGAGGCGTTGTTTTCTTTCGTGCAGGCGGTTTTCGACCGCGAGCGCGGCGGCCTGGTTATGAGCCCAAACCCGTTTTATCAAATCTATGAGGGCGCCGCCCTGCTCGCCGGCGCCACGCCGCATTACCTTCCCTGTTTGGCGCAGAACAACTTCATCCCTGATTTCGACGCAGTGACCCCTGACACCTGGCAACGCACTCAGATCCTGTTTCTCTGCTCGCCCGGCAATCCGACCGGCGCCCTGCTGCCATTGGACACTTTGAACAAACTGATTCATCTGGCCGATGAGCACGACTTCGTCATCGCCGCCGACGAATGCTACAGCGAGCTGTATTTCGACGAGCAAAACCCGCCCGCCGGGCTGCTGACCGCTTGCGCTGAACTGGGTCGTCACGATTTCAAGCGCTGCGTGGTGTTTCACAGCCTATCCAAGCGCTCCAATCTGCCGGGATTGCGCTCCGGTTTCGTGGCCGGTGATGCCGAGATCCTCAAAGCCTTCTTGCTGTATCGCACCTACCACGGCTGCGCCCTGCCGGTACAGACACAGCACGCCAGTGTCGCCGCCTGGAACGATGAAGTGCATGTACGTGCCAATCGCAGCCTGTATCGGGAAAAATTCGATGCGGTGCTGGAGATCCTCGCCCCCGCACTGGATGTGCGTCGTCCGGACGGCGGCTTCTATCTGTGGGCAGGCACTTCCATGAACGAGCAAGCCTTCACCCGCGACCTGTTCGCTCAGCAGCATGTCACGGTGATACCCGGCACCTACCTGTCGCGTGAAGTGGATGATGTAAACCCTGGCAGTAACCGGATACGCATGGCCTTGGTCGCACCACTGGCAGAATGCGTGGAAGCCGCCGAGCGTATCCGCACTTTCGTCGAGTCACGCTGAGCAGCCCACGTGGCCCCACAACAGCGTTGCGGGGCCGACGTGACATCAACCAATCAAGCCGTTCTGTGACGCTGATTCAGTGAGCGATATGCCAGGGATAAAAAGACAGGCAAAACAAAAGGGCCACCACAAGGGTGACCCTTAAATCCCACAAAAGGCGTGGGCAAGAAAATGGCGTCCCCTAGGGGACTCGAACCCCTGTTACCGCCGTGAAAGGGCGGTGTCCTAGGCCACTAGACGAAGGGGACGAAACCTTC
>NZ_JBQPXM010000015.1:0-121766 GCF_052245235.1 Pseudomonas sp. B392_1p
TCCGTGGCCGGCGAAAGCGTCTGGGATCACCCGTTCCTGTGGGGCTCCAAGCGTACCGGTCCGGACCTGGCCCGTGTTGGCGGTCGTTACTCCGATGACTGGCACCGTGCGCACCTGTACAACCCGCGCAACGTAGTGCCCGAGTCGAAGATGCCGTCCTACCCCTGGCTGGTGGAAAACCGCCTCGACGGCAAGGACACCGCCAAGAAAATGCAGGCCTTGCGCACCTTGGGCGTGCCTTACAGCGACGAAGACATCGCCGCTGCCAAGGATGCCGTGAAGGGCAAGACCGAAATGGACGCTATGGTTGCCTACCTGCAGGTCCTTGGCACCTCGCTCACGAACAAACGGTAACGCAGCTATGGAAATTGGGCTCATACGCGGTCTCGGAACCCTGGTGGTATTCATCGCCTTCATCGGCGTGGTGCTCTGGGCTTACAACAGCAAACGCAAGAAGGGTTTTGACGAAGCCGCCAACCTGCCCTTCGCCGATGAGTCCAAGTCCGACCAGCGCGAAGAAAAAGATTCCCGGAGTAATAACGAATGACCAGTTTCTGGAATTGGTACGTCACCATTCTCAGCCTCGGCACCATTGCGGCGCTGACCTGGCTGCTGTTCGCGACCCGCAAGGGCCAGCGTCCGGACAGTTCGGAGCAAACCACCGGACACACCTACGACGGCATCGAGGAATATGACAATCCTCTGCCCAAGTGGTGGTTCATGATGTTCATCGGCACCATCGTCTTCTCCCTCGGTTACCTGGCCCTGTACCCTGGCCTGGGTAACTGGAAAGGCATCCTGCCCGGCTACGAAAATGGCTGGACGGGCGTTGCCCAGTGGGAAAAGGAAGTGGCCAAGGCCGACGAGCAGTACGGCCCGTTGTTCGCCAAGTACGCTGCCATGCCGGTGGCCGAAGTGGCTAAGGACGAGCAAGCCCTGAAAATGGGCGGTCGTCTGTTCGCCTCCAACTGCTCGGTATGCCACGGCTCCGACGCCAAGGGCGCCTATGGCTTCCCCAACCTGACTGACGACGACTGGCTGTACGGCGGCGAGCCGGACACCATCAAGACCACCATCCTGCACGGCCGCACCGCCGCCATGCCGGGCTGGAAGGACGTGATTGGCGAAGACGGCATCCGCCACACTGCGGGTTATGTACGCAGCCTGTCTGGCCTGGAAAATCCGGAAGGACTTAAGGTTGATCTTGCCGCAGGTCAAAAGATCTTCGAGACCAATTGCGTAGTCTGCCATGGTCCGGATGCCAAGGGCTTGCAGATGCTGGGCGCACCGAACCTGACCGACCGCGTATGGTTGTACGGTTCCAGCTTCGCGCAGATCTCGCAGACCCTGCGCCACGGCCGTAACGGTCACATGCCGGCCCAGGAAGCCTTCCTGGGCAACGACAAGGTGCACCTGCTTGCTGCCTATGTGTACAGCCTGTCTCAGAGCGCTGGAGAGAAAAACTAACGCTCCAATGCGACCTAAGGTCGCACTGTAAAAGGAACCTTCAGGCGTACCATAGGTAGCTGGCTAATTGACCCTGGGTGGCATGCATCACCCAGGGCATCCACTTAAAGCTGTGGTACGTACTGATGAGCGAACAGATTCCCGTTAGAAATGTGACTCCCACGGTCAAATCGGCCGAAAGCGTCGACCTTTACGCCACGCGTGAAAAGATCTTTACCCGCGCCTTTACCGGCGTGTTCCGCAACTTCCGCCGTTTCGGCGGTGCCCTGCTCTTCCTGCTTTATTTCGGCACGGTGTGGCTGAACTGGAACGGCCGCCAGGCGGTGTTCTGGGACCTGCCCGAGCGTAAATTCCATATTTTCAGCGCCACCTTCTGGCCCCAGGATTTCATCCTGCTGTCCGCGCTGCTGATCATCTGTGCCTTTGGCCTGTTCTTCATCACCGTGTTTGCCGGTCGCGTCTGGTGTGGCTACACCTGCCCACAAAGCGTGTTCACCTGGGTCTACATGTGGGCCGAAAAGGTCACTGAAGGTGACCGCAACCAGCGCATCAAGCTTGACAAGGCGCCAATGAGCGCCAACAAATTCTTCCGCCGTCTCGCCAAGCACGCCATCTGGCTGGGCGTCGCACTGGCCACGGCGATCACCTTCGTCGGCTACTTCACACCGATCCGCGAACTGGTCCCCAACTTGCTGACCCTCGACGTCAGCGGCTGGGCGCTGTTCTGGATCGGTTTCTTCACCCTGGCCACCTACGGCAACGCCGGCTTCCTGCGCGAGCAAGTGTGCATCTACATGTGCCCCTACGCTCGCTTCCAGAGCGTGATGTTCGACAAGGACACGCTGATCGTCTCCTACGATCCGCGCCGCGGCGAGGCCCGTGGCCCGCGCAAGAAAGGCGCCGATTACAAAGCCGAAGGCCTGGGCGATTGCATCGACTGCACCATGTGCGTGCAGGTCTGCCCGACCGGTATCGACATCCGCAACGGCCTGCAGATCGAATGCATCGGCTGCGCCGCGTGCATCGACGCCTGCGACAGCATCATGGACAAGATGGACTACCCGCGCGGGTTGATCAGCTATACCACCGAGCACAACCTGTCCGGACAAAAGACCCGTCTCATTCGTCCGCGCCTGATCGGCTACGCCGCAGCGTTGCTGGCCATGTTCAGCCTGTTCATCTATGCCGTAGCTGCCCGCCCGCTGGTGCAAATCGACGTCCTCAAAGACCGCGTGCTGTATCGCGAGAACGAGGAAGGCCGCATCGAGAACGTCTACACCGTGAAAATCATGAACAAGGCACAACAGGACATGACGTTCACGCTCAAGGCCGATGGCCTCGACGGCCTGGTTTTTGAAGGCAGGCGCGACGTGCGCGTCGCTGCCGGCGAAGTGCTCTCGGTTCCGGTGGAGCTGTCCATCGAGCCGGAAAAACTGCCGTCGAGCACCAACACCATCTTCTTCCGCGTCCAATCCGCGGATGACGCACGCATCAACAATGACGCCGACAGCCGATTCATCGGCCCCGTCGTCCGTTAAAGCAAAAGGGCTAGTATGCAGTCGCAATCCGAAAGTCGCTGGTACAAGCAGTTCTGGGCCTGGTTCGTCATCGGCATCCTTGCCATGGCCGTGATCCTAGGCACCAGCTTGCTGGTAATCGCCATCAAGAACCCGATGAGCATGGTGGTGGACAATTACTATGACGTCGGCAAGGGCATCAATACCTCGCTGCAGCGAGAACAACTGGCGCGCAAGCTGAACCTCAAAGCCATGCTCACGCTCGATAACGAGACCGGTCTGGCGACGCTGCAGCTCGACGGCTACAGCAACCCGCCGCAATTGGAGCTGAACGTGATTTCGCCGACCCAGGAAGAAAAGGACCGGCGCATCATCCTGCAACCGCAAGGCGAGGGTCGCTACCAGGGCATGATGCAGGACGACACCATCCAGGGCCGTCGTTTCATCGAGCTGCTCGGCCAGGAAGGCGGCCAGGCCTGGCGCCTGTATGAAGAGAAGGATCTGCAGTCCGGCGAACCGGTCAGCCTCGGCGACTGAACCGCGCCACGATGAGCCATCCGACCCCCTGCTACCACTGCGGCTTGCCGGTTCCCTCCGGCAGCCGCTTTGTCGCGCCGGTACTGGGCGAGCGCCGTGAGTTCTGCTGCCCCGGTTGCCAGGCGGTGGCCGAAGCCATCGTCCAGGGCGGCCTGGAAAGCTATTATCGACACCGCAGCGAACCGTCGGCCAATCCCGAGACATTTCCCCAGGAACTCAGCGACGAACTGGCGCTGTACGACCGGCCCGACGTTCAGCAGCCCTTCGTCCAGCACCAGGGCGACCTCGCCGAGACCTGCCTGCTGGTGGA
This sequence comes from Pseudomonas sp. B392_1p, assembly GCF_052245235.1. Lineage (NCBI taxonomy): Bacteria > Pseudomonadati > Pseudomonadota > Gammaproteobacteria > Pseudomonadales > Pseudomonadaceae > Pseudomonas > Pseudomonas sp. B392_1p. Next base: position 3,832 of record NZ_JBQPXM010000015.1, read on the forward strand.
AGGCATCAGTTGCGCCGCCTGTGGCTGGCTGATCGAAAAGCACTTGCGCAGCCTACCGGGCGTCGCCGAAGCGCGGCTCAACTTGTCCAATCACCGCCTGCAGGTGCGCTGGGCTGACAGTCAGATTCCCCTCAGCGAGCTGTTGAAAAGCTTGCGCCGGGTCGGCTACGCCGCCCACCCCTACCAGGCCGACAAGGCTGCCGAACAACTGGCCAGCGAGAACCGCCGCGCCCTGCGGCAAATCGGCATGGCCGGCCTGCTGTGGTTCCAGGTCATGATGGCGACCATGGCCACCTGGCCGGAATTCAACCTCGACCTGTCCCACAGCTTCCACGTGATCCTGCGCTGGACGGCGCTGATTCTCACCACGCCGATCGTCTTCTATTGTTGCGGACAATTCTTCCGCGGTGCCTGGCGCGACCTGCGCACCCGTCACCTGACCATGGACGTGTCAGTGTCCTTGGCCATTGGCGGCGCCTACCTGGCCGGGATCTGGTCGACGCTGACCGGCCAGGGCGAGCTATATTTCGATGCCGTGGGCATGTTCGCGCTGTTCCTACTCGCCGGCCGCTACCTTGAACGCCGCGCCCGCGAACGCACCGCTGCGGCCACCGCGCAGCTGGTGAACCTGCTGCCGGGCTCCTGCCTGCGCCTGGACGCTGACGGCCAGAGCCAGCGCATTCTGCTCAGCGAATTGCAACTGGGCGACCAGGTATTGGTCCAGCCCGGCGCCCTGCTGCCCGCCGATGGACGCATCCTCAGTGGCCAGTCGAGCGTCGATGAATCGCTGCTCACCGGCGAATACCTGCCCCTGCCGCGTGGTGTCGGCGATCAGGTCACCGCCGGAACCCTGAACGTGGAAGGTCCGCTGACCGTGGAAGTACAGGCGCTGGGTGATAACACGCGGCTGTCAGCCATCGTGCGTCTGCTGGAACGCGCCCAGAGCGAAAAGCCGCGCCTGGCCGAACTGGCTGACCGAGTTGCGCACTGGTTCTTGCTGATCGTGCTGCTGGTGGCCACTGTGATTGGCCTCGTCTGGTGGCAGATCGACTCGGACCGCGCCTTCTGGGTGGTGCTCAGCCTGCTGGTCGCCACCTGCCCCTGTGCGTTGTCCCTGGCCACCCCCACTGCGCTGACGGCCGCCACCGGGAGTCTGCACAAGCTCGGCCTGCTGCTCACCCGCGGACATGTGCTGGAAGGCCTCAACCAGATCGATACGGTGATCTTTGACAAGACCGGCACGCTCACCGAAGGCCGTCTGACCCTGCGCGCGATCCACCCATTGCGCGATCTTGACCAGGATGCCTGCCTGGCCTTGGCCGCCGCGCTGGAAAACCGTTCCGAACACCCCATCGCTCGCGCGTTCGGCCGCGCCGCACAGGCCGCCGACCAAGTGGAAAGCCACCCCGGCCTGGGTCTGGAAGGCTGGGTCCAGGAACGTCGCCTGCGTATCGGCCAGCCGGACTTTGTTGCCGCGCTGCACGACCAACCGGCGCCGGCGATTCCCGGTGACCAAGGCCAGTGGCTGTTGCTCGGCGATGAACAAGGCCCGCTGGCCTGGCTGGTGCTTGATGATCGTCTGCGTGCCGATGCGCCGGCGCTGATCGAGGCCTGCCGCGAACAGGGTTGGCGCATCCTCCTGCTGTCGGGCGACAGCTCGCCGATGGTCGGTGAAATTGCCCGCCAACTGGGTATTGAAGAGGCTCGTGGCGGGCTTACACCGGATGCCAAGCTTGAGGTGCTGCAACAACTGCGCAGCAAAGGTCGCAAAGTGCTGATGCTTGGCGATGGCGTCAACGACGTGCCGGTACTGGCCGCCGCCGATATCAGCGTGGCCATGGGCTCGGCCACCGACCTGGCCAAGACCAGTGCGGACGCGGTGCTGCTCTCCAACCGACTCGACAGCCTGGTCCAGGCGCTGCCGATTGCCCGGCGCACACGGCGCATCATCATTGAAAACCTGGGCTGGGCAACGGCGTACAATGGGTTGATCCTGCCCTTCGCCGCCATTGGCTGGGTAACCCCGGCCTGGGCGGCAATCGGCATGTCGGTGAGTTCCCTGCTGGTGGTGTTGAATGCCTTGCGCCTGTCTGGCCAGCCCACACCTGGACACCAGGCCAGCGCCGGCACGGCACTTTCGCCAGCAACGGCGGATTGACGCCGCTCGCAGCCTACCGGAGGTTCCCATGGCCGCTCTGTATTTCATGATTCCCGTGGCCGTCATCGTCGTCGGCCTGGCCATCTGGCTATTCTTCTGGGCCGTGGACAATGGTCAGTACGATGACCTGGACAGCCCCGCCCACAGCATCCTGTTCGACGACGACGATCCCAAGCACCTGGCCGGTGTCGACAAGGCCGACGACAAACAACCGGAGCAGGACGACCCGCGTGCTTGAACTCGCCCCGCAGCTGGTTTCGGCGCTGATCCTCGGCCTGTTGGGGGGCGGCCATTGCCTGGGCATGTGTGGCGGCCTGATGGGCGCGCTGACCTTGGCTATCCCGGCTGAACAGCGCGGGCGCCGGGTGCGGCTGCTGCTGGGCTACAACCTTGGGCGAATTTTCAGTTATGCCGCCGCTGGCTTGCTGATTGGCCTGGCCGGCTGGGCCGTGGCCAGCAGTCCGGCCGCCATGGCGCTGCGTGTGGTCGCAGCCCTGCTGTTGATTTGCATGGGGCTATACCTGGCCGGCTGGTGGAGTGGTCTGACGCGCATCGAGGCCCTGGGCCGTGGCTTGTGGCGGTTTATCCAGCCGCTGACCAGGCGTTTCATGCCGGTGAGCAGCGTGCCCCGCGCATTGATTCTCGGCGCGCTGTGGGGCTGGCTGCCCTGCGGCCTGGTGTACAGCACCCTGTTATGGGCTGCCAGCCAGGGCAATGCCCTGGACAGCGCGCTGTTGATGTTCGCCTTCGGCCTCGGCACCTGGCCGGTGCTTCTGGCGACCGGGCTTGCCGCCGAGCGCCTTACCGCCCTGCTGCGCAAACGCGGCGTGCGTATCGCCGGTGGCCTGCTGGTGATTCTCTTCGGCTTGTGGACGCTGCCCGGGCCACACCAGGCGTGGCTGATGGGTCATGGCAGCCATGCACAACCGACCAGTGAACTGCATCAGCATTAATTGAGCGGCGGGCGGCTCGCTGTCGCTCGCGAGGCTTCCGGCTGGCCTCGGTCGATGCAAACGAGGCCTCAGTTGCCTGTAGGGTGGACAACGTTTTTATTGTCCACCGAGCGGAGGTGAGTGATGTGCAGCTGTAGAGCCAACTCGCTGGCGATCAGCAGGCTCGTTATCGCAGAAATTCAACCACCTGTTCACCGTCGAACGGCCAGTTCAACTCCGCACCGGTATCGCAGCGGCGCAAGACGGGGATGGTCAGCGCGTACTTCTCCATCCATTCCTCATGCTCGGCGATATCCACCAGCTCGACCAACAAGCCGTGTTCGACAAAAGGCATCAGCAGTGCCTCGGCCACTTCGCATAAATGACAGCCCAGGGTGCCGAAGAGTTGGCATTCGGGAGGCATCGCAATACTCCTCATGTTGATGTGCGCAGTTTAGCGCGCGCCCTGCAACGGGGCATCCCTGCCGGATGCTCCTTCGCAGAAACGGTGCAATACGCACCCCTGCTGTGCACTTCGCCAATGGCAAGCGACTGCATGTCCGCGTCATTCCTGGCATTGCCGTGACTGGTATGGCTCTTGCTCGGCTGGTGCTCTGTGGAGTTACCACCAACTAGAGGAATACAGGCGTGGAACTGACCAGGGAAATTCTCGCGTGCATGCAACACATACGGCGCCAGTTACGCAAAGAATTTGCGCTGGACCTCCATTTAGGTGAGAGCGATGCGGTGCCCCGCATGCTTGAATTGTGCGCACAGTCGACGAGCGCCGAGACCCGCGCCCTCGGCGAGCACCTCGGTGAGCTCAGCGGCATCCGCCGAGCCCCGCCCGCACTGACCGAGGCACAACTGATCGCCAAATACATGGAGCGCTACACCGGCACACTTCGTGGATGATGCTGCGTTTTCTATTCTTCCTACGTCGGCCATTTAATCCCTCAGCGAAGGATCTCGCGTTTTCTCAAGGAACCTTGCCCCGCTTCGATGCTCAGAAACAGGGACACCCATCGGCATCAGGAGACAATCATGGCCCTGAACGACCCGTTTGACCCGTCCCAACAGCCCGACACCTCGAGCTCGTTCGATACCCAATCCCGGTCCCCCATCGACAAGGAAGCCCACCGGCGCAACCTGCATGACGCGCAGCGGGCCTTGCGAGCGGAGTTTCAGACACTGATTGGCGATGCCGAGCGTTTGTTGAACCAGACCAAGGACAGTGCTGGCGGGCAAACCGAAGAATTGCGCGGCAAGATCACCGAGAACATCGAACGGGCCAAGTCAATGCTCAAGGACAGCGAAGCGAGCATGCGCGAGCAAGGCCAGGCGGCCCGGCAGGCCACCGAGGATTACCTTTACACCCACCCTTGGCAATCGTTGGGCATCGCTGCCGGAGTGGGCTTCCTGCTAGGCCTGTTAACTGCTCCGCGGCGCTGAGAGGTCCTGTGATGGACGCAACCACCCCCACTGGCGAGCCAGGCACCGAGCCCTCCCTGAAGCGGCTCGGTGGCGCGGCGCTCGGTCTGCTGCAGGGTCACCTGGAACTGTTCGGCCTGGAGTTCAAGGAAGAAAAGTCGCGTACCTTCCGTCTGTTTATCTACGCCGCGCTGAGCCTGATCTTTGGCTTGCTGGTGGTGATAGGCCTGTCGGCAGCCATCGTGATCGCCGCCTGGGAAACCCACCGCATGCTCGCCATCATTGCCCTGTGCGTGCTGTATGCCATCGGCCTGGCGATCTGCCTGGTCAAGGTCGTGCATCTGGCTCGCCAGGGAGAAAAACTCTTTCATGCCACCGTGGAAGAATTGGCCCGCAACCGGGAGCGCCTGCTGCCATGAGCCCCCTCACTACCCCACCGCTGCACGAACAACGCAAGGAGCTGGTGCGCTTGCGCATGGAAATGCACCGCCAGCAATTGCGCTACCACTCTGAGCCCATCCGCCACCCGTTGAACGGCCTTCGCCAATTGTTCAGCGCCAGCTCTTCGCAGTCGCGAGCGAGCAACACCACGCCGATGATGCTCGCCGGCACCGCGTTTCTGGCCTTGTTCGGCAAACGTCTGGGAGTCATCGGCAAGCTTGCCCGGGTCGGCCTGTTGGTCTATCCGGTGGTGCGCGCCATGCAAAAAAAAGCAGAGAACGGCAATCCCCACCCCACATTGCAACGCCGGCCAATCCAGCATCGACTTTAGCAATGTGAGTCAGCCGCGCCATCGGTTCCATCAGGTCGGAGCCAGTTTGCTGACGATGACGGACTTGATTGCAACGAGTAGCCAGCAAGCTGGCTCTTACAACTTCCGAGGAGACCCGTAGGCCACTTTCCACCTCCAACGATCGCGCTCGGTGAGCAATCGAAACTGTTGTCCACCCTGCCAACCGTCACCCCTGCGCCACTCGCCGGCTCGCTTGCAGGGTGGTTCATTAACGTCGAAGCTAACGGCCTTTCCCTGGATGAGGATAGGCCTGTGGACTGGCAGACCCTGCTTAACCAAGAACGTCTCGGCAAGCCGCTCAGCAGCGAAGAACCTGGACGTAGTCCGTTCCACAAGGACCACGACCGGGTGATTTTTTCCGGCGCCTTCCGCCGTTTAGGTCGCAAGACCCAGGTGCACCCGGTCACCAGCAACGACCATATCCATACCCGCTTGACCCACTCGCTGGAAGTCAGCTGCGTCGGCCGGTCCCTGGGTATGCGCGTCGGCGAAGTGTTACGGGATGAATTACCCGCCTGGTGCGACCCCGCCGACCTCGGCATGATCGTGCAGTCCGCATGCCTGGCCCATGACATCGGTAATCCGCCCTTCGGCCATTCCGGCGAAGATGCCATCCGCCATTGGTTTCAGCAGGCTGCCGGACGCGGCTGGCTGGACGAGATGAGTGAAATCGAGCGCAGCGACTTCCTTAACTTCGAGGGCAACGCCCAAGGGTTCCGTGTGCTCACCCAACTGGAATATCACCAGTTCGACGGCGGCATGCGCCTGACCTACGCCACCCTGGGCACCTACCTCAAATACCCCTGGAGCGCGCAGCACGCCGAAGCCCAGGGCTACAAGAAACACAAATTCAGCTGTTACCAGAGCGAACTGCCGATTCTGCAGAATGTCGCTCAGAAGCTAGGCCTGCCACAAATTGCCGAGCACCGCTGGGCCCGACATCCTCTGGTGTACCTGATGGAGGCGGCGGACGATATCTGCTACGCGCTGATCGATCTGGAAGACGGCCTGGAAATGAACCTGCTCGACTATCCGGAAGTCGAGTCGCTGCTGCTCAGTCTGGTCGGTGACGACCTGCCGGAAACCTACCGCATGCTCGGCCCCAACGACTCGCGGCGGCGCAAGCTGGCGATCCTGCGCGGCAAGGCCATCGAGCATCTGACCAACGCTGCAGCTCGTGCCTTCGTCGAACAGCGCGACAACCTGCTGGCCGGTACACTACGCGGCGATTTGGTCGAACACATGCATGGCCCGGCGCGCTATTGCGTACAGCAAGCCAAGGCCACCGCGAGGGAGAAGATCTTTCAGGACAAACGCAAGACCTTGCATGAGATCGGCGCCTACACCACTTTGGAAATCCTGCTCAACGCTTTTTGCGGCGCCGCGCTGGAACAGCACGGCGGGCGCACGCCCTCGTTCAAGCATCGGCGGGTTCTGGATCTGCTCGGCAATAATGCCCCTGATCCCCGCCGGCCGTTGCACCATGCCTTTTTGCGTATGATCGACTTCATCGCGGGAATGACCGACAGCTACGCCAGTGAAATGGCCCTGGAACTGACCGGGCGCGCCAGGCCGCTGTGATTGAACATTCGTCATAACGGCCAGTCTATCCTCCAGGCGCAAGCCGAGCGCAGCAGCCGTATGGCGGTGATACGAGGCTGCCCATGGGCGTCCCTCTAAGGGTTAGCCGTCGCAATATTCTTAATCTGCAACAGCCAGGTGCGTCTTGCGCAGATGCCCGAATGGCCTGACAGGAAGCTCAATGTAATGTCCCGGGGAATTCTCTGTAGGCCGTTAAAACCCGTGGTGTGGGTAGCGCCGCGTGTTGTTCCGTACCCTACGCAAGCTGATAACGTCTCGCCTCGTTACTTCCTTGCCTGCCTTCGCTGCTGATATGGCCCAGGTTCGACCTCACGCCCGTCGCTGGCGAATCCGTGCCTCGGCCTGGAGCATCGCCAGCATGGCGACTGTCGGCTGTGCATTGCCGTTGGCACTGGGTCTGGTCAGTGGCCACAACGGGTTTCTGTGGGCTGCGCTGGGCGCTTTCCAGGCATCGCTGGCCAACCCCCTGCATCGCTTTGGCATGCTGCGCATGCTGCTGATTACGCTCGTGGGCGCCTGCAGCGCCGGTGTGGGGTACTGGTCGGGCACGCAACCGCTGGCCAGCCTGATGTTGTTCGCCGCCATGGGGCTGCTATTGGCCCTCTTGCAGCGCTATGGCAACGAGGCCGGCAAGCTCGGCCTGGCCTTGGCGGTTTGCCTGTGCCTGGGCCAGGGCAGCTACGGCGAAGGGGACCTGCATTCGCCGGCGGCGGTGTCCGCCCTGTTCATTCTCGGCGGCCTGTGGACCACCCTGCTCGCCTTCATCCTGCGCGGCTTGCATGCCTTGCCCACCTGGCCTCCCATGCCGCGCCTGCTCGCCGTGCTCAAGGTGCTGCGCAACCATGCTCGGCAAGCCCCCCAACAGCAATGGGCCCTGCACGCACTGGCGTGCATGGTGGCCCTTGGCGTAGCCGGCTGGCTGAATGACGTGCTGCAACTGGGTCATGGCTACTGGCTGAGCCTGACCGTGGTGATTACCCTGCAGCTGAATGTGGTGCCCAGCTTCAAGCGCGTGCTGCAAACAGTTGTGGTGGTGCTGATCGCCAGCGCGCTGCTCACCGCCGTTGGGCATAGCCTACTCACCCCGCTGATGCTGAGCGCCTGCCTGCTGCCCGTACTGTTCTTCAACCGTGCGCTGCAGGCCAACCATTACCTGCTGTTTTCCCTGCAGACCACGCTGTGCTGCCTGCTGTTGCGCGAAAGCCTGGCGCTGGATTGGAACGATCCACAAAGCCGTCTGCTCAACGTTCTGCTCGGCAGCCTGCTGGTGCTGCTGGTGGCGCTGTTGACGCATCTCATCAAGCGGCTGCTGACCCGACGCAACAAGGCCATTGCCTGACGGGCAGCATGTCCGTAATCAGCGCCGATCGTAAACACCCGCCGACGAAGTCACCTCTTGCGGCAGGCTGCCCGGTCACTGCGCACTTCCATCCCACCCCTGCGTAACGAGTGCCCCAGCAAACACAACCAATAAATTCGCGCCAATAAAAACGCCACGTCTCCCAAGCAGGAAGACGTGGCGTTTAGCACAGCAGGCAGGCTCACAGCCCGTCGACCGAGCGCGATGGACTGCCCTCGTTACTCTGCGGTAAAGGTGCGTGGCCGCAGCACGTCGGGCTTGAGGAAGTCCTTTTCGCCGACGTTGTCATGATCACCCAACAGTCGACCGTTCACCTTCAGGCCGTAGCTGGTGTTCGCGTGAAAGGTCTTCAGATACTTCTCGCGGGTTTCTCGTACATCGCCGGTGTAACGGGGCTCCTGCGGACGTTCCTGGCTGTTGATGTAATAGGCCACATCCCAGGCGTCCTGATCGCTCAAGCTGTTCGGCCGGCCCAGCGGCATGTTGTGTTTGACGAACGAGGCCAGGGTGAAATGCCGGACCAGGCCAGCCCCCCAGTTATTCGAGCCGTCGCCCCAGGTAGCCGGGAACACCACCTTGCCATTTTGCACCAGGCCGCTGCCGTCGGCGCCATGGCACATGACGCAATTGGTTTCGAAGACCTTTTTGCCGCGGGCATAGTCCATGCCCTTGGCCGGCTCTGGCAGGCGTGGGTAGCCACGCCCATAGATCTGGCCCCCGGGATACATGGGCACGCCCTTGGCCAGCCACTGGTGATAGGCCGCCAGGGCAATCATGTCATCGCTGCCATAGGCGGGCGGCTTGCCGTTCATGGAGTAGCTGAAGCAGCCGGCAATGCGCTCCTCCAGGTTATTCACATGACCGTTCTTGCCGCGAAAGTCCGGCAGAGTGACCGCCGCCGGCCACACCGGACCGGCAAACGGCTGACGCCCTTCGCCCATGTGGCAACTGCTGCAGTTCATGTTGTTGAACACGTTCTTGCCGCGCAGTTGCTGGGTGTTCACGAACAGGTCATGCCCCCGACGAATCACCCGTTTGAGTTCCGGGTGCATGTTGTTTTTTTCCAGGTCTTCCATGGTGGGCGGTACATGCACGAACTGCCCTTCCTTGGGCTGCGGGACATTGGCCGGATAACGCGCCTCGGCCTGCACATTCAGACTGACCAGGCTGACCAGAGCGGCGAACGCCCAGGCCTGTGGAAAATAACGTGTGGAGATGTTCATCGATTCGCTCCTGATCACCGGGCCGATTGACGCGAGAGCCACTGCGACACCGCACGGATGTCACGCTCGTCCAGACGCTCGGCAATGGCCAGCATCAAATGTTGCGGATCGTTGTCACGCGTGCCGTTCTTCCAGGCGCGCAATTGGCCGGCAAGGTAATCGGCGTGCTGTCCGGCAATTCCCGGGAAGTGCGCGCCCACACCCTGGTTGTCCGGCCCGTGGCAGCTTTGGCACGGCACGATGTAGCGATCCCAGTCGCCTACGGTCGCGAGTTTTTCGCCGTGGGCCAGCTCGTCGGCGCTGGCCTTTTCTCCGCCCTTGGCGGAGCGAGTGGGCAACTGACTGAAATACACCGCGACATCGCGCATCTGCTGCTCGCTGAGCATGTTCGCGAACGGCGTCATGGTCGCACTGGTGCGCTTGCCGCTCTTCATATCCTGCAGTTGCTTGAGCAGATAATCGGCATCCAGCCCGGCCAAACGCGGCCAGGATTCCCCGCCTGGGATGTTCATGCCGTTGCCGTCAACCTGGTGGCAGGCGGCACAGATGGCAGCCGCCTGCTGGCCGGACTTGGCGTCGCCGTCCACGGCATGGGCGCTGGCAATCCCTAACCCAAGGGCCGCAATGGCCACCGTGAATGTACGTTTCATTTTCATTGTTCTTCCCCCTGCGAACATCGAGAAAACCACGCATCAATTGGGTGCGACAAAAAAACTCACACGCCACATAGGGATATGTTGCTGGGGCAGAATTAACGGAGCATTAAGGGAAACTCTGAAAGCACTCTCCCGTAAAGCGAGAGCGTTAGGCGCTACGGGCGCCGCCACTCCCTTTCTGAATGCCTCGACACCGCCTACGGCAGCCAAGTGATGACCAGCTGGGCATAATGCCAACCTCTCTTTTCTTGCCGTGAGAATGCGCATGCATGTCTTACTCACCGAAGACGACACCCTGATCGCCCACGGCATCGTCGCCGGGCTGAACGCCCAAGGGCTGACCGTCGACCATGCCACCACCGCTGCGCAGGCCGAGGCTATGCTGCACGCCGCCTGTTTCGATGTGCTGATCCTTGACCTCGGCCTGCCTGATGAAGACGGCCTTGCCCTGCTGCAGCGTTTGCGCCGCCAGGGCTTGAACCTGCCGGTACTGATTCTTAGCGCCCGTGACGCAGTGGCCGAGCGGGTTGCCGGCTTGCAAGCCGGCGCCGACGATTACCTGCTCAAACCCTTCGACCTACGCGAACTGGCCGCGCGCCTGCACAGCCTGCTGCGGCGTGCCGCCGGACGCTGCGTGAACCTGATCGAGCATGGTCGCCTGCGCTACGACCCGAGCGGTTGCCAAGCCTTCCTCGATGGCGTGCCGGTGGACCTGTCACGCCGCGAACAAGCCTTGTTGCAAACCCTGCTGAACAACCGTGATCGCGTGCTGAGCAGCGCGCAATTGAAGGATGCGGTCTACGGCTTCAGCGACGATGTGGAAAGTAACGCCCTCAACGTGCACATCCACCACCTTCGTCGCAAGCTGGGCCCCAGCATCGTCGAAACCGTGCGTGGCCTGGGTTACCGCCTCGGCCCCGTCGGCGACTCCATGCCCGTGCGCGCGACTGCCGAGCCATGAGCCTGCGCCTGCGTCTGTCGCTGATCCTTGGCACGGCCTTTCTACTGCTCTGGTCACTGGCGGCAGCCTGGATGCTCTATGACCTGCGCGATGAGATGATGCGGTCGCTCGACCAGCGCCTGGCCTCTTCCGCACGCATGGTCGCCGGGCTGATCGCCCAGGTGCCGCAACCGGTGCGCAACGAGATGCACGAACGCCGCCTGAGCGCCGAACAGCTAGGTATTCCCAACGGGCTGACCTGCCAGGTCAGCTCACTGCGCGGCGAAATTCTCTCGCGCAGCCATTCCACCCCGGATCGCCAACTGGATGCCGGCGGCAAAGGCTTCCGCACCCAGGTCATCGAAGGTATTCCCTGGCGCAGCTTCACGCTGATCCAGGACGACCTGCGCATCACCACCGCCGACCGCATCGATGAGCGCACTGTCATCGAACACTCGATCTGGCTGAGCGCCGCCGTGCCGGTCGGGTTGGCCTTGCTGGGCAGCCTGATGATTCTCTGGCTCGGCATTGCCCATGGCCTGGCGCCGCTGCAACGCATCCGCGATGCGCTGACTCAGCGCGGTGCCGACGACCTGCAACCCCTGCAGGTGCCGGCGCTACCGAGCGAACTGCGACCGCTGGTGGCCTCGCAAAATCAGCTCTTACGACGCATTGCCGAGGCCGTTGAACGCGAACGCAGCCTGACCGACAACGCCGCCCACGAACTGCGCAGCCCGTTGACCGCGATCAAGACTCACCTGCAGGTGGCGCGCATGACCGAAGGCGCCACCGCCGCCCAGGCGCTGGCCCACGCCGAAGAAGGTGCCAACCGCCTGCAATGCACCCTGGAACAACTGCTGCTGCTCGCGCGCCTGGACGGCGACGTGCCGTTCGACGATGGTCTGCGGTGCAACGCTGCGGACATTGCCCGGTTGGCCATCGAGGATGTCAGCACGTCCCATGACACGCCCATCATCCTGCACCTGGGCGAAGACCTGTCGCCCGCCCCGCTGGACATGCCGCCTTCTCTGGCCATCACCGCACTGCGCAACCTGCTGGAGAACGCGGTGCGCCATACCGCGCCAGGCACATCCGTCGAACTGCAGGTAGAACACATCGACGACACTGTCGATTTTACCGTGCGTGACCATGGCCCCGGCATCGCCGATGAGCACATGCAACATCTCACCCAGCGTTTCTGGCGACACGGCCAGGGCGGCAGTAGCGGACTGGGGCTGGCCATCGTACAGGCCATCGCGCAACGCTGCGGCTGCTCCCTGAGCATTGCCAATGGCCTAGGCGGTCTTTCAGCCAGCCTGACCACCCGCCTGCGCAGGCAGACCTGAGGCCCTATCGCTAAGCTGAGAAGCAAGCCCTCTGGGCCTCATTGGAAGATGGCTGCCACAGGAGTTCTGCATGTTCCACTCGGCTCGTAGCTACGCCCGACGCCTGCCCCTGCATGTTCACATCGCCCTGCTGATTGGCGCCCTGCTACTGATCAGCGCACTGATTCTCGGTTTTTTTCATTACCGGCAAACCAGCCAGATTATTTATGACAGCAGCGCCAAGCTGTCCCAGCAGATCCAGCTTGCCGTAGAGCAGGACCTTCAACAGACGTTCACGCCGATTCGCCACTTGCTCAACCTGCTCGCCCTCGCACCCGCCGCACAAAGTGACAGCCTGCCACAGCGTATGGCGCTGTTCGAACCCTTCATCCAGGCCTTGCGCGACAACCCGCAGCTGGACTCGCTTTACCTGGGCTACCCGGACGGCGATTTTTTCATGGTCCGCCCCCTGCGACACGCGCACTTGAAGGCTCTCCTCAATGCGCCAGCGCAAGCCACCTATCAGGTGTGGTCCATCGAGCGTCGCAATGGCGAGCAACATTCCCTTCATCAGTTTTTCGATAGCCACATGCAGCTGATCAGTCAGGTGCCACAAGCCGTGGAGCCCTACGATCCCCGGCTACGCGAATGGTACGCCAGCGCGGGAGAAAGCGATGACCAGATCACCACCGAACCCTATGTGTTTTATTCCAGCCGCCAAGTCGGCACCACCCTCGCCCGGCGCATCGGCATGGGCCCGGTGCTGGCCGCCGACCTTACATTGGCCAATCTGTCCGCCACGCTGGCCCGTCACAACGTCACCCCGGATACCCAACTGGTGCTGTTCGACAGCCAGGGCCGCGCCGTGGCCTATCCGTTGAGCGAGCGTCTCGTGGTGGGTAACGACGCCAACGACCTGATCCAGGCACGCGAACTCAGCCCTGGCCTGGCGGCCTTGCTGGACATGCCCGACCTGCTCCAGGGCCGCCTGCATCTAGCGGGGCGCAACTGGCTCGTCTCCCGCAGTCACTTGTACGAAGGCGGTCCCAAGGGGCTGAACCTGGCGATTTTGGTACCTGAAGATGAACTGCTCGCCGATGCTTTGCGCATCCGCTGGCAGGGCGCGCTGATCACTCTCGGCGTGCTGCTGCTTTGCCTGCCGCTGGGTTGGCTGGCTTCGCGGCTGGTGGTCAAGCCGCTGCGCGATCTGGCACGCAATGCCGAAGCCATCGGCCGCTTCGATTTCAGCCATCCCGGTACGGGGCGCTCACTGGTACTGGAGGTCGATCAGCTGGCGCTGGTCATGCAGCGCATGAAAACCAGCCTGGCCAGCTTCCTGGAAATCAATGCCTCGCTGGCCGCCGAAACCCGCTACGACGAACTGCTTGAACGCGTGCTGCGCGAGACCGTAGGCATCGCCCAGGCCGACGCCGGCCTGCTGTACCTGCGCGATGCCGACAGTGGACGACTGGAACCCCACGGCTGGATCTGCGAAGGCATCGATGCCGATTCCTGCCTGGAAACCCACCGCCTGACCCGCTATGCCGACAGCGCCAGCGCGCCGGTGTGGCTGCGCCAGCCCGCTGAGGGCGGCGAAAGCATGGTACTGGCCCTGGGCTACGAACAGGCCGAAGACTTGCGCGTACTGCTGGATACGCTCCAGTGCCGGCAAGCCCACCTGCTCACCTGCGGGCTGCATAACCGCCAGGGCGACACCATCGGCGTGCTGCTGCTGGCCAACCGGCACAGCAGCGCCCAGGATGACGACCCGAGCCTACTGCAACCGGAACGCATCGCCTTCGTCGAGGCCGTCTCCGGTGCCGCTGCCCTGAGCATCGAAAGCCAGCGTCTGCTGAATAAACAAAAGCAACTGCTGGACGCCTTCATTCAGGTCATCGCCGGCGCCATCGATGCGAAAAGCCCCTACACCGGCGGGCACTGCCAGCGCGTGCCGGAACTCGCCATGATGCTCGCCAAGGCCGCCGCCGCCAGCAACGCACCGGCATTCGCCAACTACCGTCCCAATGCCGACGACTGGGAAACCCTGCACATTGCCGCCTGGATGCACGACTGCGGCAAGGTCACCACGCCCGAATATGTGGTCGACAAAGCCACCAAGCTGGAAACGATCTACGACCGCATCCATGAAATCCGCACGCGCTTTGAAGTGCTCAAACGCGACGTCTGGATCTACTACTGGCAGGCCCGCGCCGCCGGCGCGGACGACGCCGCACTGGCCACCAAACGCGACCGCCTGCTCAACGAACTGGACGATGATTTCGCCTTCGTCGCCCAGTGCAACCTGGGCGGTGAAAACATGGCCGATGTCGACCTGCAACGCCTGCAGCGCATTGCTGAACGCCGCTGGCTGCGCACCCTCGACGACCGCCTGGGGCTGTCCTGGGAAGAAGCCCAGCGCAAAGCGCAACATCCCGCCCTTCCCCTTCCGGTGGAAGAAAAACTCCTCGCCGATCGCCCCGAGCACTGTATCGAATGGCCCGCCCAGGAACGCCTTGAGCCCGACAACCCCTGGGGTTTTCACATGCAGGTGCCGCAGCACAAATTCAACCGCGGCGAACTGCACAACCTCTCCGTCCGCCACGGCACCTTGACTGAAGAAGACCGCTACATCATCAATCACCACATTGTGCAAACCATCATCATGCTCGAACAGTTGCCCTTCCCCGCCCACCTGCGCGACGTACCGAACATGGCCGGCAGCCACCACGAACGCATGGATGGCAACGGCTACCCACGTCGCCTGACCGGCGCACAAATGAGCCTGCCGGCTCGCATGATGGCCATCGCCGACATCTTCGAAGCACTCACCGCCGTCGACCGCCCTTATAAGCGCGGCAAGACCCTCAGCGAAGCTCTCGGCCTGATGGCCACCATGTGCCGCAACCGGCACATCGACCCGGAGTTGTTCGAACTGTTCGTACGCAGCGACGTGCCCTGGCGCTATGCCAAGCGGTATTTGCAGGAAGAGCAGATTGATGACGTGGATGTTGAGGCGGTGTTGCAGAGGGCAGCGTGTGGGGCGGATGGCTGACAGCCTGTATTGATTAATCAGGCAATTCCCCCTGCGCGGGAATGACGAGTAACTCCCGTCGTCCTCGCGCAGACGTGGACCCAAAGGCTTTGAGGCGTCTACGAGATAGAGGCGATTCAGCGCTACGTTTTGACTCACGACTTGCCGAGGACCTCCTTATGCGAAGCAATATCAAGCAGCGCCATCGCGGTTTTATTGTTTGCTTATTTGTTTTTTCAGGCATGAGTTTCTTTTCGCCACAGGGGTCTGCTCAAACCCAAAGCATGTTTCCGTCAGCGCAAGAAAGCGATCCGATCAAAATGGGTTGGATGCAGGGTTTCCCGCCCCCCCAGGACAAGCGCTTAAGCTTTGCCGAGGGTACGTTTTTCGAGTTTCCGGCCCTACGCTGGAGTGTGGTTCACATGCGTGAATTCATGCCCACCGTCAATGTGTCACGCGGGCTGGGCGCGCCGGTCCAGTTGCCTCAGCGTCTCGACCCTCGCATCGACGCGATCACCTTCCGCCCACTGAATGCCGCTAAAGACATGACGTGGGAAGAATCGCTGTGGCAGAACTACACCGATGGCATTCTGATCCTGCACCGCGGCCACATCGTTTACGAACGTTACTTTGGCGCGCTAACGCCCGACAAAGCACACGCCGCGATGTCAGTGACAAAGTCACTCACCGGCACACTGGGTGCCGTCCTGGTCGCCGAAGGCACGCTGGATGAAAACCGCCTGGTCACCGAGTACATTCCCGAACTCAAAGGCTCCGCGTTTGCCGACGCCACCGTGCGGCAGGTGCTGGACATGACCACCGCGCTGCAATTCAGCGAAGACTATGCGAACCCCAACGCAGAAATCTGGGCGTTCTCAGCGGCGGGCAACCCACTGCCCAAGCCCAAGGCTTATAGCGGGCCGATCGGCTATTACACCGCGCTGCAAACGATAAAAAAGGCAGATACCCACGGCGAAGCCTTCGGCTACAAAACCCCAAATGCTGACGCCTTGGGCTGGCTCATCGCCCGCGCCAGCGGCCAATCGGTGGACGAACTGCTGGCCGAGCGCGTGTGGAGCAAAATCGGCATGGAACAAGACAGTTACTATTCAGTGGACGAACTCGGTACGCCCTTCGCCGGCGGCGGCTTCAACGCCGGATTGCGCGACATGGCCCGCTTTGGCGAGTTGATTCGCAACAAAGGGCGCTGGCAAGGCGAACATGTTTTGCCTGTCCGCGCTCTCGAAGGTATTGCCGCCGGCGGCAGCAAAGCTGCGTTTGCAAAGTCGGGACATTCAGCACTGTCCAATTGGTCTTATCGGGATATGTGGTGGCATACCGGCAACGCGCATGGCGCTTTTACCGCGCGAGGTGTGCATGGACAAGCCATCTACATTGATCCCAAGGCCGAAATGGTCATTGTGCGTTTCGCCTCGCACCCCGTCGCCACCAACAGTGCCAACGATCCAACATCGTTGCCCGCCTATGAAGCGGTTGCACAGTATTTAATCGAAAGGAATGAAACCCCATGAGTCCAGAGAGATGTCGAACGGACTTTCTTTGCCTGCGCCGCCGCGCCGGCGTTGTTGACGAGAATGTGAAGCCCGCCGTATTCGACGACCGTGCGTTGCACCAGCGCGACTAAATCTTCGTCATGCAGCACGTTGCACTCCATCGCCAAGGCTTCACCGCCGCGGGCTGTAATCTCGTCGGCAACGTTTTGCGCGTCCGCGGCCCTCAAGTCGGCAATGACCACGGTGGCCCCGGAATCAGCCAGCATCCGGCAGCAAGCGGCGCCGATGCCATTGCCACCACCGGTTACGATGGCGACTTTGCCGTTCAAGTCGAAAAGGGCTGTAGGAACAATTCGAACGGCCATTTCAACTCAATGTGTTCAGTGCCTGGCGCCTGGCGCAACTGTGCGCACCGCACATGAAAAAGGCCGGCTATGGCTCAATCATCACTATGTCGTCGATGAGCTCGATCAACAAAAGTCCCGCCATCAGTGCCTACGCCGCCTCCAAAGCCGCCATCAATCACATGACAGCGAATCTGGCTCATGACTACGGCCCGGAAATTCGCATCAACGCGGTTGGCCCCGGCGCAGTCAGAACGGGGGCACTAGCTACCGTGCTCACCCCGGAAATCGAAACCCGCATGCTCGCACATACTCCGATCAAGCGCCTGGGTGAACCCGAAGACATTGCGGGGGCTGTTCTCTACTTTGCTGCCCCTGTATCGCAATGGGTCAGCGGACAGGTGTTGTTCGTCAACGGCGGAGGCGTGCAAACGCTGGATTAAGCTCGACAGGCAGCCACCTCAGTCCAAGAGGTAAAAAGCCCGTGAACGCCAAAGCGCTCACGGGCTTTTTCACACGTTGGAAAGGCTTACTGAGCAACACCCTCTTCCACCACAGCCTCATCGGCAACCGCATCATCAGCAAACAAACTGTTGACCACCGCGCCACCAACCATGCCGCCGACCACACCGCCCATTACACCGCCCATCATGCCGCCGCCGGCTGCCGGAGCAGCAGCGGGTGCAGCGGCCTGTGCAGGTGCGGCGGGACGTGCAGCAGCCGGCGCGGCGTTTTGTGCGTTGGGGGAAGAACCGTAGCGGCCGGCGGGTGCCTTGGCCGGGGCTTTGGCGGGTGCTTTCATCATTTTGCTGGAGCTGGAACGCTTGGCACGCGCTTCGGCGTCTTCAACCGGCACCAGGCCGCCCACCAGCAAACCAGCCAGAACCAGGCTCGGGAATTTCAGGTTTTTCAACGTACTCTCCTCGGATGGATAACCTTCCATGCTGATGCACGGAAACAGGCCGGCCTCGCTGGCCGGCCTTATTGCCGCCAAGCATATAGCAATCTTTTTAGAATCAAATAGTTACAGGGGCCGACTTTGTATCCGAATGCATGCCAGGCAAGCCCTGCCTTCTAAAGCTGAAAACGCTGCTGCACTGCCCCCAGCCAGCGCGAGACCACGGCCATTTCCTCCTCGCTGAACCCCTCGCTCAGGGTCTTGTTCAGCGGTGCCAGTTCCGCCAAAGCGCGGGTGGCGGCTGCGCGGCCGTTGTCGGTCAGCCACAGGCGGTTAATACGGCGGTCGAGGGTGTCGGTACGCCGTTCGATCAATCCCGCGCGCACCATGCGGTCGGCCAGGCCAGTCATCGCCGAGGGGGCGATGTCCAGCGCGGCGGCCAGTTCGCCACTCAGTGCACCGTCCTGTTTCTGCAGGATGAACAGCGCGCCGGCTTGCACAGCGCTGATGCCGGCACGGTTTTCGGTCTGCTGTTCGATATGCCGCTGCAGGCGTTTCTGGGCCAGGTTGAGCAGAAATATGTAACGGCGATCATGGCTCATACCGCTGCGCGCTCCGCGTGGTGGTGCAGCCAGGCGGTGACTTCCGGCCACAGGGTGTCGGCATGCCGGTCGCGAAAAAAGCCCATATGGCCGATGGCCTGGTTACGGCTGTGTTCGGGGCCGTATTGCCGGCGCTCCACTGCACAGCCGATTAAGTGACCGCTGACCAGATCGACCGCTTCGCTGGGGGCCCAGGGATCGTCATTAAAGCCAATCGACAACACCGGCATGCTCGGACGGCTGAAACGTTCGACGGCGTTCATGCGCGGGTCATCGAAGAAATAGCGCGGCAACGACGTCCAGCGGCTCCATTCCAGCATCACCTGACCCGGCAGGTCCTCGCCGATACCAAGTTTTTTGCCGGGCACATAACCCAGAGTGCGCGCGCACAACGGGCCGATGGCCTTGAGCATCGCGGTGACCCGGAGACGTTCGCCGAGCGGTGAGACAAAGCGCAGGCAGCCCGCGTGGGCGGTGATCATCACCGCCCCTTTCAACAGTTTGCTGCTCTCGCAAAGGCCGATGGCGTGCCCGCCAAAGCTATGACCCACCGCCAACAGCGGCAGGGTTGGATGCTGTTCAGCGGCCCAGCGGGTCACCGCCTCGACATCCTGATCCGCCCAGGTGCTGAAACCGGCCTGCACGTTTTTGGCCGCAGCGCCTTGCTGCATGCCTCGGTAGTTGTAGGTGACAGCATGGAAACCCTGGGCGGCGAGATGGCGAGCAAACGGGGCGTACAGGCGTTCGGTGACGGCCGTGGCGGGGTTGAGCAGGACCAGCCCCTTGGCGGCTGACTGACTGGCGTGCAGGGTGGCTTGCAAGGTAAAGCCGTCGGCACAGCGGATCGGATGAATTGTTGTTGTCATGGCGCGCTCGCAAGTTGATTCACATGTGAACCTTTTATTTAACATGCGAACTAATTTCCAACAAGCGCTGCTTGATGCCGTGTCAGAAAGGGGAATCAGTGGAGGAAAGAAACCTGGAGTGATACAGGGCGGGCATTGCACCCGCCCCGAGCGCGATTACGCCGGGTTGTTCACCGGGTTTTCCGGATACCAGACGTCCATCAGCGGGCTGACGGTGAACTCAGCCAGTTCGTCGCGGCCCCTGAGCCAGGCTTCGACCTGTGCGCGCTGTTCGGCGCTGACCGAGCCACGCTTGCCGAGGCAGACGAAACCGTAGTCTTCACCACCAACATAACCCAGACCATTGGAATCGACGGCTTCGACTAGGAAGGCGTCGAGGAAGTCGTTCAGTCGGTCGTCAGCGAGGTTTTCCTTGTAGGTCAGGGTGATTTCAAAACCCAGTTCCTGGAATTCGTCGACACAGAGCTTCTTGCGCAGGCGGCGGGAACGATTAGTAGCCATGGGTATTCCTCAGATAAATGTTGCGCGGCACTTTACCAGCTTCGCTCTCGCACCGCCCGCCTCTCTTGTCCGCCAACCAACCGTCGAGCGGCACCTCGCACCTCAAACTTTGTAGCCATACTGCTGACCAACCCATAACGGGCCAAGGAGAGGCCGCCCTCTTCATTTCCCTGCCCAAGGGACACACAACGATGAATAACCTGCTGCGTCCACTGACGCTCAGCGGTGTGCTGTTGTTTCTAGGACTGCCGCTGTGCGCTCCCTCGACAGCCGCAGGCGATGCCCTGCCGCGTACCGTACAAAAGGCGCTCAAGCACCATAAGTTGGAATCCCATGCACTGTCGCTGGCGGCCATTCCACTGAATGGCCCCGGTCAGACAACGGCCTACAACGCCGACGTGTCGGTCAATCCCGCCTCCACCATGAAGCTGGTGACCACTTATGCGGCGCTGGAGCTGCTTGGCCCGGCTCACCAATGGCAAACGGAATTTTATGCGGACGGGCCGATCCGTGAGGGCGTGCTCAACGGCAACCTGTACCTCAAGGGTGGCGGCGATCCCAAGCTGAACATGGAAAAGCTCTGGCTGTTGCTGCGCGACTTGCGCGCCCATGGCGTGCAGACGGTGTCTGGCGACCTGGTGCTGGATCGCAGCCATTTCGTCCAGCCGCAACTGCCGGAGTTCGACGATGACGGCGGCGATGAAACCCGGCCTTTTCTGGTGGCCCCGGACTCCCTGCTGATCAACCTCAACGCCCAGCGTTTCACCACGCGCAACGAGCTTGGCCGGGTGTACATCAGCACCGAACCGCCAATTGAAAGCGTGCGCATCGACAACCGGGTGCGGTCCCTGCCGGCCACCAAGACCTGTTCCGCCTGGCCCCAGGTGCACTACAAACCGATCCGCCAATCAGACGGCGTCACGGTGGTGGTCAGCGGCGAGTTGGCCCAAGGATGCGATCACCAGCACTACCTGTCCGTGCTCGACCATGCCAGCTATGCCGGCGGCGCGGTGCGCTCGATCTGGAAGGAACTGGGCGGCCAGATTCTCGGCAACGACCGCATCGACGCCGTCCCGGAAGACGCGCGCATGCTGGTGCGTGCCCAGTCGCCGGCCCTGACCGAGATCATTCGCGACATCAACAAGTACAGCAATAACACCATGGCCAAGCAGCTGTTCCTCAGCCTCGGTGCACAATTTCGCACCCCGGCCGATCCCGACGACGCCATGGCCGCGCAACGGGTGATCCGTCAATGGCTGGCGCGCAAGGGCATCAAGTCGTCGCACCTGGTGATGGAGAACGGTTCCGGCCTGTCGCGCGAGGAGCGCGTCAGCGCACGGGGCATGGCCCAACTGCTGCAAGATGCCTGGCGCAGCCCCTATGCGGCGGAATTCATTTCCTCGATGCCGCTGGCCGCCATGGACGGCACCATGCGCAAACGCCTACGCAGCACCAACGTGGCCGGCAAGGCGCACATCAAGACCGGCACCCTGAACAACGTGCGCGCCATCGCCGGCTACAGCCGCGACATCAACGGCAACACCTGGGCGGTGGTCGCCATCCTCAACCACCCGCGCCCCTACGGCGCCTCGGCGGTGCTTGATCAGGTACTGCTCGACCTTTACCAGCAACCAAAAAACCAGCGCAATACGGCCCATCGCTGATCACGCAGTGTGGGCGTTCGTTGTATCCGAGCTTTCGGTAAGAGGCTTTTGCCGGGCAGAGCGCAGCGATACCCGTCGCGTGGCTTCGACTGCTGATGGGTATCGGCGCGACGCCACCGGTTGAACTGTAAAGTCCTTTGCTTGCGCCCCAACCCTACGTTGTAGGTCAGGCCAAGCAGCCGCGGCGACAAACAGCAGAGCCTCAACCGCGCAATTCGTCGCAACGCCGCAGGTGTCGGCAGTCACGGTGCCAGGCGAATAAATTCGCCCCTACAACAGCCTGTAGCCTGAGCTTCCAGCACAGGCTCAGCCCAACCGCTGCGAGTCGCCGTCGTAACCAAACACTAAACTCCGAGCCTGGCACACCGGTAGGGGCGAATTCATTCGCCTGGCGCATTACCTTCAAGCGACGCAGCTACTGCGACGAACACCAGAAAGTCGCCCCATACAACGGCATGTGCCCCGCCGGATTACTCCTCCTCATCTTCCGGCGTTTCGAACAGTTCCGCCGCGCGCAGTAAGGCGGCGAGCAGCGCGTGGCGTTCCCATTCGGGCAGCGCCGCGAAGCGCTGCCGCACGTGGCCAGGTAATAACGAGGGGGCCTCGTCCAAAGCTGCGTAGCCGGGCGGTTCCAAGTGCAACCATTGCCGACGGCGATCCTGTTCGTCGCGGCGGCGTGTGATCAAGCCCCGGCTTTCCAGGCGATCCAGCACTCCCGACAAGCTGGCCGGCGACAAGCTGACGAAACGCGCCAGCTGGCTGGCAGTCAACTCTTTCTCCACAGCCAAAACTTGGAGGATCAGTAGCTGCAGAGGCGTTAGCCCGCCATAGCGGGAAAGTCGTTTGGCATGCACTTCACCGGCCTGCTGCAAGCGCCGCAGCGCGCGGAAGATCGACACGGCATAACTGTTATCAAGGGACTTATTAGTTTCAGTCATAAGTATTTAATCATTGTTACAACCCGTAAAAGCCTCAAAAAAACCAAAAACAACTTTGACATGAAAGCATATGTTTGTTTAGGTAAATAGGCTCATGCAGGTTCTTGAAAAGGCCGTTTGCAATACCGCGCCGTCTTTTTCAACAACTTGCTCGCCACAAACCCCCAACGGAGAACCGGTAAGGCTATGTGCGGAATTGCAGGAGAGCTACGTTTCGATCAACACCCGAGTGACCTGTCAGCGGTCGCCCGGATTACCCACCACCTTGCCCCACGCGGACCCGATGCGTGCGGCTTCCACAGCCAGGGGCCACTGGGCCTCGGCCACCGCCGGCTGAAGATCATGGACCTCGACGAGGCCTCCGGTCAGCCAATGATCGACCCGGCCCTGGGTCTGGCGATGGTTTTCAACGGCGCCATCTACAACTACCCCGAACTGCGCGCCGAGCTGGAACAGCTGGGTTATGCGTTCTTTTCCGGCGGCGACACCGAAGTTCTGCTCAAGGGCTATCACGCCTGGGGCGAGACGCTGCTGCCCAAGCTCAACGGCATGTTCGCCTTCGCCATCTGGGAGCGCGACCGTCAGCGCCTGTTTCTGGCCCGCGACCGCCTGGGCGTCAAGCCGTTGTACCTGTCGCGTACCGGCGAACGACTGCGTTTCGCCTCCAGCCTGCCGGCGCTGCTGCAGGGTGGCGATATCGATACGACCCTCAACCCCATCGCTCTCAACCATTACCTGAGCTTCCATGCTGTGGTGCCGGCGCCGCATACCCTGCTGCAAGGCATCGAGAAGCTGCCGCCGGCCACCTGGATGCGTATCGACGCCGAGGGGCGCACCGAGCAGCAGACCTGGTGGCAATTGGATTACGGCCCGCGTGCGGAAGAGCGTGATTTCGTCCTGGGCGATTGGCGCGACCGCGTGCTCGACAGCCTGCGTGATGCCGTGTCGATTCGTCAGCGTGCGGCGGTGGATGTCGGCGTGCTGCTCTCCGGCGGGGTGGATTCCAGCCTGCTGGTCGCCTTGCTGCGCGAGGCCGGTGTGGAACAGCTGTCGACCTTTTCCATCGGCTTTGCCGATGCCGGTGGCGAGCGCGGCGACGAGTTCATGTATTCGGACCTGATCGCCAAGCAGTACCACACCCGCCATCACCAGTTGCGCATCCACGAAGCGGAAATCCTCGAGCAGTTGCCGGCGGCGTTTCGCGCCATGAGCGAGCCGATGGTCAGTCACGACTGCATCGCGTTCTACCTGCTGTCGCGCGAAGTCGCCAAGCACTGCAAGGTGGTGCAGAGCGGCCAGGGCGCCGACGAACTGTTCGCCGGTTATCACTGGTACCCGCAGGTGGATGGGGCGGCCGACCCGCTGGACGCTTACCTGCGCGCCTTCCGTGACCGCGACTTTGCGGAATACGCCGAAACCGTACGGCCGGCCTGGGTCAGTCGGGATTTTTCCGCCGAACTGGTCAAGGCCCACTTCGCCCAGCCCGGTGCCGAAGCAGCCGTGGACAAGGCCTTGCGCCTGGACAGCACGGTGATGCTGGTGGACGACCCGGTCAAGCGCGTCGACAACATGACCATGGCCTGGGGTCTGGAGGCGCGCACGCCCTTCCTCGACTACCGGGTGGCGGAACTCTCGGCCCGCATCCCGGCACGTTTCAAACTGCCCGATGGTGGCAAATACGTGCTCAAGGAAGCCGCCCGCCAAGTCTTGCCCGCGCAGGTCATCGATCGCCCCAAAGGCTATTTCCCGGTGCCCGGCCTCAAGCATCTGCAAGGCGCGACCCTGGACTGGGTGCGCGACCTGCTGCTCGACCCCAGCCAGGATCGCGGCCTGTTCGAGCCGCAGATGCTCGATCGACTGCTCAGCGACCCGCAGGGGCAACTGACACCTTTGCGCGGCTCGAAACTCTGGCAGCTGGCAGCACTCAACCTATGGTTGAGCGAGCACAACTTGTAGGTATTGCGATGACTGTGGCAGCAACCGCTCGGCTTTCTGAGTCACCTGCAGGGTCGCGGTACGCGGCCCCGCACGACGGTTGTCTGCAGCGTCTTACATTAATCACGGGGCGCCCCTGCGCACCGTGCTGGCCGGTCCAATAAAAAAATCGCCGGCCCGATGAGGAATCTGTCATGCAAAAATCTCAGGCCTATGGCCAGCGCCTGCTCCGTGGCCAGGCACCATCCTATGAGCGTCTGCAGGCGCGCCTGGCCGAGGATGGCCAGCAGGAAACCGCTGAGCCCTTGGTGCTGCAATGCGGCTGGGGCCGCCTGCTGATCGGTCATACCTTTCCCGACGCTAAAAGCCTCGCTGAAGAATTACTCGCTGAGCAACCGGGCGAGCGCGATATCGCCCTGTACGTCGCCGCGCCTCAGCAGGTGCTGTCCTACGCCCCGCAACAATTGTTTCTCGACCCTTCCGACACCCTGCGCCTGTGGTTTTCCGATTACCGTCCGGCACGGCGCACCTTTCGCGGGTTCAATATTCGTCGTGTGCAAAGCCCGGCCGATTGGCAGTCGGTGAACCGGCTGTACCTGTCGCGCAGCATGCTGCAGGTCGACCCGGAAAAGCTCACCCCGCGCGCTGAAGGTGGGCCGGTCTACTGGCTGGCCGAGGACAGCGACAGCGGCCAGGCACTGGGCACCGTCATGGGCCTCAATCACCAGGAAGCGTTCCACGATCCCGAACATGGCAGCAGCCTGTGGTGCCTGGCGGTCGACCCCCAGTGCCAACGCCCCGGCGTGGGCGAGGCGTTGGTGCGCCATTTGGTCGAGCATTACCAATCGCGCGGCCTGACCTACCTGGACCTGTCCGTGTTGCACGACAACAAACAGGCCAAGGCGCTGTACGCCAAGCTCGGTTTTCGCAATCTGCCCACCTTCGCCGTTAAATGCCGCAACAGCATCAACCAGCCGCTGTTCCTCGGCCCGGGTCCGCAAGCGGGGCTCAATCCCTACGCCAAGATCATCGTCGACGAAGCCCTGCGCCGCGGCATTGACGTGCAGGTAGACGACCCGGTGACCGGCCTGTGCACCCTCAGCCACGGCGGCCGGCGCATCCGCTGCCGCGAGTCGCTGTCCGACCTGACCAGCGCGGTGAGCATGACTCTCTGCCAGGACAAACAGCTGACCCATCAATGCCTGCAACGCATCGGCCTGAGCCTGCCCGCCCAGCAACTGGCCGGCAGCGCCGAAGACAATGCCGCGTTTCTGGCCGAGCACGGCCGCATCGTGGTCAAGCCGGTGGATGGCGAGCAGGGCCAGGGCGTGGCGGTGGACCTGCGCAACCCCGAGCAGGTCGAAAAGGCGATTGCCGCCGCCCGCCAGTTCGACAGCTGCGTGCTGCTGGAAAGTTTTCACGAAGGCCAAGACCTGCGCATCCTGGTGATCGGGTTCGAGGTGGTCGCCGCCGCCGTTCGCCACCCCGCCGAAGTGATCGGCGACGGCCGGCACCGCATCGGCGAACTGATCGAAACCCAGAGTCGCCGCCGTCAGGCCGCGACCCATGGCGAAAGCCGCATTCCCCTAGACGAGGAAACCCGGCGCACCCTGGCCGATGCCGGCTATGACTACGACAGCGTACTGCCCGCCGGCGAGCGCCTGGCCGTGCGCCGTACCGCCAACCTGCACACCGGTGGCAGCCTGGAAGACGTTACCGCCACGCTGCACCCCGAACTGGCGGCCGCCGCCGTGCGCGCGGCCCGCGCGCTGGATATTCCGGTGGTGGGCCTGGACTTGCTGGTGAAGGCCGCCGACCAGCCGGACTACGTGTTCATCGAAGCCAACGAGCGCGCCGGCCTGGCCAACCATGAACCGCAGCCCACCGCCGAACGCTTTATTGACCTGCTGTTTCCACTCAGCCAGCCGCAGCTCCCGTAGTGATCTCTGAATTCGGAGTTTCCATGCCCCATCGAGTACCCGAACCCGACCTCGCCTACCTGCGCCAGACCCTGCTGGAAATGCTCGCCATTCCCAGCCCAACGGGCTTTACCGACACCATCGTGCGCTATGTGGCCGAACGCCTGGAAGAACTGGACATCCCCTTCGAGCTGACCCGGCGCGGCACCATTCGCGGCACCCTCAAAGGCCAGCGCAACAGCCCGGACCGCGCCGTCTCCGCGCACTTGGACACCATCGGTGCCAGCGTGCGCGAGATCCACGAAAACGGGCGCCTGGGCCTGTCACCGGTCGGCTGCTGGTCGAGCCGCTTCGCCGAGGGCAGCCGGGTCAGCGTGTTCACCGACACCGGCGTGGTGCGCGGCAGCGTGCTGCCGTTGCTGGCGTCCGGGCATGCCTTCAATACCGAAGTGGATAAACTGCCGGTGAGTTGGGACCACATCGAGCTGCGTCTCGATGCGCTGATTCACAGTCGAGCCGATGTACAGGCGCTGGGGGTGAATATCGGTGATGTCGTGGCCTTCGATCCCTTGCCGGAATTCAGTGAAAGCGGCCATATCAGTGCTCGCCACCTGGATGACAAGGCCGGCGTCGCCGCGCTGCTCACCGCACTCAAGGCCATTGTCGACAGCGGCGTGGCACTGCCCATCGATTGTCATCCCCTGTTCACCATCACCGAGGAAACCGGCTCCGGCGCCGCCGCCGCGCTGCCCTGGGATGTCAGCGAATTCGTCGGCATCGACATCGCGCCCGTTGCAGACGGCCAGGCCTCCAGCGAACAGGCCGTCACCGTGGCCATGCAGGATTCCGGCGGGCCTTATGACTATCACCTGACCCGCCACCTGCTGCGACTGGCCGAGCAGCAGGACCTTCCCGTGCGACGAGACCTGTTCCGCTATTACCACAGCGATGCGCAATCGGCGATCACCGCCGGCCACGACACGCGCACCGCTCTGCTCGCCTTCGGCTGCGATGCCACCCACGGCTATGAGCGCACCCACCGGGACAGCCTGATAGCCTTGACCCGCCTGATTACCGCCTACCTTCTCAGCCCGCCCGTGTTCGCCAGCGACGCCAAGCCGTCGCAAGACTCGCTGGAGCCCTTCAGTCATCAGCTGGAACACGACGCGCAAATGGAACCTGAAACCCGTGTACCGGCGGTGGACAGCGTGATCACCACTTGCAAGCCGGAGAAGACTCAGTAACCCAACCGTCACCTCCGTGCCCGTACCGCCTCTCCCATGGGGCGGTATTCTGGGTTCTGTCGGCCATGCGCTCTGCTAGCATGGCGCGGCATTCTGGAGAGCCCCATGCTGATACCCCACGACCTGCTCGAAGCCGAAACCCTGACCCGCCTGCTGGAAGATTTCGTGACCCGCGAAGGCACCGACAATGGCGATGAAACCCCGCTGGAGACCCGCGTAGCCCGCGCTCGCCACGCCCTGGAAAAAGGCCGCGCCCTGATCGTCTTCGACCCCGAAAGCCAACAGTGCATGCTGATGCTCAAGGAGCAGGTGCCCAAGGAGTTGTTGGAAGAGTAAGGGGCTAGCAATGCGTACGCACTAACCCGTAGGAGCGGCTTGCTCGCGATCAGTCGTAGGGTGGATGTCGTTTTTACATCCACCATGGCTCCGCCCGGTGGATCGATGAAGCGCGATCCACCCTACGGTTCAACACTACCACGGGCGCTTTCCAAGCTCGCGATGCACCGGCCACTACAGCCGCAGGCTGCTCTCATGCTCCCAGGCGCAGCGCATGCGCAGTTCGCCTTCATGAGGGCTGTGCAGGCCATTGTCGGTTTCCCAGCGGAAGGTGTGGCTGCCGTTGAGCTCGGTTTCCAGGTGCACGACCGCGCTGGACCAGTACAGGCGCTTGAGCAACGCCTCGAACTGCTTGACCCACAGGTTCCATTCGTACTGAACGCCGGGATAACTGGCGCCGAAATGGATCACCGGCGTGAGATAACGCCCGGCACCGGGCAGCTCACAGCAG
The DNA here is from genome assembly GCF_052245235.1 of Pseudomonas sp. B392_1p. Taxonomy (NCBI): domain Bacteria; kingdom Pseudomonadati; phylum Pseudomonadota; class Gammaproteobacteria; order Pseudomonadales; family Pseudomonadaceae; genus Pseudomonas; species Pseudomonas sp. B392_1p. The sequence continues at coordinate 32,495 of NZ_JBQPXM010000015.1, forward strand.
GAAAACATCTCACGACCTAGAAAGCTCCACAGTCCTTCCGGCAAGTCGTCCAGCACCTGCAGGTTATGCGCGTGCTGCTCCCCGCCCTCACGCGGATCACTGGCCGCCCAGCCGCGTATGCAGCCATAGACGATAGATTCGGATTCCACGCGCGCGCTCCCTGAAAGACTGGCCATCTTCTATCACAGCCTGAGAGGGAAAAAAACGCTGGCCGCTGCTTAGCGCCGTGGTCGCATCAGCAATGCCAAGAAGATCATCGACAGCGCAAACAGACTCAGCAACGCGAACGGCCATTGCCAGGTGCCGCCGTAATCGCGCACCAGGCCGGTCAGGCTTGGCGTCACGCACGCCATGCAGTAACCCGCGCACAGCATCATCGCCGTCCAGCGGCTGACCTCAAGCGGTGACTGCACCTCATACATGGGCAGGATCAAGGCCAGGGCGAAGGAGCCGGTCAGCCCCATGCCCAGGGTGATGGCCCACACTTCCGGCCACAGTTGGGGCGCCACAGTAATCATGATCAGACTGGTGCTGGCCAGCATTGCCGACACGCACAGCAGCAGTTGCCGGCTGATACGCTGGGCCAGCCAGGGCACCAGGAAAGAGCAGGGTAACCCGATCAGCATGAACAGGCTGAACAGTGCGTTGCTGCGCAGCTCACCCAGTCCGGCCTCCTGATAGCGGGCCACCAGCCAGGTAGCCAGGGAATAGAACAGCCCCGCCTGCAGGGCAAAAAACACCGTAATCAGCCACGCACGCGGCTCGCGCCACGGCAGGCCCTTAGCGACACCCACCGGTTCCGAACGGTTTGGCAGGCGCAGCCAGAACACCAAGGCGAGCAAAGCCGGCAAGGCCCAGGCAGCCAGCCCCAATGTCCAGTTGCCATTAAACGTTTGCACCACCGGCAAGGTCAGCACCGCACCACCGGCACCTCCCAGCGCCATACTCAAGGAGTACCAGCCGATTGCACCACCCATGCCCGTAGTGAAATGCCGCTTGATGAAACCCGACATCAGCGGACCCGCCACGGCAATGCCGGCACCGAGCAGCACGGCGCTGCCGATCAACAGTGCCGCAACCTGCCCCGCCAGGCGCAACAGCAGCGCCACGCCAATCAATGCCAGACATACGGCGATGGTGCGTTCCAGCCCGAAGCGCTGTGCCAAGCGCGGCGCCACAGGCGCCAGCAAGCCCATACACAACACCGGCAAGGCCGTGGTGAGACTGATCAACCCGCGACTCAGGGCCAGTTCATCGGCGATGCGTTCGATCAGAGGAGCGAGTGACGTGATGCCTGGGCGCAGGTTGATGGCCGCAAGTACCAGCGCCACCAGCAAGGTAAGGCGGGAGGCTGGATTCACCGGAAAAGTCCACGAGATGTACAGCTCGCCACCCTACCCCAGCCTCCCCTGAGCGAACAAGCGGGCTGGCTAGCCCTGACTGACTTCCTCGCGTTCGCCATCCTCGTTGCGCGTACGCGGAATCTCGCCCTCGTCAGCGCCGGGCAGATCCTCGACGTTCACGTTGGCCCGATCGACCCCGCTGGGAATGTCCTTTTCAGTGATGGCGATGTCCGGGTCGTCAGGCAGGACTTCCGGCTCGTCGGCATCCTCCAGTGGCTGTCCGGTTTCCGGGCCGCGCTCAACGTCCTCGTTGTCGCGGTCGCCTCCCTGACCCCGAATATCGAATTGCGGCAGAACGCTCATAAGCACCTCGCAGATTCCCAAGGGTTGGATCTCACCTGCTTTGAGGGTTTGCCCGGCCAGTCGTTCGCTACGTTATGGAGCTTCAGTCAACGATGGAAATCAGCCGCGCGCCTTGGCGCGCATTTTCTCGGTCATGGTGATCATTTCGTCATAGATTGCCTGCGGATTCTGTTGCTTGACCTTCCAGGCGAAGCGGCCCAGTTCATGGGGCAGGATCATGAACGTGCCTTGGGCAACGTGCCGGTAGATGTATTCGGCAATCTCCGCCGCGCTGATGGGCGAGCTTTCCAGCAGTCTGCCGACCTGGGCCTTCATCTTCGGATCGGGACCGCGAAAGGAATCCAGCAGGTTGGTCTGGAAAAACGACGGGCAGACCACGTGCACGTCGATGCTCAGCGGCTTGAGTTCCACCAATAGACTCTCCGACAACGCCACCACGCCAGCTTTGGCGACGTTGTAATTGCTCATTGCCGGCGCCTGCATCAAGGCGGCCATGGACGCGATATTGATAATTCGTCCCTGGCTGCGCTCCAGCAACGGCAGGAACGCTTTGCAGCCTTTGACCACACCCATCAGGTTGATCGACAGCTGCCAGTCCCAATCCTCCAGGCTCAGCTCGGCGAAGAAGCCGCCGGAGGCCACGCCGGCATTGTTGACCAACACATCAATGCCGCCGAGCCGCGCCTCGCACACCTCGGCGAAGGCCGTCAGCTGACTGTAGTCGCGCACATCGCAGCGCTGCACAAAGCCGTCGCCGCCCGCTTCGCGTACCAAGGCCAAGGTCTCTTCAAGACCGGCCTGATTGACATCACCCAGCGCCAATTGCCAGCCCTCACGGGCCCAGCGCAGTGCAATTTCACGGCCCAGACCGGAGCCCGCGCCGGTGATCATCATGCGGTTGTTCATTGCGCTCGCCTTTTGTTGTTGTGGGTCGATGCCCAAGTGTAACCAGACGCCTGCGTGGCGCCTGCACCATCAGAGCGCTGAATGGCCCCGGCAAACCCGCGGCAGAGAGCGGCCATATTGATCGTCCAGGACTTTTATCCATTGCCATGGTCGGAATAAACGAGGCGAGTGAGGATTTCCTGCCCGCCCTCATCGTTTCCCGCAGCCGTCTGAGCGGGCCTCGTACCAAGACCTTACTGAGGGAGCTCGACCATGAGCGTCAGCACCATTCTGATCATCATCCTGATCCTGCTGTTGATCGGCGGCTTGCCCGTCTTCCCCCACTCGCGCAGCTGGGGTTACGGCCCCTCGGGCATCATCGGCGCGGTACTGGTTGTCCTGCTGGTGCTCGTGCTACTGGGCATGATCTAGCGACGGCAAGTTAAGTCGAGCCCCCGCGTGCGCTCAAGCATTGCTTGGAGCGCTCGCGGTTAGCGCACTGAGGAGTGTTTTAGCGATGGGTGAAACCTACTTGTTCGTAACACCGCTTTGGGAGATCGTCGCCCGCGGGACCACGGTCTATTTCACCATCGCACTGGTGTTCCGGCTGATACCCAAGCGGCAGGCAGGAACCATTGCACCCAACGACATGATTGCCCTGGTCATCATCGGCAGCCTGGCCGCCGACGCCATAACAGGGGAAGCCCACACGCTGCTGGACCTTCTCCTGATGATTGCGGTCATCGTCCTGTGGGACTACCTGTTCAACCTGGCGGAGTACTACTTCCCCCGGTTTCGCGGCATCGCGCAGGACTCCCCGACACTGCTGATTCACCACGGCGTGCTCCTGCGGGAAAACCTGCGCAAAGAAAAACTGACCGAGCAGGAGCTGACCGCCAACCTTCGCAAGCAAGGCATTGCCGACATCGCCCATGTGAAACAGGCCATCCTGGAAGTCGATGGGCAAAATCAGTGTCGTGCAGAACGACTGAGGTCGCGGTGATTGCCGTGCACACGCGGCGCCGATTAACTGTCGATAGGGAGTCGTCAGGTATGTGAAACCGCTTCTCACTCCCGATCAGCGTTACATCGTCGTCCGCGGACGGCTCTGGCGCACCGCTAACCCGAATCTCTCGCCGGAGCGACACCTGCAGCTTGTTCGCGCACTCATGGATGAGCGTCGTGCAGTAAAGGCTGCCAAACGAAGCGGGGATTCCCACGCTCTCGCCAGGGCAAGAGCAGCCGTCGACCACGTCAAGATTGCCCTGGGTGAGCGTGGCCCGGTCTGGTGGACCGACGGCGCCAAGGACTTCAATCGCCATCTGGCCAAGAACACCCCGTATGCGGACTGGTACGCATCGGTCGTGAAGAGCTAGCCACAGTGTGGGTACCTACCCAGCGTTTGAGCCGCTAGCTTACCTATCGCAAGACTTCGTAGATTGCGAAGCGCTACTGTCCTGCGCGTTTAAAGTTACCGTACCTAGAAAATAACCCATTAAGAAATCGTTTGCTTTTAGCCAGCTACATAACCAAACGATTTTTTTCAAGGAAGATCGTGTGAGCTCTCACCACATTGCCCAACTCAACATTGCCAAACTGCTGGCACCAATTGATTCACCGCCACTGTCAGAATTCGTAGACAACCTGGACAGGATCAACGCACTGGCGGATGAAGCACCGGGTTTTGTCTGGCGCTTGCAAACCGAGGAAGGAGACGCCACCGGCATCGACTTCTTCGGTGCTGATTACATCGTCAACCTGTCAGTGTGGCGCTCCATAGAAGCCCTGAACACTTACGTTTACCACTCTGCACACGTGGAGATCTTGCGCCGCAAGAAGGAGTGGTTTCAAAAAATGCATGAAGCGCACATGGTGCTGTGGTGGGTGCCGGCCGGCCACATTCCATCCATTGAGGAAGCCGCGCAAAAGTTGAGTCTTTTACGGGCCAACGGACCTGCGCAAGAAGCATTTACCTACAAGAAATCATTTTCTGCGCCTGGACAGATATGTGAGGTCGCGATGAATTCGTAGGCGGCCTCGCCCGTAGCGATGAGATAAGCATACGCAGTTTCAGCACCCCCCGCGCTTCAAGCCAGTGATAAGGTTCGCGGTTCGATTCAAAAAGAACCCTGTCGATGTACAAAAAGGGAGCAAGCGTGTCCGCAACCAACCACTCCGTCCCAGGGCGGGAAATCTCATGGTTTGTCTTTGGCCTGATGGCCAGTGTCACCTTCGTCGGCCTTTTATCTGAGCTGGTGCCGTCCGGACTTTTGCCGCAAATGAGCGAAGGCCTGGGCGTCTCCGAACCCCAGGTCGGCTTCCTGGTCGGTGTCTACGCGCTGGCTTCTGCCCTGTGCGCCATTCCGCTGGTCAGCGCAACCCTGGCGGTCAACCGCAAGCAACTGCTACTGGTGCTGCTGATCGGCTTCGCCGTCTCTAATATCATCGTCGCGCTGGCGTCTTCCTACTCGGTCATCATTGCCAGCCGCATCGTCGGCGGTATTTGTGCGGGTGTGATGTGGCCAATGATCGCCGCCTACGGCACGCGCCTGGTACCCGAGAACATGCACGGCAAGGCCATCACAGTGATCATGTCGGGCAATACCCTGGGCATCAGCATCGGCCTGCCCGTCATGACGATGATCGGCATCGCGTTCGGCTGGCGGAGCGCATTCATGGTCCTGGGGCTGAGCGTCGCCGCCATCGCCGTGCTGGCGTATTTTCACCTGCCCGCGGTGGAAGGCGAAAAGCTCAGCAAGGCCAACTCGCCCCTGGCAGTGCTGAAACAGCCTTCGATTCTGATCGTGCTGCTGCTGACCTTCCTCGGGGTCACCGCCCACTACGGCATCTACACCTACATCACGTTACTGGTGGAAATGTTCGACTTCGCAGGCGGCATCGAGCTGGCCCTGTTGATCTTCGGCATCGGCTCGGTCATTTCCGTCATCGTGTCCGCGAAAATCATCGATGCGTATCTGCGCCCGCTGATCGTGTCCGTGCTCGCCGGCGGCGGCATCTCCATGGCCCTGTTCCTCATCTTCCAAGGGTCAGCCGGCATCTCGCATGTGGCGTTTTTCCTCTGGGGTCTGGCGTTTGGCCCACTGGTGACGATGTATCAGACCGCTGTCAGCAAGCAGATCGAGAAAGCCAAGGACGTGGCCACCTCGGTGCAGTCGAGCGTGTTCAACTTCTCGATCATGATCGCCACCTGGGTTGGCGGCATTCTCTTGACTCGCTTTCCGGAGGCCGGCATCAACGGCATCGTCTACCTGTCCCTGATTTGTTTTGTCCTGGCCGCCCTGCTTGCGCTGGTGGCCAAGCGCACCTTGCGCTCTTCCTGAGGGTTGCTGTCACCTTCAAGCACAGGACGCCATTCGGTTGAGCTCGACTGTGCAGGAAGTCATCAATCGAGACTCACGCCTGGCCTAAACGCAAAACAGCACCCACAGGTGCTGTTTTGCGTAGAGCAGAAGCTTCAGCCTGCCATGCGCTTGAGCGTGTCGTCCTTCTTGACGAAGTGGTGGAACAGCGCAGCCGTAATGTGACCCAGTACTAGGGCGACGAACAACCAGGCCAGCGGCGAATGGAGGCTACCCAGGCTGATCATCCAGCCGGTTTCCACGCCGGTCTTGGCGGCCAGTTGCATGCCAAACACCTTAAGCCCATAGCCGTTGCCGAGCATTAGCAGAATGCCGGTGATCGGCATCAGCAGCATGCTCGCGTACAGCAGACCATGACCGGCCTTGACAAGCAGCGCGGTCGGCCCGACATGCTGCGGGCGTTGTTGCCGTTGACCCAGCGCCCAGAGCAGGCGCAGCACAATCAACACCAGCAGCACGGCCCCGATGGAAATATGCCAGGGTACGAGGGTCTGGCCGATCCAGTGTTCGCCGTCGCTGATGCGGTCGCCCAGTTTGAGAAACTGCCACACGATCAGCAGGGCCATCGCCCAATGCAGAAGGCGGGTCATACCGCCATAACGATGTGCTGAGTCATTCATGAGTGATTTTCCTGATAGTGATGCGGAATCAAGACGCCTGCCGATTCCAGGTAAATTCGGGCAGCGGTACGGCAGCCATGCGTTGCAAGTGATCGCCGACCACTGTTTGCAGGCGCAGGATCTGCTCATCCTCAGCAGCTTGCAAACGCACCTGCAGTCCACCCTCCTGCGCCTTGAGCAGGCAATGCCCCAGGCTGAGTTCAATCTCCCCCTGTTGCTCGTCGAAGCTGACCGGAAACTTGTGACTCCAGTGCTTGCACAGCCGCCTGATCAATCGTTGCGGATTGTCCGTGACGATCTGAGCAGTAGAAACCAACATGATGAACCTCCTGTGAATCAGCCCCACCGGCTAGTGCGCGGCGAGGATAATGATGGGTCAGGCAATGCTTTCGACGATACCGCCTTCGACCCGCAAGGCAGCACCGGTGGTGGCACTGGCCTGAGGGGACGCTGCGTAGACGCACAGGTTGGCCACTTCCTCGGGCGTGGCGAAGCGGCGAATCAGGCTCGACGGGCGATTTTCGGCGAGGAACAACGCCTCCATCTCCGTTGCGCTCACTCCGCGTTCCTGGGTCATTTTGCCGATAAAGGCGACAGCCCCCTCCGTCCGGGTCGGCCCCGGCAGGACGGTATTGACGGTCACGCCGCTGCCGGCCAGCACCTTGGCCAGGCCACGGGAGAGGCCTTGCAGGGCCGCCTTGCTAACGCCGTAGTGGACCATTTCACCGGGAATATTCAGGGCGGACTCGCTGGAGATGAACTGAATCCGTCCCCAGCCGCGCGCTTGCATGCCCGGCGCATAGTGACGGGCCAGACGCACGCCGCTCATTACGTTGACCTGGAAGATTTCTTCCCAGTCCGCATCGCTGATGTCCAAGAACGGCTTCACCGCATAAATGCCCAGGTTGTTGATCAGGATATCGGCCTGAGGTTCAGCCTCGATCAGTGCCTGGCAACCGGCAGCCGTGCCCAGATCGGCCACCACGCCACGGGCCAGCGCACCGGCTTGCGTGCCCCGCAGCGCGGCTAATGTGGCATCGACGCGTTCTTGGTGGCGACCGCTGATGACCACGGTAGCGCCGGCATCCGCCAGCCCCTTGGCGACGGCCAGGCCAATGCCGCCGGTAGAGCCGGTGACGATGGCGGTTTTGCCGGAAAGGTTAATGATCATGGGAAAGTCCTCTAGAGAGTGAGCAGGCCGTTTTTTAGGCGGCCTGCTAGCCGAAACGGAAAGCCGACAGCGTGGTTTCCATCACTCGGTCGGTAAAGATGCGCTGGCCAGCGTCCTCACCCGCCGCGCCGGCCGCCAGCATCAGCGGCAACAGGTGCTCCTCGGCGCGCGGCGGATGGCACAGACGGGCCGAAGGTGCCTGGGCCCAGTTGGCCAGGGCGTGTTCGCGTTGTTGCGGTGCAGATTGGACAGCCTCTACCAGCCAGGCGTCGAACTCATCGGAAATCGGCCCGAAACGCGGGTCGCCGTAACCACGCATGTTGTGGAAGCTCATGCCGCTGCCAACGATCAACACGCCTTCGTCGCGCAGCGAGGCCAGTGCGCGACCGGCATCCAGGTGCGCCTGTGGGTCCAGGTCATGGCGCAAAGACAGTTGCACCACCGGAATTTCGGCGTCGGGGAACATCAGTTTCAGCGGAATAAACATGCCGTGGTCATACCCACGCGTGGGATTCTGTTCGGCCGGCAGGTGCGCCTCACCGAGCAGTTCAGTAATGCGCGCCGCCAGTTGCGGTTCGCCGGGAGACGGATAGCGCAGCTCGTAGGTGTGCTCTGGAAAGCCGTAGTAGTCGTAGATCAGCTCCGGTTGCGGGCCGCTGGTCACGCTGAATGCCGGCTCCAGCCAATGGCCCGAAACCAACACGATGGCCGTGGGGCGAGCCGGCAGACTCGACGCCACGTTTTTCAAAAAGTCGCCCATCTTGTTCCAGGCGGTGGGCGGGTTCCAGTCCATGAAGAAGCAGGGGCCCGCGCCATGGGGCACGAACAGGGTGGGCATACGGGTATTGCTGATAGCACTCATGCTGAACTCTCCGCACGGTTTAATTGAATGCAGTAAGTATCGCTTGAATCATTTACATTGATAATCCGCCCAATACAGCTTTCACTTCCTACTACTAGTGAGAAATCAAATGCTTGATCGCGTCACGGGCATGCGCGTTTTCGTGCGCGCCGTCAGCGCTGGCAGCCTCTCCGCGGCGGGCCGGCAAATGGGCATGTCGCCGGCCATGGCTACCAAGCATATGGACGCTCTGGAGACGCATCTGGGTGTCAAGCTGCTGCACCGCACCACGCGCCGCCTGAGCCTGACCGAAGCGGGCAGTGATTATCTGGAAGCTTGCCTGCGCATCCTGCCGGAAATCGATGAAGCCGAAGCCAGCGCCGCGTCGCAACGGGTCGATGCCCGCGGGTTGCTGCGCATGAACATCCCGCTGTCATTCGGCAGCCGCTTCATCGCCCCACTGCTACCGGCGTTCAGCCACAAACATCCGGCACTGAAGATCGAGCTGGGGCTGACCGACAGCGTCGTCGACCTGCTTGATGGCGGCTGGGACCTGGCGATCCGCATCGGCCGGCTGGCCGACAGTCCGCTGCAGGCGCGCAAGCTCGGCGATTGTGCGGAGATGGTCTGTGCGGCCCCAAGCTATCTCGATCAGCGCGGCATCCCCCGGCGGGTGGCGGAGCTGGCCCAGCACAATTGCCTGGGCTACACCCTGTCGTCCTGGGGCGGGGGCAAGGAATGGGCATTCGGCCGCGACGGCAGTGTGCGCGTGGCGATCCATGGCGATCTTGCTGCCAACAATGGCGATGCCCTGCTGGCCGCTGCCGTGGGTGGTCAAGGCCTGATCTACCAACCGGACTTCATCGTCTCGGAGGCGCTCAAACGCGGTGAGCTGGTTGCCCTTGAACTCGATCATCCCACCTATTCACTGGGTGGGATTTATGCGGTCTACCCGCAGGAGCGTCGCCCGCCGGCCAAGGTGCGGGTGATGATCGACTACCTGGCCGAGGCGTTTGCGAATAATCCGTTGTGGCAAAGCGTTTAGTTTTCAGCCGGCTGGATACATAACCCGAACCAACCTTGCCAAACGAAAAAGGCAGCCTGAAGGCTGCCTTTTCGTGTTACACGATCACTTAGTGATCAACTGCACCGCTGCGACCGATACCGGTCTGGCTGCGAACCGTGAGGGCATCGAACGCATCACGCTCTTTGTCAGCACGGGCGGACTTATCGGTAACCGAGAAGAACCAGATCGCGAAGAAGGCCAGCGGGATGGAGAAGATACCCGGGTTCGGGAACGGCACGATGGCTTCGGCGTTGCCAAACACGTCGACCCATACGGTCTTGCTCAGCAACACCCACAGGGTGGCGATGAACAGGCCGAAGAAGCCGCCGATGGTCGCACCACGGGTGGTGCAGCCGCGCCAGGAAATGGACAACACCAGCACCGGGAAGTTGGCGCTCGCCGCGATGGCGAAGGCCAGACCCACCATGAACGCCACGTTCTGGTTCTCGAAGACGATACCCAGCAGGATGGCCAGGACGCCCAGCACCAGGGTGGAGATCTTGGAGATACGCATTTCCTGCTGCTCGGTCGCACGACCGCGAGCAATCACGTTGGCATACAGGTCGTGGGCGATGGCGGCGGCGCCAGCCAGGGCCAGACCGGCGACCACGGCCACGATGGTGGCGAAGGTCACAGCAGCCAGGAAGCCCAGCAGCAGGCTGCCACCCACGGCGTTGGACAGGTGTACCGCCGCCATGTTGGTGCCACCGATCAAGTCTTTCAGCATATCGAAGCTGCCGTCGGCACCGACGTTGAAGAACTCCGGATGACGAACCAGCAGGGCAATCGCGCCGAAGCCGATGATGAAGGTCAGGACGTAGAAGTAGCCGATGAAGCTGCTCGCCCAGATCACGGATTTACGGGCTTCCTTGGCGCTGGACACGGTGAAGAAGCGCATCAGGATGTGCGGCAGACCAGCAGTACCGAAGGCCAGGGCCAGACCCAGGGACAGCGCGTTGAGCGGGTTGCTGCTCACGGCGTCGCCCGGCGCCATCAGTTTTTCAGCGTATGGGTGCACATTGACCGCTTCGGCCAGTAGGGCATCCGGGCTGAAACCGAACTGATACAGCACCAATATGGACAGCAAGGTACCGCCGGCCAGCATCAGGATCGCCTTGATGATCTGTACCCAGGTGGTGGCCGTCATGCCGCCAAAAAACACGTAAATCATCATCAGCGCGCCGATGATCACCACGGAAACTTTGTATTCGAGACCGAACAGCAGCACGATCAGCTTACCGGCACCCACCATCTGGGCAATCAGGTACAGCGCGATGATGGTCAGCGAGGCACTGGCCGCCAGTACACGCATGGGCGTTTGCTCGAGGCGAAACGCTGTCACGTCGGCGAAGTTGAAGCGACCCAGGTTACGCAGGCGCTCAGCCACCAGGAACATTACGACCGGCCAACCAAACAGGAAGCCGATGGCGTAGATCACCCCGTAATAACCGGAGACGTACACCAGCCCCGCAATGCCCAGAAACGAGGCTGCGGAAATATAGTCACCGGCAATCGCCAGACCGTTCTGGAAACCGGTAATGCCACCACCCGCGGTGTAGAAGTCGGAGGTGGTCTGCGTTTTACGCGCGGCCCACCAGGTGATGACCATGGTCCCGGCAATAAACACCAGGAACATAACGATGGCGCTGGTATTGGCGCCATGGCCGTTCGCGGCAAATGCGGCCGGCGAGGCGAACGACAACAGCAACGCGCTGAGCAAGAACTTTTTCATTGCACGTCCCTCACAATCGCGTCGAGCAACGGATCAAACACCTTGTTGGAGAAATAGGTATACAAGGCGATCAGGAACACCGCGCTGCAGACCACCATCAAGCCAACGAACAAGCCCACACTCATCGTCCAATTCGCGCCCAGAGGCTCAGCGAATACCTCGGGCAGATAAGCCATGGTCAGGATAAAGCCTGAATAAATAATCAGGGTCACAGCGAAAAACGCCATGCTCACGTTGGTGCGCCGCCGCACCAGTTCCTGATATTTAGGGTGCTTGAGCACCTCCGCTACTACGTCTTTCACTTGTTACTCTCCTTTACTACACGTTGCGCTCAACCACACCTTGACTCAGCAACAAGTGTGGCTGGCAGCTTTTTTTTACTTGTAAGGCGCGATTCAACGTTGATTGACTCTTTCCCTGCCCAGTAGTCGGCTCCTGAAGAACCAACCCCGACATACCAGCTCCCTGATATGAAGCCTCTGGTATCGCGTTATTTCCGCGGATCAGGCATTAAAAGGTCTTGTTTGGGCTGCGTCTCTGCAGTGGCTTCCGGATGCGAACGCAGTTCGGCGTTCATGCTTTCAAAATCCTGACTGGCACGCTTGAAATAGAGACCAGCCAGGACAAAAGAGGTGATAAGCAGCATCAGACCCAGCCCCCAAATGAGGGGACTGAGGGGGTTCGAAGCGCTGAGCAGCTCCGATTCGGAAGCAATCAAAAGCAGAAAGATCAGATAAAGACTACTCAGAAGCAGAGTAAGCCCCCAGGCGAAGCGGCTGCGTTTGGCCATCCGGTTCGCGCGGCCTGCGCTGTGTTCGGTTCGCATGGAGCTTGGGTCGTGCAGATACATCTTATTTTTTTATTCCTGGCCAGTGTGATCTGGTACGCGAACTGTAAAGCCATGCTCAACTGAGAGAAGACGACCTTAGTCTTAGTCAGACGTTAATCGTAAGCGATTGATTTAGGAATGCTTTTCCTTTTTTCTGAATCACACAGGACAACCGGAACCTTCGCGCGCCAAACTGGGGTGCCTGGCTCAGCTACGCTGAAGCAACTCATTTTCTAGCAGTTTCTCTCATGACCGCTACCCGCCACATCCTCGCCTGCCTGCTCTTTGCGCTTGCGCTGCTCGGCCTCTGGGCCGGGCTGGGCCGCTCCGTGAAGCTGCCCGACGTAGCCAGCGCCAGCCATAAGTTGCAATGTGTGTCCTATAGCCCCTTCGGCAAGGATCAATCGCCCTTCGACGAACCTTTCATCCTGCGCCCGGCGCAAATGGATGCCGACCTGGCCCTGCTCGCCAGCCGCTTCGAGTGCGTGCGCACCTATTCAATGACTGGTCTGGAGGCCATTCCCGACCTGGCCCGCAAGCATGGCCTGAAGCTACTGCTCGGCGCCTGGGTAAATGCCGACCCGGTGGATACCGCGGCGGAAATCGACCTGTTGATCAGGGCCGCCACGGCCCATGCGGACATCGTACAGGCGGTTATCGTCGGCAACGAAACCCTGTTGCGCCGGGAAGTTACCGCCCAGCGGCTGGCCGGGCTGATTGGCCAAGTCAAAGAAGCCGTTCCACAACCCGTCACCTATGCCGACGTCTGGGAGTTCTGGCTCGCCCATCCGGAAATCGCCCCGGCGGTGGATTTCCTCACCATTCACCTGCTCCCCTACTGGGAGGACGATCCCGCCGGCATTGACCAGGCCCTCGAACATGTCGGTGCGATTCGCCAGCAATTCGGTACACGTTTCGCCCCCAAAGACATCCTGATCGGTGAGACCGGCTGGCCCAGCGCCGGTCGCCAGCGTGAAACCGCCGTGCCCAGCCTGATCAATCAGGCGCGCTTCATGCGCGGTTTCGTGCAGCTGTCGGAAAGCCATGGCTGGCAGTACAACCTGATTGAAGCCTTCGACCAGCCCTGGAAACGCGCCAGCGAAGGCGCAGTCGGTGGCTATTGGGGCTTGTTCGATGCCGACCGCCGCGACAAGGGGGTGTTCACCGGAGCAGCGTCCAACCTGCCGACCTGGCCTGCTTGGTTCGGCCTGTCGCTGGTGCTGTTCGGTGCCGTCCTGGGGCTGGCCGGGCGCCCCGCCACGCCGCGTGATGCCTGGTCGCTGCCGGCGCTTGCCGCCCTGGGCAGTGCCTGCTGCCTGCTGCATGTGGAACAGGCTGTGGCCATCAGCCGCTTCGCCGGCGAGTGGCTTTGGGCGGCTGTGTTGCTCGGGCTGAACCTGATCGTGCTGGCCCATGGCGCCCTGGCTATCACCCAGCCGCAGGACTGGCGTGGCCGGCTGTTTACCTGGCTGGAACAACACGCCGGCATGTGGCTGCTCGCCAGCGGATTTGCCGCTGCGGTGCTGATGCTCGGCCTGGTCTTTGATGCCCGCTACCGCAGCTTTCCCAACGCGTCCCTGCTGCTGCCGGCCGTGGTGTACCTGTGCCGCCCGGTGCCGGCCAGACGCCGTGAAACCGCCCTACTGTGTTTTCTGGTTGGCGCCGGCATTGTGCCGCAGCTGTACCAGGAAGGCCTGACTAACACCCAGGCGCTGGGCTGGGCGCTGGTCAGCCTGCTGCTGTGTGGCGCCTTGTGGCGCAGCCTGCGATGCCGGGTCCCGGCGAATCAATCGAATGAGTCGATGGTAATGGCGCAAACATCGCAACCATGAGGCGATGGTTCTCGCTTACCCTGAACTCAATTGCAGCGAGGTAGTTTTCCATGCGTACGATTGTTTCCCTCGACACCGGTCGACCCACCTCCGACGGCGCCGGCGTTCAACTGATCCGCATTATTGGCGGCCCGGGCCTGGAGCGTTTCGACCCTTTCCTCATGCTCGACGAATTCGGCTCGGCCAACCCTGACGATTACGTAGCGGGTTTCCCCGCCCATCCCCATCGCGGCTTCGAGACCATCACCTACATGCTCGAAGGCCGCATGAAGCACGAAGACCACATGGGTAACGTCGGCTTGCTGGAAAGCGGCGGCGTGCAATGGATGACCGCCGCGCGCGGGGTGATCCACAGCGAAATGCCGCAACAGGAACAGGGCGTGATGCGCGGCTTCCAGCTGTGGCTCAACCTGGCGGCCCAAGACAAACTGGGCGAGCCCGGTTATCGCGATTTCACGCCGGCCGAGATTCCTCACCTGATGCTGGCCGATGGCACCCAAGTCAAGGTCATTGCCGGTCGGTTCGCGACTGACGCGGTTCATCAGGATGGCGCCGTACAGCGTCCGCACACCGAACCACAGATCTTCGATCTGCATCTGTCCGCCGGTGGGCAGGTCGCACCGCAAGTGCCCGATGGCCACCGCGTGATGCTGTATGTCTACGAGGGCAATGTGCAGTTGGCCGAGCGCGACATCGCTACAGGTCAATTGGCGCGTCTGAGCGAACAGGGCGATGTGCACCTGTCGAGTCGCGACGGCGCGCGGGTGCTGTTGATTGCCGGCAAGCCGCTCAATGAACCCATCGTGCAATATGGCCCGTTCGTGATGAACAGCCGCGAAGAAATCGAACAGGCACTGCGCGACTTCCGCGACGGCACCCTGGCCTAGGCGTTAACCCCCGCCCAGCCCCCGCACGCAAACTCCGTGTGGGAGCTGCGTTGCGCTACATCACTACCATCACCGCAGGCCATGCTCCGGCATTCCGCCCATGGCTCAGGCTTGCCCGCTACACCAATCCCGGCTATCACCTTGTTTCCCCCATGGCCGAGGAGCTCCCATGTCCGCAACGATCAATCGCCAGTTCCGCCTGGCCCAGCGTCCTGTCGGCCTGCCGACCGATGACACCTTCCGTTACCTTGAAGCCCCGCTGGGCGAGCCCGATGAAGGCCAGGTACTGGTGCGCGTGCGTTACCTGTCCATCGACCCGGCCATGCGCGGCTGGATGAACGACAGCAAATCCTATATTCCGCCGGTGGCCATAGACGAGGTGATGCGCGCCCTGGGCGTGGGCGAAGTGATCGCCTCGCGGCATCCGCAGTTCGCGGTGGGCGATTTCGTCAACGGCGCGCTGGGCGTCCAGGATTATTTCCTCGGCGAGCCCAAGGGTTTTTACAAGGTCGACCCCCAACGCGCGCCGCTGCCGCTGTACCTGTCGGCCCTGGGCATGACCGGCATGACCGCCTACTTCGCCCTGCTGGAGGTCGGCACCCCCGAGGCTGGCGAAACCGTAGTAATTTCAGGCGCCGCCGGCGCGGTGGGCAGCATTGCCGGGCAAATCGCTAAGCTGAAAGGCTGCCGCGTGGTGGGCATCGCCGGCGGTGAGGAAAAATGCCGCTACCTGGTCGATGAACTGGGTTTCGACGCGACCATCGACTACAAGCACGAAGACATGGCGGCAGGCCTCAAGCGCACCTGTCCCAAGGGCGTGGATGTGTATTTTGACAACGTCGGCGGCGACATCCTCGACGCCGTGCTGACCCGCCTCAACTTCAAGGCGCGAGTGGTGATCTGCGGCGCGATCAGCCAGTACAACAACAAGGAGGCCGTCAAAGGCCCGAGCAACTACCTGTCGCTGCTGGTCAACCGCGCGCGCATGGAAGGCTTCGTGGTCATGGACCACGCGGCGCAGTTCCCCAAGGCCCTGCAGGAAATGGGTGGCTGGCTGGCCAGCGGCGAGCTGAAAAGCCGCGAGGATATCGTCGAGGGCTTGGAGAACTTCCCCGACACCCTGCTGAAGCTGTTCAGAGGTGAGAACTTCGGCAAACTGGTGCTCAAGGTCCATTAACGAAGGGCCGTGGGCGTAACACTAGTGTTGGGCGGCCTCGCCCGCCGCAGGACCTTTGCTGAAAGCACACCCTCCCAAGCAGCCCGCCAGCGGCGTGTCAGGCAAACGGCGGGCTGCCCGGCAACACGAAGGCGGGTAGGAGCATCCACGCGGGTGCTCAAGGCCGGCTGATGCGTGCGGGCCCGGGGCTGTAGGGGCGAATTCATTCGCCTGACGTATCACGTTCAAACCATGCCGCAGCGGCGACATACGCAAGGGCCTTGGCTTCATAGCGAATCGCATCAACGCAGGTGCCGGCAGCCTCAGTGCCGACGAATGAATTAGCCCCGACAACATCGTGCGGAGCGTCGTCCAAACGGGCATTTCGCCCTTCATTTCGCCACTCGCTTGCGCCCCATCTGCGCGTATGCTGTGCCCTCTTCGCAAAAAATCGCTGATGGGAGCGTGAGATGGCTGGTAGCAACAGGCAGGCGGCAGAAGTGCTGCACAATGCGGTAATCCAGGCGCATGGCGCCTTGCAGGCGCGCACGCCACTGGTGCAATGCATTACCAATGTGGTGTCGAGCAACTACATGGCCAATATTCTCCTAGCCGCAGGCGCCTCGCCGGCCATGGTCGACAACACCCAGGAAGCCGGGCTGTTTGCCGGCGTTGCCGATGCCTTGCTGATCAACTTGGGCACGCCCACCGACAGCCAGGTCGAATCGATGCGCCTAGCCGCGGCCGCGGCGCAGCAGGCAGGCAAACCCTGGGTGCTTGACCCGATCGGTGCCGGCGGCCTGCCCTGGCGTGGCGCGATTGCGCTGGAACTGCTGCAACATCGCCCCACCACCATTCGCGGCAATCCTTCGGAAATCAAAGGCCTCTCTGGACTTGGCAGCGGCGCCCGCGGCATGGACAGCTCCGATGAACCGGAATCCGCGGTGCCGGCGGCACTGGAACTGCTCCGCCATTGCCGCACCGTCGGCGCTTCGGGGGCGGTGGATCATCTGGTCGGTCACTACGAAGAGCGGCCGACGTTGATCCGCGTCTACGGCGGCAGTTGCCTGCAGCCACGGGTCACCGCCACCGGCTGCGCCCTCGGCGCGCTGGTCGCGGCGTACCAGGCGGTCGCCGAGCCGCTGGTGGCCACCGTTGCCGCCCACGCCAGCTTCGCCATCGCCGGCAAACTCGCCGCCGAACGTCACGCGGCGCCGGGCTCGTTCGCGGTGGCCTTTATCGATGAGTTGTATGCACTGGACGAAGCACGTATCCAGCAACACCTGCGCATCGACGTTACCAGCCTGGTTTCCCCGCCGTAAATACAGCGGCAAGGTGGACGACGCTTTGCTCGTCCACCGCGTTTCCCGCCCGCTTAAAGCACCAGCGCCAGCAGCACACCGACGACCATCACCAGCGGCCAGCTGAGCAGCAATCCCCGCCAGCGCAAAGGTGCGTGACGCAGCTCCATGAAGCCGTCGGTGATCAGCCAAGCCTTGCCGAAGGCCACCGCCAGCACCGCGCCGGCCAGCGTCAGCGACATGCCCGCGTTGCCGAGCACCACGGTGCCCACCGAGAGTACAGCCAGCCCTATCCAACACAGGATCAGGGTGATCGATGCGGACATCACAGCCTCCTCAGCCCAGCACGTAAACCAGCGGGAACAGCAGCACCCAGACCAGATCGACCATGTGCCAATACAGCACGCCCGATTCCAGCCCGCTGCACGCGCCCGGCCCATAGGCGCGCAGCCGGCAGCGGTTGGCCATGTAGCCGAGTATCAGCATGCCCAGCAGCACGTGCAGGAAATGAAACCCGGTCAGAATCCAGTACAGGGTGAAGAAGGTGTTGTACTCCAGGTCCAGGCCAAGGCCGGCCAAATGGCCGTACTCGCCCAGCTTGAGCACCACGTAGACGCAGGCCGAGACCAGCGCCGCCAGCAGCAACCAGACTCCCCGCCCCTGCTCACCGCCCCGTACCTGCTCCACCGCCAGTGCGGCGAGCAGGCCGGAGGTGAGCAGGCTCAGGGTCAGCGCCAGGCCGGTGGAGTTATCCAGCGCCTGACGACTCTGCGCGAACAGCTCGGGGTTCAGCGCCTGGGTGGTCGCGAAGGCGAGAATCAGAATGCCGAACACCGCCAGCTCGGCAAAGATGAAGATCCACATTGCCAGATCGCCCGGCACGCGCCGTTCGACCCTGGCAAACGTCTCACTCGAAGTGGACATCGACCACATCCATCAGCGCCGCCACGGTCTGCACATCGTCCGACAGCGGCTCGGCCAGGCAGGCCAGGCACGCTTCGCGGGGACTCATGCCGGCGCGGATCATCCGTGCGGTAAAAATCAGCAAGCGGGTCGAGGCCACCTCTTCCAGGTCGTGCTGTTCCAGCCGACGCAGCGCCTGGCCGAGCTTGACCACCTGGGCCGCCAACGCGTGATCCACGCCAGCCTCATTGGCGACAATGCGCGTTTCTTCGTCAGCGGGCGGGTAATCGAAGCGTAAGGCGACGAAACGCTGGCGCGTACTGGGTTTCATGCCCTTGAGCAGATTCTGGTAGCCGGGGTTGTAGGACACCACCAGCATGAAGCCGGGCGGAGCCTGCAACTGCTCGCCGGTGCGCTCGATGAACAGCTCGCGGCGATCATCTGCCAGCGGGTGCAGCACCACGGCGGTGTCCTGGCGCGCTTCGACCACCTCGTCCAGGTAACAGATGCCGCCCTCGCGCACAGCGCGGGTCAGCGGGCCGTCCTGCCACCAGGTGCCGTCGGCGCCGATCAGGTGGCGACCCACCAGGTCGGTGGCGGACAAATCGTCATGGCAGGCCACCGTGTACAGCGGCAGACCGAGGCGGTGCGCCATGTACTGCACGAAACGGGTCTTGCCGCAGCCGGTCGGGCCCTTGATCAGCACCGGCATGCCATGCCGCCAGGCCTGTTCGAACATTACCTCTTCATTGCCCAGGGATTGGTAGAAAGGTACGTCCGGCACGCCCGTCCCCCTCAGTTTCTCAAGTGCACTCACCGGCAATACCTCACGAAAGCAGTTGGTTAAAGCCACGCTACCCGCGACATGGCGTCACGTTCAAGGGGTATGGGGACCTCTCTTGATCGCAATCAAGCGCATCGGCAATTCGTCTCTCTAGCATCGGCGCCGTACACAAAAAGAAGTACCCGGGTATTGCCACACCGAAGTACCAACACGGAGTCACCGATGACTTCATCTAGGGGAGATACACAATGAAGTACGCCAAACCGCTACTGGCAGGACTGCTGGCCAGCGTTTCTCTACTCGGCTTCTCGATCGCCCAGGCCAACGCGCCGGCGATGACCGCTGCGGAAAAGGAAACGGCCAAGCAGATCTATTTCGAACGCTGCGCCGGCTGCCACGGTGTGCTGCGCAAGGGCGCCACCGGCAAGAACCTGGAGCCGCACTGGGAACAGGTGCAGGCCAACGGCAGCAAGCTGGAGGGCGGCACCCTCAAACTGGGCACCAAGCGCCTGGAGAACATCATTGCCTTCGGTACTGAAGGCGGCATGGTCAACTACGACGACATCCTCACCAAGGATGAAATCAACCTCATGGCGCGCTACATCCAGCACACCCCGGACGTGCCGCCGGAGTTCTCGCTGCAGGACATGAAGGACAGCTGGAAGCTGATCGTGCCGGTGTCCGAACGCCCCACCAAGCAGATGAACAGCATCAACCTGAAAAACGTCTTCGCCATCACCCTGCGCGATGCCGGCAAGCTGGCCCTGGTGGACGGCGACACGCACAAGATCTGGAAGATCCTCGAAACCGGGTATGCGGTGCACATCTCCCGGCTTTCCGCCTCGGGCCGTTATGTCTACACCGTGGGCCGCGACGGTCTGACCACTATCATCGACATGTGGTTCGAAGAGCCGACCACCGTCGCCACGGTACGCCTGGGTTCGGATGCCCGCTCGGTGGACGTGTCGAAGTTCAAGGGCTTCGAAGACAAATACCTGATTGGTGGCACCTACTGGCCGCCGCAGTACTCGATCATGGACGGCGAGACCCTGGAGCCAATCAAGGTCGTTTCCACCCGTGGCCAGACCGTCGATGGCGAGTACCACCCGGAGCCACGCGTGGCGTCCATCGTCGCTTCGCACATCAAGCCTGAATGGGTGGTGAACGTGAAGGAGACCGGGCAGATCCTGCTGGTCGACTACACCGACATCAAGAACCTCAAGACCACCACCATCGAATCCGCCAAGTTCCTGCATGACGGCGGCTGGGATGCCTCGCATCGCTACTTCCTGGTCGCTGCCAACGCGTCCAACAAGGTCGCGGCCGTGGATACCAAGACCGGCAAGCTCGCGGCTCTGGTGGAGACCGCCAAGATCCCGCACCCGGGCCGTGGCGCCAACTTCGTGCACAAGGAGTTCGGTCCCGTCTGGGCCACCGGTCACCTGGGCGACGATGTGGTCTCGCTGATCTCCACACCCTCCGAGGAGCGAAAGCACGCCAAGCACAAGGCGCACAACTGGAAAGTGGTGCAGGAACTGAAGATGCCCGGCGCCGGCAACCTGTTCGTCAAGACGCACCCGAAGTCCAAGCACTTCTGGGCCGACGCGCCGATGAACCCCGAGCGTGACGTGGCCGAATCGGTGTACGTGTTCGATATGAACGACCTCAACCAGCCGCCCAAGCAGCTGAACGTGGCCAAGGACTCCGGCCTGCCGATGAGCCAGGCGATCCGCCGCGCGGTACAGCCCGAGTACAACGTGACCGGCGACGAAGTCTGGATCTCCCTGTGGGGTGGCAAGACCGACCAGTCCGCCATCGTCGTGTACGACGACAAGACCCTGAAGGTGAAGCGTGTAATCACCGATCCGCAGATGGTCACGCCGACCGGCAAGTTCAACGTTTACAACACCATGTTCGACGTCTACTGATCGTTCCCGATCGCTTGCTGAATGCCCCCGTGCTCCGGCACGGGGGTAGTCAAGGACACCTCCATGACAGATCACAAGCAACAACCCGGCGGACGGTTCCGCCGAATCCTCGCCACGCTGCGGCGCCCGAGTCTGCAGTACTCGCTCGGCACGCTCCTGCTGGCCGGCATTGTGCTGGGCATCCTGTTCTGGGGCGGTTTCAACACCGCGCTGGAAGTCACCAACACCGAAAGCTTCTGCATTTCCTGCCATGAGATGCGCGACAACGTGTACCCCGAATACAAGGAGACCATTCATTACAGCAACCGCACCGGCGTGCGCGCCACCTGCCCGGATTGCCACGTTCCCAGGGAATGGACCTACAAGATGGTGCGCAAGGCGCAAGCCTCACGGGAACTGTGGGGCAAGCTGGTCGGCACCATCGACACACCGGAGAAATTCGAAGCCAAGCGCCTGACCCTGGCGCGCAGCGAATGGAAGCGCATGAAAGCTTCCGATTCTCGTGAGTGCCGCAACTGCCACAGCCTCGAAAGCATGAACACCGAGACGCAGAAGCAGCGGGCCCGCAAGCAGCATGAAATGGCGATTCGCGACAACATGACCTGCATTGATTGCCACAAAGGGATTGCCCACCACAAACCCGCGGGCATGACTGAAGAAGACGAAGAATAGGGACTGGCCAGAGCCATGAAGAGGAATCGACCATGAACAAAACCTTAATCGCCAGCGCCATCACTGCGGCCCTGGCCCTCGCCGCCACCCAGGCTCAGGCCGCGCCTCCTGCCGACTGGAGCAAGGTGCCGGCCACGGATATCACTCTGTTCTATCCGGGCGTCTCGCCGCTGGAATGGATCACCAAGGGCACCGAACACGGCGGCGCCCGGGCGCTGAAAAAAGGCGAAACCTGCGCCGGTTGCCATTCGGAAGAAACCGCTGACATGGGCAAGAAAATCGCCAGCGGCGCCACGCTCGAACCCGCACCCATTGCCGGCAAGGCGCCCTTCATCAATACCCAGGTGCAGGCCGCCCACGACGGCGAGCACCTTTACCTGCGCTTCTCCTGGACCCAGCCCGCGGCTTCCGGTGCGGCAAAGATGGACGACAAGAACCCGGTCAAAATCGCCTACATGCTCGAAGCCGGCTCCAAGGTGGAACTGGCCGATCGCGGCGGCTGCTGGGCCAGCTGTCACGGCGATGCCCGCAGCATGCCCGGTGCGGACGAGAACAAGACCAAGTACGTCAGCGGCGGTTCGCTGGCCGGTGGGCTGTTCTACGACCTCAACCAATGGCGTAGCGGCGAAAACAAGGCCTTCGACGGCCATGTCGCCGATACGCGCGTGATGGACGGCGGCCAGGCACTGATCAGCGCGGTCGGCACACGCAACGGCGATACCTGGACAGTGGATTTCACCCGCAAATTCACCGGCGGCGCAGGCGACGTCGCCCTCGAACCGGGGCACACCTACAACTTCGGCTTCGCCATCCACGACGACAGCGCCAGCGGCCGCTATCACCACGTCTCGCTCGGTTATCAGTTGGGCATCGACGCAGCCGCGGACATCACCGCGGCCAAACAATAACAACAACCCATCCACGCCCTTTGAGCCCACCCCCGTATCGCGGGAGGTGGGCCCGTTTTGTCTGCGCAGCCTGCGCAGGGACGAGACCATCCCTTCGTTTCAGATTTTTTCCTCAGCGTTTCCCTTGCCGCCGATTCGATTGATTACCGTCAAGGACGCAACGGCGCGTCCCGGCGATCCTCTGCCTCAATCACAACCGGTGCGGGGCATCGGCTGAACAGCGTTTCCCACTGGCAAGGCAGTCAACAAGAACCTGAAAAACCACGTAGTGAACACCCAGATAAACAACGTACCCCCGAGGTACAACGCCCGCACCATGTTGTCGGTCCGGCCTCCAACCCGCCGGCCCTAAGGAGTTACACAATGAGTTATGTTGGCAAACCGCTACTGACAGGGTTTATTGCCGGCTTGTCGCTGCTCGGTTTAGCGATAGCCCAGGCCAACACCAATCCGGAAAGCGCCAGTGCCGCCTATGCCGGACAAGCCTCCGCGATTGATCCGACCAGCGCTCAAGTGGTTCATACCCCTGGCGCACCGGACCTCACCGCCGCCGAGTTCGAACAGGCCAAGGAAATCTACTTCCAGCGCTGCGCCGGCTGTCACGGCGTGCTGCGCAAGGGCGCCACCGGCAAACCATTGACTCCGGACATCACCCAGCAACGTGGTCAGGCCTTCCTTGAAGCGCTGATCACCTACGGCTCACCGGGCGGCATGCCGAACTGGGGCACCTCGGGCGGCCTCACCTCGGCCGAAATCACCTTGATGGCCAAGTACATCCAGCACACCCCGCCGACGCCGCCGGAGTGGGGTCTGGCCGAGATGAAGAATTCCTGGAAAGTCCTGGTCAAGCCTGAAGACCGTCCCAAGAAGCAGCTGAACAAGCTGGACCTGCCCAACCTGTTCTCCGTCACCCTGCGTGACGACGGCAAGATTGCGTTGATCGACGGCAACACCAAGAAGATCGTCAAGACCATCGACACCGGTTACGCCGTGCACATTTCGCGCATGTCCGCCTCCGGCCGTTACCTGCTGGTGATCGGCCGCGACGCGAAGATCGACATGATCGATCTGTGGGCCAAGGAGCCGATCAAGGTCGCGGAAATCAAGGTGGGCATCGAAGCCCGCTCAGTGGAAACCTCCAAGTTCGAAGGTTACGAAGACAAGTACGTGATCGCCGGCGACTACTGGCCGCCGCAGTTCACCATCATGAATGGCGAGACCCTGGAGCCGCTGCGCATCGTCTCCACTCGCGGCATGACCGTTGGCACCCAGGAATATCACCCGGAGCCCCGCGTGGCGGCGATCATCGCCTCCCATGAACACCCGGAGTTCATCGTCAACGTCAAGGAAACCGGCAAGGTCCTGCTGGTCAACTACGAGGACATCGACAACCTGACCACTACCAGCATCGACGCCGCGCCCTTCCTGCACGACGGCGGCTGGGACGTCAGCCATCGCTACTTCATGACCGCTGCCAATAACTCCAACCAGGTCGCCGTGATCGACTCCAAGGAGCGCAAGATGGCAGCCCTGGTGGATGTCGGTAAAATCCCGCACCCCGGTCGCGGTGCCAACTTCGTGCACCCGCAGTTCGGTCCGGTCTGGGCCACCAGCCACCTGGGCGATGAAACCATCTCCCTGATCGGGACCGATCCCGACAAATACCCGCAATATGCCTGGAAAGTTGTAGAAACACTCAAGGGACAGGGCGGCGGGTCGCTATTTATCAAGACCCATCCGAAATCGAAGCACCTGTACCTGGATACCACCTTCCATCCAGAAGCAAAAATCAGCCAGTCGGTGGCCGTTTTCGACATCACCAACATGAACGCCGGTTACACCGTTTTGCCTATCGGCGACTGGTCCGGTATCAAGGAAGGCGCCAAGCGCGTTGTGCAGCCTGAGTACAATAAGGCCGGCGACGAAGTCTGGTTCTCGGTATGGAGCGGACAGGACGAGGAATCGGCCATCGTGGTGGTCGACGACAAGACCCTAAAGCTGAAAAAAGTGATCCGGGACAAGAGGTTGATTACTCCCACCGGTAAATTTAACGTGCATAACACTCAGTACGACGTTTACTGAGTTTCTCCAGGACGGGCTGCAAGGCCCGTCCCCTTAGCCTTGAAGGAAGTACCCATGAAAAAACTGCTGATCCCACTGCTCGCTCTGGGCGGTGCACTGAGCTTGCAGCCGGCGATAGCCGCTGACGGCGAGGCCCTGTTCAAGAGCAAGCCTTGCGCTGCTTGCCACAACGTGTCCATGAAAATGGTCGGCCCGGCACTGAACGAAGTCGCCGCCAAGAATGCCGGTGTTGAAGGCGCAGCCGCTACCCTGGCCGCCAGCATCAAGAACGGCAGCAGTGGCAAGTGGGGCCCGATCCCGATGCCGCCAAACGCGGTAAGCGAAGAAGAAGCCAAGATCCTCGCCGAGTGGGTCCTGTCTCTGAAGTAAGCACGTCCAGGAGGGACGCCATGATGGTCACACGAGCCGCGCACTTTCGTTTGGGACTGGCTGTGGCGTCCCTCCTCTCTTTTCCCCAGGTACTGCACGCGACACCCAGTGTCGAACGGCAGGCCCAATTGGAGCACCTGCTCCTGCAGGATTGTGGCTCGTGCCACGGCCTGCGCATGACCGGCGGCCTCGGCCCCGCGTTGACTCTTGACGCTCTCGCTGGCAAACCCCGCGAATTTCTGATCGCCACCGTGACCCACGGTCGCCCCGGCACTGCCATGCCCGGCTGGAAAGCCCTGCTCGATGAGCAGGATGTGGCCTGGCTGGTCGACGTCTTGCTTGAAGGATACCCCTCGCCATGATCCGCCCGTCCCTGCTACTGGCCGCCGGCCTGTTGCTCAGCGCCTGTGCCCAACAACCGTTGCGCGGCACCGGAGACCTGGGCGTGGTGATCGAACGCGCCACCGGCAGCCTGCAATTGATCGAAAGCAGCAGCCAGACCCGCCTGGCGCGCATCGAAGGGCTGGGCGACCTGTCCCATGCCTCGGTGGTGTTTTCCCGCGACCAGCGCTTCGCCTATGTCTTTGGACGCGACGGCGGGCTGACCAAAGTCGACCTGCTCAAGCAGCGCGTCGACAAGCGCATCATCCAGGCCGGCAACAGCATCGGCGGCGCCATCAGCCAGGACGGTCGCCTGATCGCCGTGGGCAACTACGAACCGGGCGGCGTGAAAGTCTTCGACGCCGTGACCCTGGAATTAGTGGCCGACATCCCCGCCACCCCGCTGCCCGACGGCAGCCGCAACTCGCGGGTGGTCGGGGTCACCGACGTGCCCAACCAGGGTTTCATCTACAGCCTGTTCGACACCGGCGAAACCTGGCTGCTGGACTTCAGCCAAGGCAACACGCCGGTCGTCAGCCGTTTCGAGAATATCGGCAAGCAACCCTACGATGCCCTGCTTACCCCGGAAGGCCGCTATTACATCGCCGGCCTGTTTGGCGAGGACGGCATGGCCAAGCTCGACCTCTGGCACCCCGAGCGCGGCGTTGAGCGCATCCTCGACGGCTACGGCCGTGGCCAGCAGCCGCTGCCGGTCTACAAGATGCCGCACCTGGAAGGCTGGACCGTGGCCGGCAACCAGACGTTCGTGCCTGCCATCGGCCAGCACCGCGTGCTGGTCATGAACAGCGAGAACTGGCAACAGACCGCCGCCATCGACGTCGCCGGCCAGCCGGTGTTTGTCATGGCCCGCCCGGATGCGCGGCAGATCTGGGTCAACTTCGCCCACCCGGACAACCACAAGGTGCAGGTGATCGACAGCGAAAGCCACGCCATCCTGGCCACTCTGGAACCCGGTCCGGCCGTGCTGCACATGGAGTTCACCGCCCGTGGCGACCAGCTCTGGCTGTCGGTGCGCGACAGCGGCGAAGTGCAGGTGTGGGACCCCTATCGCCTGGAGCTGATCAAGCGCCTGCCGGCCGACAGCCCGAGCGGCATCTTCTTCACCAGCCGCGCGCATGAAACGGGGCTCTGACATGCACGACCTCGATCCGCTCAGCCGTCGCCTGATCGAACGTTTCCAGCATGGTATGCCGCTGTGTGCCGAGCCCTACCAGGCCATGGCCGACGTCCTTGAGTGCAGCGAGGCCGAGGTGCTCGATTGCCTCGCTCGCCTTGAGCAGAACGGTGGCCTGTCGCGCATCGGCCCGGTGTTCGAGCACAGCCGCGCCGGCGCCAGCACGCTGGTAGCCCTGGCCGTGCCCCATGAGCGCCTGGAGCAGATCGCCGAGCGGATCAACCGTTACCCCGAGGTCAATCACAACTACCTGCGCGAACACGCCTACAACCTGTGGTTTGTGCTTACCGGACCGGACCGTGCCCACCTCGACCAGGTGCTCGATGAGATTGAGGTCGACACCGGCCTCGCCCCACTCGACCTGCCCATGCAGCGCGCCTACCGCATTGATCTCGGCTTTTCCCTGGAGCACAGCCCATGTGCAGCGCCCTGAATAGCGAACAACGCTTGGAGTTGCGCCGCCTGCTGGAAGCAGGCCTGCCGCTGGCCAGCCGGCCCTACCTGGCCCTCGCCGAACAGATCGGCGCCGATGAAGACGCAGTGCTCGCGCAAATGCGGGGCTGGAACGACGATGGCCTGTTCCGCCGGGTCGGCCTGGTTCTGCAGCATCGCGCCTTGGGCTTTCGCGCCAACGCCATGCTGGTGCTGGATATTGCCGACGACCACGTCGATGAGGTTGGCCAGAGGCTTGGCCAGGCGCCGGGCATCAATCTTTGCTACCAACGCCCGCGCCGCCTGCCGCATTGGCCGTACAACCTGTTCTGCATGGTGCACGGCCGCGAGCGGGAACAGGTCTGCATGCACATCGCGGCACTGCTGGCTGAGCACGGCCTGAGCGACATTCCGCATCAATTACTGTTCAGCACCCGTGCGTTCAAGCAGCGCGGCGGTCGCTATACCCCGCCCGCCCCACATGAGGTGTGCCATGGATGAACTCGACCGGAAACTGATCAACCGCCTGCAGCAGGGCCTGCCCTTGGTGCCGCGCCCCTGGGAAGCCCTGGCGCTGGAACTGGAAAGCTCGTCCGCCGAACTGCGCGCGCGCACCCAGGCGCTGCTGAATGACGGCACCCTGACCCGCTTTGGGCCGATGTTCGACATCGAGCGCCTTGGCGGCTCCTTCACCCTGGCAGCCCTGGCCGTACCGGAAGAACGCTTCGACGCGGTGGCCGAGATCCTCGCCGCCATGCCCGAAGTCGCCCACAACTACCGCCGCGAACACGCCTGGAACATGTGGTTCGTACTCGGCTGCGCCACACCCGAAGGCATCGCCGAGAGCATCGCGCACATCGAAGCAGAGACCGGCCTGCCGGTCCTCAATCTGCCCAAGGAGCAGACCTACCATGTCGGCTTGCATTTCCCGGTATGAACCGCAGGTGGTCAGGCAACTGATCGAACTCACCGAAGCCGGCCTGCCGCTGGTGGACGACCCTTGGGCCTGGCTGGCCGAACGGCTTCAGTTGAGCGTTACCGCCACCCTGAACCTGTTGCAGCACCTGCAGGACGACGGCGCCATCCGCCGCATCGCCGCCGTGCCCAACCACTACCGACTCGGCTATCAGCACAACGGCATGACGGTGTGGGACGTGGACGATGCCGAAATGGACCGCCTCGGCCCACTGCTCGGTGCTCAGCCCTACATCAGCCACTGCTACCGCCGTCCGCGCCGCGAGGGCTGGCGCTACAACCTGTTCGCCATGGTGCATGGCCGCAGCGCCGAGGAAATCGACGCCTACCGCGCCGACATCCGCCACTTGCTCGGCCCCGCCTGCCGCGCCGATGAAATGCTGGTCAGCAGCCGCATTCTGAAAAAAACCGGCCTGCGCATCGGCCGCCCAGGCACGTCGTAATCACGGGCAAGCCGGCACATGACGGGCGGCGTCGCTCACTGCTCGATGCCGGAATGGAAACACGCGGCTAGTCGAACACCCCGCCATCACTCCGGGCCTGAGCCGAGCCAAAAAACGGCGGCTGCCCGAAGGCTCCGTGTTTTCCATCCTTATCTCCTGCCACGGGCGAGGCCGCCCTACGCGCAACGTCACCCAGGCCGTAGGGCGGCGTCGCTCGCTGCGCGATGCCGGAATGAAAACACGCGGCTCGCCGAGCACCCCGCCATCACTCCGGGGCTGTCGGGGCCAAAAACGGCGGGCTGCCCGAAGACTCCGTGTTTTCCATCCTTATCCCTGCAACGGGCGAGGCCGCCCTACGCAAAACGTCACCCGGGCTACCCTACCACCCGCGAGCAACGTCACCCGCGCTACCCACAAACGAAACCACCCGACGCGCAACGTCACCCAGGCCGTAGGGCGGCGTCGCTCGCTGCGCAATGCCGGAATGAAAACACGCGGCTCGCCGAGCACCCCGCCATCACTCCGAGTCGATCGGGGCCACAAATCACCGGGTTGCACGAAGATTCCGCTTTTCCACCCTCTTCTCGCAAATGGGCGAGACCGCCCTACACCAACTAAGGATCGCCTTGGATGCTTGCATGTTCCGTTTCCGGGCCACCGGCCCAATCGGCTGGGTACACACCCTGTTCCACCAGACGATGAAACGTCGAATACGGCCAGTCGCATACCCGCTCGACCAGACCATGCTTCAGCGGGTTGATGTGGACATAATCCAGATGCCGCAGCAGGTCCTGTTCATCGCGTATCAGGTGCTCCCAATAACGACGCTGCCAGATCCCCCGCTCACCGCGCACCAAGCGGGTCATGGAGCTGCGTTCGGTAGCCGCCACGCTACGGGAGAAAATCAGCTTAATCAGCCGCCAACGCAACGCGAAATCGACATCTCCGCTCGGCAGTTCCAGGACGCAATGCAAATGTTCGGGCAGCACCACCCAGGCATGGATGTGAAATGGATGACGCCGTTTCACCGTGGCGACAGCCTGGCGCAAGGCATCGACGTTGCTTACCAGCAGATCGTTGTTGCGGCGACGCGCCAGGGTATGGGTAAAGAAATAAGTGCCGCCCGGGCACCAGACACGCCGATAGTTGGCCATGTATGTCATCCATGACAGAACAAGGACCCCGCAGTGTAGGCCGCATGCTCGTAGACGGCGTCGCTCGCTGCACGATGCCGGGATGGAAACACGCGGCTGGCCGAGCACCCCGCCATCACTCCGAGCCTGATCGAGGCCAAAAACGGCGGGCTGCCCGGAGGTTCCGTGTTTTCCATCCTTATTCCCTGCCACGGGCGAGGCCGCCCTACGCGCAACGGGGCCATCCATGAACGAGACTACCCTGCGCGCAACGTTACTCCTGGCCGTAGGGCGGCGTCGCTCGTTGCACGGTGCCGAGATGGATATGCGCAACTGGCCGAGCACCCCGCCATCACTCCGAGCTTGATCGAGGCCAAAAACGGCGGGCTGCCCGAAGACTCCGCGCCCCACTCTCCCGCCCTGCCACGGGCGGGGCCGCCCTACGCGCAACGTAACCCGGGCTACCCACGAACGAGACCACCCACGCGCAACGTTACCGCTGCACGGGTGAATGCCTTCTACGCTCCGCTTTGCGCCAAGTCAGCCACTTCGCGGCTGGCCACGGCGTACATGGAATAGTCGCTGCCGGTGGCGGCGCGTAGTTCCGCGAGCATGTTGCGCCAACGTTTGACCATCACCTTGCGCTGTTCCATCCACCCCTGCAGACGTGCTTCCAGATCGTCGCTTCCCGGCGTTTGCAGCAGCGATACGGTGATCGCCTGCTGCTGCCCGTCGAGGTCGTCGCGGAAGGCTTCACGGGCCAGGGCCTGCCAGTTGTTCTTTACTGGCAGCTCGGTGATCTGTTGCAGGAACCAGGTCAGCTCCAGCCTGCTACCCACCGCAAAGTACGCCCGGGCCACTTCGGCGGGTTCCAGGCCCGTCTGATCGGCGGCTTCGAGGATCGGCAGCAGCGTGTACAAATGGCTGACGCCAGCCACCATGCGCGCCAGCAACTCGGGCACACCCGCCTCGACATAATCGCGATAGCGCGCCTGCCAGAGCTCATGTGTCGGTCCTTCGAGAAGCTCGTTTAGCTTCAACCCCAGCGCCGCGACACGCGGGCCGAAATGCGCCAGGTCACGGGCGGCATTCAGCTGGTTGCGCCGGCTGCGCAAGAACCAGCGTGTGGCGCGCCGCCCCAGACGCATCAGCTCGTCCATCAACGCCAGCTGAGTTTCCGCCGGCACCTGATGATCGAGCAATTCGATCTGCCGAAACCAATGCGGCAGATGAAAGATGTCGCGCACGATCACATAGGCCGCCGCCACCTGGGAGGCGCTCATGCCGGTGGACTCCTTGAGCCGCTGCACGAAGGTGATGCCCATATGGTTGACCAGATCATTGGCAATCTGCGTGCTGACGATCTCGCGCTTGAGGCGGTGACGGCGCATGGCCGGCCCGAACTTTTCCGCCAGCAGCTGCGGAAAGGCGCTCTCCATGTCGCGAATCAGGTAGTCGTCGTCCGGTATCTTCGACTTGAGCAGCGCCTGCTTGAGGTCGATCTTGCTGTAGGACAGCAGCACCGCCAGTTCCGGGCGGGTCAGTCCCTGACTGTTATTGCCGCGCTCGACCAACTGCTCGTCGCTGGGCAGAAACTCCAACGCACGGTCGAGCTTGTCGCGGCTTTCCAGGTCGGTGATCAGCCGACGGTATTCGGCGCCGCGATCGCGGGCCCGCCGCTCGGCCAGCGACAGGGCCTGCGTCTGCTTGTAGTTGTTGGCCAGCACCAGCCGACTCACCGCCTCGGTCATGCCGGCCAGCAGCTCGTTGCGCTGCTTGCCGGTCATGTCGCCGGCCGTGACCACCTCGTTGAGCAGGATCTTGATGTTCACCTCATGGTCGGAACAGTCCACCCCGCCAGCGTTATCAATGAAATCCGTGTTGCTCGCCCCGCCATTCAAGCTATATTCGATGCGCCCCCGCTGGCTCATGCCCAGGTTGCCGCCCTCACCCACCACCCTGGCGCGCAGCTCATTGCCGTTGACACGCAGCGCATCGTTGGCCTTGTCGCCAATGTCGACGTGGCTTTCCGTACTGGCTTTGACGTAGGTGCCGATGCCGCCGTTCCAGATCAGGTCCACCGGTGCCTTGAGCAGCGCATTGATCAGTTCGTTGGGGCTGAGTCGCTTGGCCTGGATGGCGAAGCACGCCTGCATCTGCGGGGTGATCTCGATGCTTTTGGCGCTGCGCGCAAACACACCGCCACCGGCCGAGATCAGCCCGGCATCGTAGTCGGTCCAGGCCGAGCGCGGCAGCGCGAACAAGCGCTGGCGCTCGGCGTAGCTGGCCGCCGGATCGGGGGCTGGATCGATGAAGATATGAATATGGTTGAACGCCGCCAGCAGCTGCACCCGGTCGGACATCAGCAGGCCGTTGCCGAACACGTCACCGGCCATGTCGCCGATGCCGATCACGCTGATGCTGTCCTGCTGCACATCGATGCCGCGCTCGCGAAAATGCCGCTGCACCGAGATCCAGGCACCCTTGGCGGTGATGCCCATGGCCTTGTGGTCGTAGCCGGCCGAGCCGCCGGAGGCGAAGGCATCGCCGAGCCAGAAGCCATAATCGGCGGACAGCGCATTGGCGATATCGGAAAAACTCGCCGTCCCCTTGTCGGCCGCCACGACTAGATAGGGATCGTCGCCGTCATGGCGCACCACATTGGTCGGCGGCACCACCTGACCCTCCTGGATGTTGTCGGTGATATCCAGCAAGCCGCTGATAAACAGGCGGTAGCAGGCAATCGCCTCGGCCTGGATCTCATCGCGATTGCCGCTTTGCGGCAGGCGCCGCGGCACGAAGCCGCCCTTGGCACCCATGGGCACGATCACCGCGTTCTTCACCTGCTGAGCCTTGACCAGGCCGAGCACTTCGGTGCGGTAATCCTCCTCGCGATCCGACCAGCGCAAACCACCCCGAGCCACCGGCCCACCGCGCAGGTGTACACCCTCGAAACGCGGCGAGTAGACGAAAATCTCATAACGCGGTACCGGTTTGGGCACTCCCGGGATTGCGCCGGGATCGAACTTGAAACTGAAGTAGGGTTTGTCTGCGCCCTGGGCATCCGGCTGGTAGAAATTGCTGCGCAGCGTTGCCTTGATCAGCGCCAGGTAGCGCCGCAGGATAAGGTCCTCGTTGAGCACCGCCACCCTGTCCAGCGCGGTGAGAATCGCCTGTTCCAGCTTAAGCTGCTTGTCCTGCAGATCCGCCTCGATCAGCTTGCGCGCTAGGTAGAAGCGGGTTTTGAACAGACGCACCAGTTCACGCGCGATGTCCGGATGGTTGTTCAGCGCGTTGGCGATATAGCCCAGGTCGAAGCCCAGGCGGATTTGCTTGAGGTAACGCGCATAGGCGCGCAGCAGCGCAACGTCGCGCCAGGGCAGCGCGGCGCTGAGCACCAGCCGGTTGAAGGCATCGTTTTCAGCATCGCCGGCGACGACATGCACAAAAGCATCCTGGAAGGTTTCGTTGAGCTCCTGGATGTCGATCTGCAGGCCTTCGGCATAGGTGAAGGTGAAGTCATGGATCCAGAATGCTCGACCGCTGCGCTGGTGCAGGTAATAGGAAAACTCGCTGAGCACGCGCAGGCCGAGATTCTCCAGAATCGGCAGCACATCGGACAGCGGCAGGGGCGTGTCGCCGTGGTAGACCTTGCAATGCAATTGCCGGTCATCCGTGCCCAGCGGCAGATAAAAGCTCATCAGCAAAGGGCGCTGTTCGGACAGCTCGTGGATGTGCTGCATGTCCACCGCCGCCGAATGGGCTTCGTAGCGCTCGCGGTAGCCGGCCGGAAACCCCTGCGGGAAATTGGCCAGGACTTCCCGGCCACGGGCCTCGCCGAACCCTTCCAGGATCAGGTTGGCATAGTCGTCCTGCCAGGACCGGCAGGCCTGAATGACTTCCTGCTCAAGTTGCCGGGTGTCGAAGTGCGGCGGATGGCGGGGATCGATGCGCAGGATCAACTGCACCCGCGCCAGCTGGGACTCGGAAAAGTACGTCCAGAACTCGCAATCGCTGGCGCCCAATCGTTCCATGAGGATGCGCTGGACCTTCACGCGGATTTCCGTGGAGTACAGATCGCGCGGCACGTACAGCAGGCAGTACATGAAACGACCGTAGGGGTCCCGACGCAGGAACAGCCGCAGCCTGTTGCGCTCCTGGATCTGCACGATGGCCATGGCGGTCTCGAACAGCTCATCAACCGGCGTCTGGAACAGCTCGTCGCGCGGCAATACCTCCAGTACCTGGCGCAGCTCCTTGCCCAGATGCGCCTTCGCATCGAAGCCCGAGCGGGTGACGATGTCGTCCACCTTGCGCCGGATGTAGGGAATGCGCTTGACGCTTTCGGCATACACCATTGAGGTGTACAGACCCATGAAACGGTATTCGCGAATCACCCGGCCGGCATCGTCCAGTTCGCGCAACGAGACGAAATCCGGATAGGCCGGACGGTGCACCCGGCTGGGCCGCGCGGCCTTGGCGAACGATAACAGCAGCGGCTGACGCAGATAGGCCATGGTCGCAGCTTCGACATGGGTGTCCTCACGGCTCAACCCCTTGCGCAAACGCCGCGACAGGCCCAGCAATGAGGCCTCGTCATAGGCCACGCGACCGCCTTCGGCCTCGTCCTCCAAGGTGAACTCTTCATAGCCCAGAAAGGTGAAGTGATCGTCCAGCAACCACTGGATAAACACCTTCATTTCCGCAACGTCCTCGACGTCTACCTCGACCGGGCAATGCTCCAAGCGAGTGATGGCTTCGCGGGCGCGGGCCTGCATGGCCGGGAAATCGCTGACCGCCAGGCGCACCTCGTCTAGAACATCCAGCAAGGCCTGCTGCAACTCATGCAGCTCGCTGGCCGTCGCGCAGCGGTCAATTTCCAGGAACATCAACGCCTCGGCATGCACCCCTTCGCCCGTGGAGCCCTTGGGCAACAGCTCCAGCAACTCGCCGGCCGCGTTGCGGCGCACGCTGAACACCGTGTTCTGCAGGGTATGGATGCTACGCCCACGGCGCGCCAGCTCCATGCGCGCGGAGTCCACCAGAAAGGGCATGTCCGGGTGCAGGATTTCCACTGCACTGTGGCTGGACTGCCAGCCATGCTTTTCGTAGTCGGGGTTGAACACCCGCACCTGGGCCGTTTCGCTACGGGAGCCTTCCAGTAAACGCCAGGCCGACAAGGTGCAACCGGCCAGGTCGGTGAGGCGCCGCTCGACCAGTTCGTCGAGCGCGATCACGGCAAAGAACTGCTCGGCGAAGCGACAGACCTGCGGCAAGACGCCGGCTTCCACATGGGAGGCCAGAATCGCCTCCAATTGCTGCTGGAAATCGGCCTTGCCGGTCGCAGTGAAAAACACCATGGCGATACTCCATCAAAACAGAGAAATCCGTAGTTGCTTCAGGCGCGTCTGGCACGAACGTGTCTGCAATCACATTCCCGTGCTGCACGCCGCATCTGGCGGTGTACAGGTCGCACCCTGCGACATTCATGCACCGCGACCCTGCCTAGAACGTTAGCCCAGCTTCCCATCTTCGATTAAAGTGGCCGCCACCAGGCTGCGTCATATCGACCCTCGCCCCGTTTCGATCCGAGTCCCGATGATGGAACACCGTGAAGCGTTGCTAACCCTGCGACAATTTCTTGCTGGCCAGATTCTCGGCCAGGAAAAACTCATCGACCGCCTGTTGATCGCCCTGCTTGCTGATGGCCACCTGCTGGTGGAAGGCGCGCCCGGCCTGGCCAAGACCAAGGCGATCAAGGACCTGGCCGACGGCGTGGAAGCCGAGTTCCATCGCATCCAGTTCACCCCCGATCTGTTGCCGGCTGACATTACCGGCACCGAGATCTACCGCCCGGAAACCGGCAGCTTCGTATTCCAGCAAGGGCCGATCTTTCACAACCTGGTCCTGGCGGACGAAATCAACCGCGCCCCGGCCAAGGTGCAGTCGGCACTGCTCGAAGCCATGGCCGAGCGCCAGGTAAGCATCGGGCGCAGCACCTATGAGCTGTCGCCGCTGTTTTTGGTGATGGCCACGCAGAACCCCATCGAGCAGGAGGGCACCTACCCGCTGCCCGAAGCCCAGCTCGACCGTTTCCTCATGCACGTGAAGATCGGCTACCCGGATGCCTCAGTGGAACGGCGCATTCTTCAGCAGGCCCGCGGCGAAGCGCTGAACGGCGAAACCCACCCGGAAAAACGCCTCAGCCAGCAGGCCATCTTCGCGGCGCGCAAGCAGATTCTCGGCCTGTACATGGCCGATGCGGTGGAGGAATACCTGGTGCAGTTGATCATGGCCACGCGCTTTCCGGCCAAATTCGATGCGGAACTGGCCGAATGGCTCAGCTACGGCGCCAGCCCGCGCGGCTCGATCGCGCTGGACCGCTGCGCGCGGGCCAATGCCTGGCTGGCCGGGCGGGATTTCGTCAGCCCCGAGGACATCCAGGCGGTGCTGTTCGATGTGCTGCGCCATCGCATCATTCTCTCCTTCGAGGCGGAAGCCTCCGGCGTCGATCAGGATCAAGTGATCCAGCGCGTGCTGGACGTGGTCGCGGTGGCCTGATGAAACCGCTGCCGGCTGCTCGCCCCGTTTCTCACGCGGAGCGCTGAACCATGCATACCCTGCCGTCGCAACCCGGCGTGCGCGCGAGCCTGGCCGAACTGATCGACATCCGCCATCGCCTGCGCGAGGTGCAGCTGTTTTCCACGCCCAGCCGACGCAGTCCGTTGATCGGCCTGCACCGTTCCAAGCTGCGCGGACGTGGTATCGACTTTGACCAGGTGCGCGTCTACCAGCCGGGCGACGATGTGCGCACCATCGACTGGCGCGTCACCGCGCGCACCCAGGAACCGCACACCAAGCTGTTCCATGAAGAACGTGAGCGCCCGGTGTACCTGCTGGTTGAGCAGAGTCGCCCGCTGTTTTTTGGCAGCGGCGCGCAGCTCAAATCGGTGCTCGCCGCCCAGGCTGCGGCACTGTTCGGCTGGGCCGCATTGACACACAACGACCGCATCGGCGGGCTGGTGTTTGGTGATGGCGAGCACCATGAAGTGCGCCCGCGACGCAGCAAGCAAAGCCTGTTGCAGTTGCTCAACCGGCTGGTGGGCGCCAACCATGCCCTGCACGCCGACATGCAGGCTCCGCAGGGCACGTTCGGCCCCGCACTGCGCCGCGCCCGCGAAGTGCTGCGTCCCGGCAGCCTGCTGGTGGTGATTTGCGACGAACGCGCGCTCACCGATGCGGCCGAGCAACAACTGGCCCTGCTGGGCCGCCACATCGACCTGATCCTGTTGCCCATTTCCGACCCCCTCGACCACGCGCTGCCCGCCGCCGGCCTGCTGCGGTTTGGCGAACAGCAGGCAGTGCTGGAGCTGGACACCTATGACAGCGACCTGCGCCGCGCCTACCGCGAATTGGGCGAAGCACGGCGCCTGCGCTGGCAGCACGCTGCGCAAAGGATGCGCGCGCTGCTGCTACCCCTGAGCAGCCAGACGGACATGTTCGAGCAATTGCGCGAATACCTGGAACAACCTGCTGCGGACTCCCGCCGATGAGCACGCTCGACGCACTGCAACCTCTGTTGCCGCCCCCGCCGGTGCCCTGGTGGCCGCCGGCGCCGGGCTGGTGGCTGCTGGCCGTCGGCGTGCCGTTGCTGCTCTGCGCACTGTGGTACTTGTCGATTCGCCTGCACCGTCGCCCGGCCCACGAGCCGGAGCTGGACCCCCGCCGCCAACGGGCGCTGGACGAACTCGCCAGCCTGGCCAAACCCTACTACCAGCAACCGGCAGGTCCCTGGCTGCAACAGCTCAATGGCCTGCTCAAGCGCCTGTGCCTGCAGCATTACCCGGACAGCCACTGCCAGACCCTGAGCGGCCGGGCCTGGCTGGCGTTTCTCGATAACCGTTGCCCGGCCGCCGGGCTGACCCGCTGGATGGTGCTGGTGGACGGTGCCTATCGCCCGCAGTGTCTGCTCGACGACAAGGCCGTGGACGATCTGCACCGCGCCGTCGAAACCTGGATTCGCAAGCATGTTTGAATTCGCCTGGCCCTGGGTCTTTTTGCTCGCCCCGCTGCCCTGGCTGCTGCGCTGGCTGCTGCCTCCGGCGGACAATGGCGAAGCGGCGCTCAAGGTGAATTTTCTCGCCGAGCTGGAAAGCCTCGCCGGCCATAAGGCGCGCGCCAACCTGCCGGCGTGGCGCCAGCAAGCCCCGTTCGCTCTGCTCTGGCTGTGCCTGTTACTCGCCGCCGCGCGCCCGCACTGGCTGGGCGAACCCCTGCCGATACCGGCCAGCGGCCGCGACCTGCTGCTCGCCGTGGATGTTTCCGGCTCCATGGATTACCCGGACATGCGCTGGAACGAACAGGCCATCAGCCGCCTGACCCTGGTCAAACGACTGCTTGGCGATTTCATCGAGGAGCGCCACGGCGACCGCGTCGGCCTGATCCTGTTCGGCAGCCAGGCCTACCTGCAATCGCCGCTGACCTTCGACCGGCACACCGTGCGCACCTGGCTCGACGAAGCGCTGATCGGCATCGCCGGGCAAAACACCGCCATCGGCGATGCCATTGGCCTGGCGGTCAAGCGTCTGCGGGAACGTCCGGCTGACAGCCGCGTACTGGTGCTGGTTACTGACGGTGCCAACACCAGCGGCACCTTGGACCCGCTCACTGCTGCGCGCATGGCGGCCTTGCACCACGTGACGATTTATCCGATCGGCATCGGCGCCGCGCCGGGTCAGGGCGGCCAGCGCGGCGTCTTCGCCTTCACCCCGGGCATGGACCTGGACGAAGGCCTGTTGCAGGAAATCGCCGCGCTCACCAAAGGGCAGTATTTCCGCGCCCAGTCCCGTGAACAGCTGCAAGACATCGAAGCGCTGCTCGATACGCTCGAGCCGGTGGCGCAGCAACCCACCCAGGCACGGCAGATTCTTGCGCTGTACAGCTGGCCCCTGGGCGCTGGCCTGGTACTCAGCGTGCTGCTGATCGGCCGTGTACTCTGGCCGCAGGGCCTGCGTCCCTACTGGCTGCGGAGGTCACGGTGATGGAACTACTCTGGCCGCATTGGCTGCGCCCTGCCTGGCTGTTGCTCGCTCCCCTGCTCGGCTGGCTGCTCTGGCAGCTGTGGCACCGCGAGCGGCGAGCCGGCCGCTGGCAGCAGATCCTGCCCAGCGCCTTTCATAGCCTGCTGCTCACCCGCAGCAACGGGCGCGGCAATCGCCTGCCGTGGATCGCGCTGGGCCTGGCCTGGCTGCTGGCCCTTTTGGCCTTGCTCGGTCCCAGTTGGCAGCAGTTGGAGCAAACCGTCGGCAAACCGGCCGATCCGCTGGTCATCATCATCGACCTGACGCCGCAGATGCTGGCAGGCGACACGCCACCCAATCGTCTGGAACAGGCGCGGCGCAAGATTCTCGACCTGCTCGAGGCTCGCCGAGACGCCCAGACCGCCGTCGTCGTGTATGCCGGCAGCGCCCACGTGCTGGTGCCGTTGTCCGACGACATGGCCACCACGCACAATCTGCTCGACGCGCTCAAGCCCTCGATCATGCCCGAGCCGGGCCAACGCGCCGATCTGGCCGTGGCCAAGGCCCTGGACCTGCTGCATCAAGGTGCGCGCGATCAAGGACGGCTGCTGTTGATTACCGGCGCGCTGAGCGAGACAGAACGCAGTGCAATTGCACGGCAACTCGGCCGCCAGGGCGAACGTCTGCTCATGCTGGGCATGGGCACCTCCCAGGGCGCGCCGATCGTTCAGGAAGGGGGCGGTTACCGTCTGGATGATCAGGGCGCGATCATCCTGTCGCGCCTGGACGATGCCGGCTTACGCCGCTTCGCCGACCAGATCGGCGCCCGCTATGCGCCCTGGCGTCTGGACGAGGGCGACTTGCGCGCACTCGACCTGCTCAACGCTCCGCAGCACTTGCGCGAAGAAGACGGTGAATCTGTCCGCCTCGCCCACTGGCTCGACCAGGGCCACTGGCTGCTATTGCCCCTGCTGCTGCTCGCCGCCTGCGCGGGACGGCGCGGCTGGTTGTTCTGCCTGCCCTTGCTCATGGTCTTGCCACAGCCTGGGTATGCCTGGAGTTTCGATGACCTGTGGCTGCGCGCCGACCAGCAAGGCCAGCGCCTGCTCGATGCGCAACGCCCCGCCGAAGCCGCGCAGCGCTTCAGCGATCCGCTGCGCCAGGGCCATGCCCTGTACCAGGCTGGTGACTACCCCGCCGCCGCCCAGCGCTTCGCTCAGGGCGACAGCGCCGCCGATCATTACAATCGCGGCAACGCGCTGGCCCAGGCTGGCGATCTGCAGGCTGCGCTGGAGGCCTACGATCAAGCCTTGGTCTTGCAACCGGAACTGCCCCAGGCCCTGCACAACCGCACGCTGATCGAAAATCTGCTGCGCGAGCGAGAAGAAGAACAGCAGCACGATGACAGTCCGTCATCCAGCAGTACACCCGAGCCATCCCCTGCCGGCTCTCCCGGTCAGGAAGGCCAGGAGCGCGACGCGGATAACAGCCCCGAGGGCGAATCCCTGGAGACCGACGACGCATCGACGGCCCCGGCCAGTGGCACCGCCAGCGAGTCGGACAGCGAGCAACCGGCTCATGCCACCGCGCAACCGGCCGATGCGCTGGGTGACGAACGCCGCCAGGCGCTGGAACAATGGCTGCGCCAGATTCCCGATGACCCCGCCGAACTGCTGCGCCGCAAGTTCAGGTACGAACAACACACCAGGAATCCCCAGCGATGATGCGCCTGCTCTGCGTTTTCTTTTTTTGCCTGCTCAGCGGCCTGGCCAGCGCCGAGGCCCGGCTGCACGCCAGTGTCGACCGCCAGCAGTTCAGCATGGGCGAAACCCTGCAACTGACCCTGGAAGTCGCCGGCGTAACCCTGGCTGGCAAACCGGACCTCACGCCCTTGCAGCCGCTGTTCAAGGTACTCGACAGCCAACAGGTCAATCGCCTGGTCACCGTCGACGGCGTGGCCCACACCATCACCCGCTGGATCATTACGCTGGCGCCCCGGCAAACCGGCTTCGTGGTCATCCCGCCCCTGAAGCTGGGCGAGGTCTGGTCCACGCCAATCACTCTGCATGTCACCCCGGCCCAGGCGCCCACAGACGCACCCGGCAAGCTCTCCCCGGTGTTCATCGACGCCAGCCTCGACCGGGACAGCGCCTACGTGCAGGCTCAGGTGGTGCTGACCCTGCGCATCTACCACTCGGTGACGCTGTTCGATGACAGCGCCCTGACACCGTTGCAGACACCCGAAGCGCGCGTCGAGCAGCTTGGCAAACCGATCACCTACGAAAAAATGGTCAACGGCGTGCGCCATGGCGTGATCGAAATCCGCTATGCGATTTTCCCCTTGCGCAGCGGTGACATCGAACTGCCCGCGCAGGTGTTCAGCGCCACCTTGGTCGAACGCAACAATCCCGACCAGTTCAACCCCTTCGGCCCGCGTTCGGGCCGCAGCGTGCGGGTCACCTCGCCGGTCATTCCACTCACGGTAAAGGCTAAGCCCGCCGACTACCCAAGCGATGCCCCCTGGCTGCCCGCCAGCGCCCTGACCCTGAGCGAAACCTGGACCCCCGAGCCAGAACAGGTCAGCGTCGGTGATTCGCTGACCCGCCA
This sequence comes from Pseudomonas sp. B392_1p, assembly GCF_052245235.1. NCBI lineage: Bacteria > Pseudomonadati > Pseudomonadota > Gammaproteobacteria > Pseudomonadales > Pseudomonadaceae > Pseudomonas > Pseudomonas sp. B392_1p. The sequence goes on from NZ_JBQPXM010000015.1 coordinate 73,733, forward strand.
ACGGGTTCTGCGCGTCGAAGGCCTGTCCAGCACCCAACTGCCACCGCTGCCGGCCACGCAAAGCGCCGACCTGCGCCACTACCCGGACCAGCCCAAACTGAGCAACGAAACCACCGAACAGGGGTTGATCGGCAGCCGCGAGCAAAGCGAAGCGCTGGTGCCCAATCGCGCAGGTCAGGTGCAGGTGCCCGCCGTGGAAGTCGTCTGGTGGAACACCCAAACCGACAGCCTGGAACGCACCCGCTTGCCGGCGCGCAGCTTTGCCGTGGCCAGCAATCCGCAACTGGACCTGGCCCTGCCGCCGTTAGCCCCGTCGGTGCCCAACCAGGCCCTGTGGCCTTGGCAACTGAGCAGCGCCCTGCTGGCCTGCACCACCCTGCTCGGCTTCGGCCTGTGGTGGCATGCCCGGCGTCAGCCCGCCATTCAGCGCGCCACACTCCCTGGTCCCAGCGCACGCAGTCTGCTTGACGACCTCAAGCGCGCCTGTCTGGCCGACGATCCGCAGGCCACCCGGCACGCACTCGACGCCTGGGCCCGTGCGCACCCGGAGACTCTCGCCGCTATGGCCGCGCGCCACGTGCCGCTGTCCGATGCCCTGGATGGTCTCAATGGCGTGCTGTACAGCGAAACCGAACAAACCTGGAATGGCGAAGCCTTATGGAAAGCCATCCGCGACCTGCCCGAGCCTCAACGGAGCGGCGCCCAGGCCACCGACACCGCCCTACCGCCGCTCTATCCGCGCTGAGCACGGGACATACTTTTTCTACCTACGGAAATCCATTACATGACCGCTGATCTCGACCCTGTCTGGGTGCAGATGTGCAACGCCGCAGAACTCGACCCGAGCCGTCGCCTGGCCGCCCGACAGACGGTGCTGAACAGCAGCGCAGCCCTGGAGTGCACGCTGTACCGTCCCGACGACAATGATCCGGATGCCGAGGAGGAAGAACTCGGCGATGCGCGCATTCTGTTCACTGGCGCCTTCCAGACTCCCGAGGCGTGGAGCGAGGCCGAACGCGCCGACTTCTTCGGCGAGGAAGACCCCGAGCAGTTTGTGACGGCCGACATCGAATGCATGGAGTCCCCGGCCTCACCGCGCTTCTTCACCGTCGAGCCGGGCGACTACGTGGCCGTGATGGAGAATGGCGTGGTGGTGATGTATTACCTGTACGACTGCCAGGAAGATGAACAAGGACTGCATGGCGTGCTGATTCGCGATGAGCAGGAGTTGTTCTGAGTCAGCCGACTAGGACGACCTCCGCCCAAAGAGTTTGGCTTGGCATATCACTACGGACAGCCCGCCAGCGGCGTCACAGGCAACGGCGGGGCTGCCCCTACGGTTTGCTATCGACATAGGCCGTCTCTCTGGCTTCCATAGCCTTTCGCCTGTCCCCAAGAGATCGCGGCGCGATAAAATTCATATCAGGTTCTTTCGGACGTTCGCGGTAGAGCGCGCGGCGTTCCGGCGTATTTTTTTAGTTGCCAAGGAGTTGTCATGTCGTATTACCAGCCAGGGATTCTTGCCTCGCCGGTGCCGCTTGTGGCCCGACATCTGTTTTTTACCCTGGAACAGCCTGAAGCCCTTCCGGCGGCACTGGATCACCTTTGCCAGCTTGTCAACGGCGATGCGACCGTGGTCGGCTTTGGCGAATCACTGGTTCAGGTACTGTCCGCCCCTGTCGACGGGCTACGTGCCTTCCCAGCCATCAGTGGCGTGGGCGTGGATGTGCCCTCGACCCAGCATGCCCTGTGGTGCTGGTTGCGCGGTGATGATCGCGGTGAGCTGCTGCTGCGCACCCGTGCTCTGGAAGCGGCTCTGGCCCCGGCGCTGTGCCTGGTGCAGGCCACCGACGCGTTCCGCTACAAGACCGGGCATGACCTGACCGGCTACGAAGACGGCACGGAAAACCCCAAGGGTGATGACGCCCTGCAAGCCGCTTTTGTCCGCAATGCACCAGCCGGCCTGGAAGGTTCAAGCTTCGCGGCGCTGCAGCACTGGGTGCATGACCTCGACCAGTTCGCGACCTTCTCGCCCCTCGAGCAGGACCATGTCATGGGCCGGCGCAAGAGCGATAACGAAGAGATTGAGGACGCGCCCGAGTCGGCCCATGTCAAGCGCACCGCGCAAGAGAGCTTCAGCCCCGAAGCGTTCATGCTGCGCCGCTCCATGCCCTGGTCGGATGGCCGGCAGGCCGGTCTCCTGTTCCTGGCGTTCGGTCATTCCTTCACGGCCTTCGAGGTGCAGATGCGCCGCATGGCCGGTCTGGAGGATGGCATCCTCGACGCGCTGTTCCGCTTCAGCCGTCCCATCACCGGCGGTTACTACTGGTGCCCGCCGGTGAGCAATGGCCATCTCGACCTGAGCGCGCTGCGTCTGCAGCAGTAAGCCTGCCCTCGCCGTTCCCTCGCCCGACCGTGACGGTCGCGCGCGAGGGGTTCGATATTCAATAGCCTTTGAAGCCGATCAAGTAGTCACGCACCCACGCGGCGACCTTGCGATTGCCCGCCTCATTCAGATGAATATCGTCATCGCGCAAGGAATGCGGCGGTATGCCCTTCTGGTAATCGGCGACATCACGGGGATCTGACGGATCGTAGCTTTGCACCAGCAACTGCCAGACATCGAGGAAGTTGTTGGGGTAGGCGTTGCGCAAGCCATCGCGGATCTCGACGAAGTAGTGGTAGTTCGGCGCACCGATGTACTCGTCGCGGTAATTGCCATTGGGTGGCGAGAGCACCACGAAGCGCTTGTTGAGGGGTTTGAGGAACTCGACCATGGCGCGCACATCGGATAAGACCTGCGCCGGTTCGTCATAGTTGTTGCGCCCCGCCCAGATCACCGCGATCTCGAAGTCGGTCTCGCCCACGTCAGGCATGAACGGTAATGCCACCGGTACCTCGACGGCGGCCCCCGGTGTCGTGCGGGTGAATTCGTAGGTTTCCTGGGAGAGTCGCCGCAGCACTCCTGCCACACCACCAATACTGCCCTCAATCACCTGCTTGCCGTAGATGCCCATGGGCGTGACGGTGAACGACTCCACTCGTACCGCACCGCTGGCGGGGATCCGTCCGCCCACGAGCGTCATGTAGGTGGGCCGGCCGCCTTGGCGGGCGGCAATTTGCGCACTGGTGTTGCCGCCCACCCCGCGACTGGTCACGGGACGGCCGGTGAGCTTGGCGAGAATACGCGGGTAGGACGCACTGGTCAGCGAGTCTCCCCAGCACACAATCGAAGGAAGCCCATGCAGCCATTTTTCCATTGCGCCTGGAGCCCTCGGCCCGCTTGAGGCGCGGGTATATCCCGAGTCGGGCGGTACTACCCGGTCGGATGCGGCCTGGGCCATACAGGCCAGAACCAGTACAAGGCCGGCGAGAATTTTCATGAATCGCTCCTGCGAAATAAGCTGTCCAGCTCCCGCACGGCCAGAGAAACCGCCTGGCCGAGTCTTCGGTCTAGCCGTTTTTGACCGGTTGTCAAAAAACCCAGGCATACGTTCTTAGCCCGCCGCCAAGCTGCTTTACTCAATCGTTTGGAGCAAGGATGCCCGTCTGCTCGCCCCTTCGAGAGCACAACCACAGGCTGTGGCTCGTAACCGGACAGAAATGGAGTTCTGCATGCCTTCCGCCACCCCGCTTATTCCCGACAAACTCGACAGCATCCAATTACTGCGTGCGCTCGCGGCCTCCGCTGTGGTCATTTACCACATTCCGCTGTTTCGCAACGGCGCCTGGGGCGTCGACATTTTTTTCGTCATCAGTGGCTTCATCATGGCCTTGGTTACCGCCCACTCGACCCGGCATTTCCTCACCAAACGGATTATTCGGGTGCTCCCTCTTTACTGGCTGGGTACCTTGGGCGTATTCGCCATCGCCCTGCTATCGCCGAGTCTGCTGGACAACACCACGGCGGATCTTGAAGGGCTAATCAAGTCACTACTGTTCATCCCCTACCAGAAAGGCGAGTACGTGCAGCCGCTGCTGTTTCTGGGCTGGACGCTGAATTTTGAGATGTTCTTTTATGCCCTGTTCGCCTTGTCCATGGCTATCAATCATCGCCACCGACTGCTGATCTGCTCCCTGATGATCGCGGTACTGGTGCTGCTGGGCCACGTGATGAAGTTCGACGCAGTCGTGCCGGCCTTTTATACCGACGCGATTCTTCTCGAGTTCATCTTCGGCATGGGCTGTTATGCCCTGTATGCACGCACCGCGGCCTGGCGCGCCAGCCTGACCACCGGCACGCGCTGGGCGCTGGTGCTGCTGGGTGTGGCCTGCCTGGCCTGCATGCCGTTCAGCGACGTTCTGGACCCTCTGCTCGGGCGGGCCGGCTACTGGGGTATTCCGGCACTGTTCGGGTTTCTGGCGATTGTGCATGGCCTGTCGAGCATCCGGCTGCCCACGGCGGTGGTGTTGATCGGCGATGCCAGTTTTTCCCTGTACCTGTTCCATCCCTACGTGATGAAAGCGTTTGGCAAGGTTGTCCCGGTATTCGATACGCCCAGCGCGCTCGCGTACCTGACCACGCCGCTGGCTATCGGGCTTTGCTACCTGGTGGCGATCATCATGTACCGCAAGGTGGAAGTGCCGATCACCAACGGCCTACGCGCGGTCTTTCTCGATCGGCGCCCCGCTGTACGGACACCGGCGCGGGTGCCAGTGCCAGTGCCAGTGCCGGTACCCAGCAAGGCGAAGCCGGTGTTATAGCAACCAGTCGATCGGTAGCAACGCCAGCACGCTTACCCCCAGGCGCTGCCAGACCGTAGTTCCAGGTTCGCGGGCGTGGTACACGTCCTGCCCGCCAACCTGCTCTATCCAGTACAGCGTGCCGTCGTCCGTCAGGCGCACTTCATAGGCCGTGCGGGCGATGTCGCTATTGAACATATCGTCGATCTGCCCAGCCAAAACCGGATTGTCAATGATCAGGCCCAGCTCGGTATTCAGGTTGACCGAGCGCGGATCGAAGTTGAACGAGCCAACAAACACGCGCTGACGATCCACCGCGAAGGTTTTGGCGTGCAGACTGGAGCCGGAGCTGCCGAACGGGCCGGTGCGCTTGCGCTTGTCCATTTCCGGATTCAGCCGACGCATTTCATACAGCTCGATGCCCGCTTCGAGGAGCGCCCTACGATGTTTGGCATAACCGGAATGCACCGCTGCCACATCGGTGGCGTCCAGCGAATTGGTCAGGATGCGTACCTTGACGCCCATTTGCGCCAACGCCACGAACGCTTCGACACCCGCCTGGGTCGGAACGAAATACGGCGAAACCAACTCTACGTCGCTACGCGGCACGCCGATGATTTCGTGCAGCTGAAAAGGCAACAGCGCTTCCGGTTCGGCCCGCCCCAGCCCTTTGGCCGGGTCATCGCTGGCCAGGCGGGTGGGCGACCACTGAAATGTCAGCGAACCCTCCAGCATCTGGCCGATGAAGTTCGATTCACGAATGGCCTGCACATAACTGGCGGCGGCTGGGCTGCGCTCCACCAGCGAGGCGGATGTCGCCAGACGCGTAAGCTGCTCGGGATCGGCCGCTGGTAACAACAGCCCAACGGGATAGCTGGATTCGCTGGCCCAGTAACGGTCGAAATCGCTCGACACTTCCGTCACCACCGGCCCCACTGCGATCACGTCCAGATCCGCGAACAGCACGCCGTCTCCGGCGCCGAAATATTCATCGCCAATATTGCGCCCACCAACGATGGTCGCCTGGCTGTCTGCCGTGAAGGATTTGTTGTGCATGCGCCGGTTGAGACGGGAAAAGTCGCTGAGGAAGCCGAACACACGCGGGCTGCGTACAAGGAAGGGATTGAACAACCGAACCTCGATCAGCGGGTGTGCATCCAGGGCACGCAGGGTGGGGTCCAGGCCCGAGGTATTGTTGTCGTCAAGCAACAGACGCACCCGCACCCCGCGGTCGGCGGCCTCGTGCAGCGCCTCGAACAACAAGGTGCCGGTCATGTCGCCGCGCCAAATGTAGTACTGCACATCCAGGGTGCGCTCGGCGGCGCGGGCCAGCAGCACGCGGGCGGCGAACGCATCCTGGGCATCGGCCAGCGGGAAGATTCCGGAAAGTCCCGGATACGCCTCGATTTCCGGCGCCAGGGCACGGCCCAGCGGGGTTGCGGCAGACTCGGCAGGTTGCAGGGCTTTCGAGTCGAGGCGACCGTCCAGCGGCGGCAGCGACTTGCAGCCCGTCAGCACGGCGACACACACACCGCCAACCAGCGCCCAGCGCGTCACGTCGCCCAGCACCTGTACCCAGTCCACCATTATTCAGTTTCCCCTCGATGAAGCCGCAACACCGCGTGGAGTATAAGGAAAACGCCGCTTGGCAGGCCGTACCACGACGCAACCGCCCGAGTACTAGAGAACACTTAAGCCCCAGCCGCCCACCCCACATCCCAGCACCACCAGCCAGGGCGGCAACTTCCAGCGCATCAGTGCCACCAGGGCCAGCAGCGCCAGGGCGAAATCACCGAAGGTAAGAATCGCGCTGGTCCACACCGGCCGATACAGCGCCGCCAGTAGCAGGCCGACCACCGCCGCATTCACGCCGATCAGCGCCGCCTGGGTGCGCAGGCTGCCGCGCAGGCGCTCCCAGAACGGCAGCACGCCGATGACCAGCAGAAAAGAAGGCGCAAACACCACCACCAGACACAGCAGTCCGCCCAGCCAGCCGCTCGGTGCGCTGTTCATGGAAGCGCCGAGAAAGGCCGAGAAGGTGAACAGCGGACCGGGGACCGCCTGGGTCGCACCATAGCCGGCCAGGAACGCCTCATTGCTGACCCAGCCAGTGTGGACCACTTCGCTTTGCAGTAAGGGCAACACCACATGGCCACCGCCGAACACCAGCGAACCTGCGCGGTAGAAGGCATCGATCAATTGCAGCGTCTGGCTTGGCCAGAGCTGCGCGAGCAGCGGCAAGCCCAGCAGAAAAGCGAAAAACAGCCCCAACAACAGCAACCCGGCGCCATGGCCGACCGTTATTGGCAAAGGCTCGTGCTCACCGTCGCGGCTCGGCTTGAACAGCAACAGACCCAGCACACCGGCTCCGACGATCACACCGACCTGGCCCAGTGCCGTGGGCCAGGCCACCAGGATGCCGGTGGCCAGGGCCATGATTGCGACCCGCGGCACGTCGGTACAGAAGCTGCGGGCCATTCCCCACACCGCCTGGGCCACCACTGCCACGGCGACCACCTTGAGCCCGTGCAACAGCCCCGACGGCAACAGCTCCCCCCAACGGGTGATCCCCAGGGCGAAAAGAATCAGCAGGATCGCCGACGGCAGGGTGAAGCCCGCCCAGGCCGCCAGCGCACCGCGATAACCGGCGCGTGACAAACCCAGCGCGATGCCCACCTGACTGCTGGACGGTCCGGGCAGGAACTGACACAGCGCCACCAGGTCGGCAAAGCTGCGCTCGCTCAGCCACTGGCGGCGGCTGACGAACTCGGTGCGAAAATAACCCAGATGCGCAATCGGCCCGCCAAACGAGGTCAGGCCTAGACGCAGAAAAACCTTGAACACCGACCAGCCGTTATCGGCGTGGCGAACTGCAGGGGTAGCGGACATGCAGGGAATCCGTAGTGAATAAGCCAGCGATCATAAGACCGGGCGTATGTTACATGCGTCCGAGTGGTGCTTAGACATGCCGCGCTGGCGGGTTGCAGGCGAGGCCGCCCTTACGGGTGCGCTCATGCTTCACCACCCCCTGCGCTATTCGCAGATCTTGATAAAAATCAATCCTTCGCGTCCTGGTGCAGGGCAGACTCACTTCCCGAATCCCCCCTTGACCTTGCCCTCGTGACAAGGTCGAAAATGGCCCCAAGGTCCTGGCCCCTACTGCTCGAGGAACCACCATGAACACGATCGAACTCCGCGTTGAAGGCATGAGCTGCGAATCCTGCGTCAAGCATGTCAACGAAGCCCTGATGCCCCTCAATGGCGTGCAAAGCGTCCAGGTTGATGTAGCGACCGGACGCGTCCGCGTCGCCGGCGAAGCGGACAGCGCCGCGCTGATTGCCGCCCTGGACGAGGCCGGTTATCCCGCCACCGTTGATGCCCCCGCGGCCAAAAAAGCCTCTTCGTGCTGCGGCGGCTGCTGCGGCTAGTCAGACGCTGCATACCCTGGCGAACCGGGTGGATGTGCAAGCATCCGCCCGCTGCCCCCATCTCCAAGCCCAGAACATCGGAGCGACCACCATGCATTTCCCCACTCGTAAAGCCTTGCGCATCGCCGCCCTGAGCACCCTGCTGTTCAGTGCCGTCGGCCAGGCCGCAGAACCTGTGGTCATCGACGTGCACCGCGATGCCAACTGCGGCTGCTGCAAGGACTGGATTAAGCACCTGGAAAGCAACGGCTTCACCGTGCGTGATCATGTCGAGCGGGACATGGTCGCCGTCAAGCAGCGGCTCGGCGTTCCGCCGCGTCTGGCTTCGTGCCACACCGGCGTGATCGACGGGCGCTTCGTCGAAGGCCATGTGCCTGCCGCCCAGGTGCTGGAATTGCGCAAGCGCCCCGACCTCGCCGGCCTCGCCGTACCAGGTATGCCGATGGGTTCGCCGGGAATGGAAATGGGTGACCATCGCGATGCTTATCAGGTCATCGGCTTGCGCAAGACCGGCGCCGAGCAGGTCATCGCCGACTACCCGGCGCACTGATCCGACCGCTACCGCCGCGCTCTTCAGCAGGCCGTTGAAAAAGCGTAGGCGAGCAATACGAGGCGCAACGCAGTAACAACCGAAGGTTGGTCGAAACAGCCGAAGAAGCGCAGTTTAGGTGTTCTAAATGAGCATTACTCACTTCGTTTGCCCTTCGGGCGGCGCTGAAGCGCGTTAGCCGCAAGCGGCTTTCGAAGGCTGTTTTTAACGAAGTATTGCCAACGCAGGTAGCTTTCAACGGCCTGTCAGCGCGGCGTTTCGTTGTGCGCAACAAAGCGAGCGTGCATCTCGGCAGTCAGCTGCTCGATCCGCTCGCTCAGTTGCTTGGTTGTCTCGGTCAACCGCGTGTTCTGTTCCATCAGTTGCAACAATTGCTGCGTATTCTGCGCGGCCTGAGCTTGGCGATGTTCATTGGCCAGTGCCAGGGCTTCACGATGCCGGGCGTCAGCTTCGGCGTGGGCCTTGTCGCGGGCGGCCTGACGGGTCTGGGCCAGCAGGATCAGCGGCGCGGCATAGGCTGCCTGCAAGCTGAACGCCAGATTGAGCAGGATGAACGGGTAGACATCGAAACGGGCAACGCCCAGGGTATTGGCCGCCATCCACGCCAGCACGATCAGCGTCTGCACGCCGAGAAACAACGGCGTGCCGAAAAACCGCGCAAACGCCTCGGCCTGCAAAGCAAAGCGGTCGTTGCCGAAGGTCGGCGTCAGGTGCGCATGAGGTCGATGGAAACGCAGGTGCTCGACCGACGGTTCATTCCCATGATTGGCGGATTGGCCCGAGGTAGTGTTCATGGCAGTCCCTCTTGGTTCGAGACCCACGCCGACAGCGGCGTCTGCCAAAACTATAGCGGCCGTTGACAGGCGCCTTACCGCCCGCCATTTCCCGACAACCCATATTCGCGCAGCTTGTTGGCAATGGTGGTATGCGACACGCCGAGCCGCTTACCGAGCAGGCGGCTGCTTGGGTATTGGCCATGCAGCCGCTCCAGCACGGCTTTTTCGAAACGACCGAGAATCTCGTCGAGACTCCCCTCCGTGGAAAATTCGCCCAACGGGTGCGGTGCGCCGTAATCCGGCAGGCGAATGTGCTCGGGCTTGACCACCCCGCCCTCGCACAGCGACACCGCCTGGAACAAGGTGTTTTCCAACTGGCGCACATTGCCCGGCCACTGGTAGTTCAACAGCCGTTCCAGCGCCTTAGGCGCCAGACTGGGCAAGGCACAACCAATCTGCCGGCTGGCCTGATCGAGAAAATGCTCGGCCAGCACCGGCAGCCCGTCGAGGCACTCGCGCAGGGGTGGAATATGCAGGCTCAGCACGTTCAGACGGTGATACAGGTCTTCGCGAAACTCACCCCGCGCGCACAGCTCGGACAAATCCACCTGAGTGGCACAGATTACCCGCACGTCCAGGTACACCTCCTCGTCGCTGCCGACCCGGCGAAAACCGCCGTCCTGCAAAAAACGCAACAGCTTGGCCTGTAGTCGCGGGCTCATCTCGCCCACCCCATCGAGAAACAGCGTGCCGCTGGAGGTGAGCTCCAGCAGGCCGAGTTTGCCTTCCGGCCGTGCCCCGGCGAAGGCGCCGGGTCCATAGCCGAACAGTTCGGTCTCGGCCATGGATTCCGGCAGCCCGGCGCAATTCAGCGCCATGAACGGCGCCTGGCCACGCGGGCTGGCCAGATGGCAAGCGCGCGCCAGCAGCTCCTTGCCGGTGCCGGTCTCGCCCTCGATCAATAGCGGCGCATCCAATGGCGCCATGCGCCGCGCTTCACGCACCACGGCCGCCATCCGCTTCGAACTCTGAAAGATACTGTCGAAACCGCGCAGCTCATGCTTGCGCACCTGATAGATGCGCTCGCCGACCCGGTCGGCGCGATGCAGGCTGAGGACCGCGCCGGCCAAGGCATCACTGCCATCGTGCTCGACTTGCAGCGGCGCGATATCGGCCAGAAACACATCACCCTTTACCTTGACCCGCAAACCATTGATCCGCGATCTGTTGGCGCGCACCAAGGCGGGCAGATCGAAATCCTCGACATATCGCGCCAGGGCAATGCCCGGCACTTCGTCCACGCGCACGCCGAGCAGATGGGCGGCAGCGCGATTGGCTGCAACGATTGCGCCAGCCATGTCCACCGACAGCACCGGAAACTCCAGCGCGCCAAGCAGGGCATTGAGTTCCAGATGACGTCGCTCGCTGGGCATCAGACCGACACGCTTAACGCCGAACACACCCTCAATTCCTTCCAGCTTCGGCTGCAAGGCATGGAATTGCAGATTGATCAGGTTCGGGCAGTGCAAATAGATGGCGTTGCCCTGCTCGCCGCCCACCTCGCCACGCGCCACATTGACGCCGTAATCCACCAGTCGATCGAGAATGTCCCGCAGGATACCCAGGCGGTTCAGGCAATGAATCTTGATGCGCATGTTTTTTCAGCCCATTAGGGAGAGTCAAATGAGAGCGTGCCGTTTTTTGCGTCAGCTTTTCGTGACGCTCTTTCCAGCTCAGCGTAGCCGAGCAAGCCAATTGCCGAATGGCGTAAGCCCGGCGTTACAGACGGAGCGAACCTGCTCGCCCCTGGCAGCCGTTTTCTCAGGCACATTCCTGCGCATCTGGGCTAGGTTCGAAGCATTACTGCCCATGGGCGGAGGCCATTCATGAGCACTCAGTACCAAGCCCGCAAACCGGACCAAAAAGGTTTCATCGCCTATCCCGAGGCCGAACATCAGGTCTGGCAGATACTGATCGAGCGCCAGTTGCGATTGATCGAAGGGCGCGCTTGCCAGGACTATCTTGACGGCATCGACCAGCTGGCCTTGCCGCTAGATCGAATTCCTCAGCTGGACGAGATCAACCAGGTGCTGGGTAACACCACCGGCTGGCAAGTAGTCCGGGTACCGGCGCTGATCCCCTTCCAGACGTTCTTTGAACTGCTGGCCAGCAAACGCTTCCCGGTTGCCACCTTTATCCGTACCTTCGAGGAGCTGGATTACTTGCAGGAACCGGACATTTTCCACGAGCTGTTCGGACACTGTCCGCTGCTGACCAACCCCTGGTTCGCCGCTTTTACCCAAACCTACGGCCGCCTCGGCTTGCAGGCCAGCAAGGAAGAACGGGTATTTCTCGCCCGCCTGTACTGGATGACGGTGGAGTTCGGCCTGGTCGACACCGAGGCCGGGCGACGCATCTACGGCGGCGGCATCCTCTCCTCGGCCAAGGAAACGGTCTATTGTCTGTCCGAGACGCCTGAACACCTGCCTTTTGACCCACTTGAAGCCATGCGCACGCCCTACCGCATCGATATCCTGCAGCCGCTGTACTTCGTGCTGCCGACCCTCAAGCGTTTGTTCGAGCTGAGCAACGAGGACATCATGGGCTGGGTACACCAGGCCATGCAGCTGGGATTGCACGCGCCGAAGTTTCCGCCAAAGGCCGCCTAGTCGTCATACCAACAAGAACACGCGCGTTAGGAGAATCTCCATGTCCGATCTGACCCAAGCCCATTGTGAAGCCTGCCGCGCCGACGCGCCCCACGTCTCCGAGGATGAACTGGCCAGCCTGCTCAAACAGATTCCCGACTGGAGCGTGGAAACCCGCGAGGGCGTCCTGCAACTGGAAAAGGTCTTTACCTTCAAGAATTTCCGCCAGGCTCTGGCCTTCACCCAGGCGGTCGGCGCAATCGCCGAAGCCGAAGGCCATCACCCCTCGCTGCTCACCGAATGGGGCAAGGTCACCGTCACTTGGTGGACGCACAAAATCCGTGGACTGCACCGCAACGACTTCATCATGGCGGCGCGCACCGATCAGGCAGCTGAACGCCCTGCTGTCTGAACGGAACCGGCCGCGCGCTTGCTAGAAATCCACCTTACCGCGCCCGGCCTTGATCGTGGCGCGCTTGCTCTTGCCCTCCAGGCGGCGCGTCTTCGAGCCGAGGGTGGGCTTGGTTGGCCGACGCGTCTTCTCCACCTTGGTCGCGCTGCGGATCAGCTCGGCCAGACGCGCCAAGGCATCGGCGCGGTTCTGTTCCTGGGTACGGAACTGCTGCGCCTTGATGACGATCACCCCGTCGGCGGTGATGCGGCTGTCGCGCAAGGCCAACAGCCGCTCCTTGTAGAACGCCGGCAATGACGAGGCGCGGATATCGAACCGCAGGTGCAGCGCACTTGAGACCTTGTTGACGTTCTGTCCACCCGCGCCCTGGGCACGAATGGCGGTCAGTTCGATTTCGCTGTCAGGCAATTCGACGCTGTTGGAAATGTGCAACATGGAAGTTCCGAGAAGCCAGGGCGGCGTGAGGATAACGCAGAACACCGTTGGTTTGACCACTAACGCCAGCCAGCTGCTTTCCGACCAGTGTCATCACCGATCCATTCAACTCGCTCTAGTTTATTTATGCAGGCTCCTATTTATATAAGGAGGATTTCGCCATGAATGACACTGACAAATCCATGCAGGTCGATCAGCAGCGCGAGCGCTCTTCCAACATGCAGGAATCCGGGCGGCATCCCATCAGCCGCCTGCGCCGGCAGATCGACAACCTCTTCTCGGATTTCGGCCTGGGTTCGCCTATGTCGCCGTTCGGAAGCAGTGCTTTCGAGTCGCCTTTGTGGGGGGCGGAGACTGCGGCCAATCGCCTGATGCCCGCAGTGGATATCTCTGAGAAACAGGACGCCTTCGAAATCACCGCCGAATTACCGGGTCTGGAAGAAAAAGACCTCCAGATAACACTGGCCAACGGCAACCTGACGATTCAAGGTGAGAAGAAGGCGCAATCGGAAGAAGACAACAAAAATTCCTATTACTCGGAACGCTACTACGGAAGCTTTCAGCGCAGCTTTTCACTGCCACAGGATGTGGACGCCGAGAAAATCGAGGCACGCTTCAACAATGGCGTGCTGACCCTTCACCTGCCGAGAAAGCCGGAAGCCATGCCGACGCAACGGCAGATTCCCATCTCCTCCGGCGGATAGCCGGTTTCGATGGCGCGTTCGGTTTTACCGAATGCGCCATCCCTTGCCATCGCCACCCTGAAGGATTTGCTCAAGATTAATCACTGTTTCTTTTTCGCCTCTCGGGTAAGTTAACCACCCGTCCGTTACCCGGTACCCCCATGGATTCCATCACCCAGGCTGTGCTCGGTGCCAGCATTCAAGGCGCGATGCTCGGTCGTTGGCAGGGACGCAAGGCTCTGCTGTGTGGCGCCATGCTCGGCACGCTGCCGGATCTGGATGTGGTCATCGACTACGGCGATGCCGTGGCGCAAATGACCTATCACCGCGGCTTCAGTCATTCGTTGTTCGTACTCAGCGGCGCAGCGCTTCTGTTGACCTGGCTGGTGCGACGCTGGCGACCGAATCCGGGCTATACCGGCGCGCGCATGCTGCTGACAATCTGGCTGATACTGGTCACGCATACCTTGCTGGACTCCTTCACCAGTTACGGCACCCAGCTGCTCTGGCCACTGACCTCGCCGCCGATTGCCTGGGCCAGCATCTTCATCATCGACCCGCTGTACACCCTGCCGCTGCTGGGCGCGGTGCTGGTCGGGGCGGTCATTGGGTTAGGCAACAAAGGCCTGCGTTGGCAATACGGTGCGCTGGGACTGTCGAGCCTGTACCTCGCCTTCACCCTAGCCGGTCAGCAAATGGCGGAACATCGGGTTCAGCAGGCGTTGACCCGCGACGGTATCCAGGCCGAGGCTATGTTCAGCACCCCGACACCGTTCAACAGCCTGCTCTGGCGGGTCATCGTGCTGGATGGCGAGCGGTACCACGAAGTCCTGGTCAGTTGGCTCGACCCCCAGCCGCCCGCGTTGCAGTCATTGCCGCGCGGGCTCCACTGGCGTGAGTCGCTGCGTGACTCGCCTCAGCATGCCCGGCTGGAGTGGTTTTCCCGCGGCATCCTGCGCTATGACCGCATTGGCGATCAGCTGGTGGTAACCGATTTGCGCATGGGCATGGCCGGCTACCACCCTTTTCGCTTCCCCATGGCCGAATGGCGCGACGATCAATGGCAGCCGATTGCCTGGGTGGAGCGACGCCCCATGCAGCGCAGCGATACCGCCCGCCTGCTGACCCTCTGGCAGCGGATCTGGAACCCGCAAGAAAACGTGCCGGTGATGGCCTGGGCAGAGGAGTTGCGCCGGTAGTATCAAAGCGGAGCCGCAGCTGGCATAGGGCGGCGGCGCTCGTTGCAGACGGGAGGGCTGGAAACCGGCGAGCACCCCGCCGGCGGAGTATTCCGTGCGGCAGGCTTACCTAACACCAAAATGGAAATAACCGACCCGAATATGTAGGGGCGAATTTATTCGCCTGGCACCGATCCCTTCGATGACTGCGGGGCGACGACGAGCGATGTGGCTGAGATCCTATGTTGGTCGCGGCATCAGCGTGGACTGAAGGCCCTGCTCCAGGCGAATAAATTCGCCCCTACCGGTTACGCACCAGCCCGTAGGGTGAATGTCGCTTTTTACCCCTCCAATACCGCTCGGTGGAGCGCCACCCGGTGGATCGCCACCCGGTGGATCGGTGAAGCGCGATCAACCCTACATTTCGCTGCCGCATCGCACCGTCACGGAGGACGGTTGAGCGCAGCGCTAGCCATCCGTTGTCGTCTCACCCTTCCACACGCTACGGCTGCCCTTCTGAATCCTCAGCCCCGCCCACCGCCACCGGCAACCAATCCTGCGCCACGCGCAGGTTGGCGCGGCGGACAGCCTGTACGAAGCTGGCGAAGGGCCGGTCGGTGATGCCGACCAGACCTAAATGGCCATTTTCGCCATCCAGCAAGCGACCGGTCACGGGCTGGTCCAGGTACTGGAACCAGTGAACGCCCACCAGACTCGGCTCTTGGGTGGCTCGCTCGAGAAAATGTGCATAGGCCGAGCCCCGCGCTTCTTCGGTGGGGACTTCGAGCAACCCCGGCCAGAACGGGCCGCGATCACGAGAGCCGAAACTGAACTCGCTGATCAGCACCGGCTTGTCCAGTGCCTGCAACGCGGCAAAATCATAGCCCTGCTGCGGCGCACGGGTGTAGACATTGAAACTCAGCACATCGCAGTACTGTGCGCAGGCCGCCAGCGCCTCCGGCGTGCTGACCGCGAAACGCCCGCCGAGCAGCAGATGATTGGGCGCATGCCAGTCAAGCGCATCGGCGACGGTCTTGAAATAGGTGTCGGCGAACAGGCGCAGGAAGCGCTGAAAATCCTCTTCGATGGCGGGAAATTCCGCGCTCGGCAATGGCGCCTCGAAGCCGGGATCTTCCATTAACTCCCATGCCGGTAATTCGATGCCCCAGGCTTGGGCCAACCCTTGCTGGTTGCGGTACTTGTCGCGCAACAGCTTGAGGAAGGCTCGTTTAGCCGGCACATCCGTCGTCGCCCGCAACGTGCCATAGGCCAGCGCATAACGCGCATGGGGATGTTCGCCGGGCGCAGCCCAGGCCAGTTCGTTGTCAGCGAAGAAGCCCAGCAGCCAGGGATCGTCCCGCCGGCCGCGCGCGGCAATGGCGATGTTGCGCTCGGCGGCCATGGCGAAACGTGGATCGAATGGATCGGGCATGGCGCCCCACCAGTCATGGCCAGTGGAGATGGTCGCGTAGTCGCCACCGATCAGCAACGGCAGCGTATACGGCATGCGCTGCGGATCACGCAGCTCCGCGTCGCTCCAGTTGCCGATGCTGTTAAAACCCCAGGCCTTGAGGCGCTGCAGAGACTGCTCGGCCCACCGGCCGACAACCGCCTGGTTGCGCATCAGGATGCAGGCTTGTGCCTGTTCCGCGGTGATCTCGTTGAGCCTGACCGCCTCGTTAGCCGGGTCGCAGGGAGCACAGTCCGCCGTTTGCCGACAGGCCTGTTCGGCCCGTACCCGGTAGCGATTGGCGTTGTAGAAGTCGTACCAGTGGCCATGGTCAAACGCCCGGTTGCGGTTGGCGCCGATGTCGCTGCGGTTGTCCGACTCGCCATAAAAGGCCGCCAGGGCCTGGTCAGGCTCCGGCAGGTCGCGAAACATCGCCTCGCGCCCCTGCACATAGGTTTGGCTGTGCTGACGCGTCACCGCGTTGACGCCCAGGGAAAAGAACGGGTTGCCTTCGGGACTTTGCAGGTACCAGCGCCCGTCGACCTTCACTGTGGTGAAAAACCCCGTGGCCGGAAAGCTGATGCCACCCCGCAAGCCGCCAAAGCGATCCTGCTCGGGTAACTGCTCAAGCAAGGGGACCAGGGCTTGGTCATCCTGGGCCACACTGTCGCGCAGTTGTTCATCGCTGCCGATCTTTTCCGGCCACTCGCCCCGAGTGAACTGCCCGTAGCCGTCGACGATCCCCTCATACGCCGCTTGCAGCTGATCTTCCGTCGTCACGCCGAAATGGCCGAGCAGCACATGCTGCGGCACATCGGGATTATTCAATGAGAGGGTTACCGATTTGACTTGATCGACTTCGATCTCGCCGTCCACCGAGGTGGCCAGCAGCAGGCGATTGCCATCGCGCATCCATGGCATCGGCGGCGGGGCGCGCATACCTTGCTGCAGAGACGAGGCGACACGCAGCGGCACCACCAAGGTTTGCGCTGGCCCGGCCGGCAGTGCCACTTGGGTGACCAGTGTCTTGGCATCCCCACTGTTGATACGCACATTCAGGGTCAGGTCCCAGTCCATGGCATTCTGGATACGCAGCGTGATCGCCTGCGCCTGACTCCAGTCCCAGCTGCCGGACTGCGGTTCCATGCGCATGCGCGGCCGCTGCGCCGCATTGAAGCTGAGCCTGCGCAGCACCTGCCCCTCGGGCGTCGTTTCCGCAGTCAGCTCGGGAAACCAAGCATCCCGCGTGCTGACCTGCACCACATCGATCGGCCGCACGAAGCTGAACAACGTCTGCTCGTCAGCCTTCAGTGGCATGGCCAAGCAACAGCTCACAATCCATATAAAAAGGGCAGGCTTCATCGCAACGGCTCCCTGACACACCGGCAATAGACCACGCCGCGTTCCAAAAGATGCTAGCCGGCTTAGAATGCAAGCCAGTTCCTTCTTCGGAGTATTCCCCATGCCTGTTGCCCGTCTCGGTTTGCTTCCCGCTGTCATTCTAGGTGCCGCCCTCGCGTTCGCCGGCTGGTCGGTGGGTCAAGGGGTGGAACGCTTCCGCATGGCCGACCGCACGGTAACGGTCAAGGGCCTGGCGGAAATGGATGTGAAAAGCGATTTCGCCATCTGGACCCTGGCGTTCCGTCGCGGCGGCAATGCCTTCGATGAGGTGCAGCGCCAGCTCAGCGCAGACCGTGAGCAGGTGGTGGCCTTCCTGGCCGCGCAAGGCTTCAACCCCGATGAAATCGAAACCCGGCCCTTACAGGTCCAGGACCTGCTGGCTCGCGAATGGGGCAACAGCAATGTCGCCCTGCGCTTTACCGGGCTGGGCCAAGTGGTGGTCAAGACCCCGCGCGTCGACCTGGTGGCCAAGGCCGCCAATGCCAGCGATCCGCTGATCCAGGCCGGCGTGCAGCTCGACAACCAGGACGGCTACGGCGGACCGCGCTATCAGTTGCGCGGCTTCAATGATGTAAAGCCGCAGCTGCTTGAAGACGCCACGCGCAATGCTCGCGAACAGGCGGCCAAGTTCGCCGCCGATGCCGGCGCCACCCTCGGCGGGTTGAAAAATGCCAATCAGGGTGTGATCAGCGTAAACAGTGACGACGGCGGCGACATGGACAGCTCACGCACCATCGGTAAGCGCCTGCGGGTGGTCAGCACCTTTCAGTTCGGCCTGGAGTGATCGCACCTGCGATCCAACCGCCCCTTTTACCTAACGAGGCTACCTGATGACCCTGGCCATTTTTGACCTGGATGAAACCCTGATCGATGGTGACTGTGCCAGCCTGTGGAGCCGGGAGATGGCCCGTCTGCAGTGGGTGGATGGCGAATCCTTCCTGCACCAGGAAAGTGCGCTGATGGCCGAATACGCGTTCGGCCGTCTGGACATGGAAGACTACATGGCGTTCAGCCTGGCGCCGCTGGTGGGCCGCACCCGGGAAGAAGTGGAGTATGTGGTCGAGCCCTTCGTGGAGAACATCATCGAGCCGCTGATCTACAGCGACGCCATGCGCTGCGTGGCCGAACACCGCGCTCGCGGCGAGCGCATCCTGGTGATCTCCGCCTCGCCCCAATTCCTGGTCAGCGCCATTGCCGAACGGCTGGGCATCGACGATGTGCTGGCCATTGACGTTGAAGAACAGCACGGCTTTTTCAGTGGCCGTACCCAGGGCGTGCTCACGTACCGCGAGGGCAAGGTGCAACGCCTGGAAGACTGGCTGGCCGAACAGGGCGAAACGCTGCAAGGCGCCTCGTTCTATTCCGACTCAGCCAACGACCTGCCGCTGCTGACCCGCGTCGCCCATCCGCACGTGGTCAATCCTGACCCACGCCTGCGTGAATTCGCCGAACAGGCGGGCTGGCCGATTTTGCATTGGCAGTGACGCCGTTCTGTCGACCGAACGCCTCCCTTCCCTGCCCTGATAACGCCACCTGCGCGGAGGTGCCAGAGCGGCCTCTGAATGCCAGACTGGGAGTAGATCCACTGCGCAGGTGATTCATCATGCTCTCGACCGCTCCTGTCACCCTCATGTTGCCGGTGATCGATTTGCACCGCGCCAGGGATTTCTATGAACACACGCTGGGCCTCAGGCCCGAGGGTCAGCGCCCGGACGGGAAATTCGTCTACGTCGCTGGCAGCGGTACACGGATTGCCTTGTTTCCCAAGGAGGGCGGCACCAAGGCCGACCACACGGCACTCAGCTTCGAGGTCGCCAATCTCGAAAGCGCGCTGCAAAACCTGCAACAGGCCGGTGTGCTATTTGAGGACTACGACCTTCCCGGGCTGAAAACCGTCAATCACATCTGCGTGCTCGGTTCGGAAAAAGCCGCCTGGTTCAAGGATACGGAAGGCAATTACCTGTGCATCCATGAAGATGTTTCGACGCCCTAGGTGCGCTGTACGCCGGGTCTAGTCTTCAGGGAGCGGATTAGCGGCGCGGCCGTGTGGACACGGTGCGCCGCTATTCCATGCACTCACTCGCGAACTCAGCTCAAGCTTTCGTCGATCACCAGCACGATCTTGCCGTTCACTTGGTTGCTTTCCAGCTCGGCGAACGCCGCGTCGACATCCTGTGCGGCAAAGGTACGCTCCAGCTGCGGTTTCAAGCGGCCCTCGCCAAACAGCGGCCACACCTGCTGGCGCAGCTCACGGATCAGATCGGACTTGAAGGCATCGTCGCGGTTACGCAGCGTCGAGCCGGTCAGTTGCACGCGCTTGGCCAGCAGCTTGGCCAGGTCGAGCTCAGCGCGTCGGCCGCCCATCATGGCGATGATCACCCAGCGGCCGTCACGGGCCATGACATCCAGATTGAGCGGCGCATAGCTGGCACCCACCGGATCGAGAATGACATCGAAGGGCGCGTGGTCGCGCAGCGCTTCCAGATTCTCGCCGCGCAGCACGCCACCGCGGGCGCCCAGGGATTCGCAATAGGCCAGGCGCTCGGCGGAACCGACACTGACCCAGCACGAATTGCCGAATGCCTTGCACAACTGGATCGCCGCCGAGCCAACCCCGCCGGCACCGGCATGCACCAGCACTTTTTCGCCCGGCTGCAGGCGCGCAAGCTGAAACAGGTTGAGCCAGGCGGTGGCGTATACCTCCGGCAGCGCCGCCGCTTCAACGAGGCTCAGGCCATCCGGCACTGGCAGCACGTGACCGGCATCGACCACCACCTCCTCGGCCATGCCACCGCCCGCCAGCAACGCGCACACTCGGTCGCCGACTTGCCAGGTACTGCCTGGGCCGACTTCAGTGACCACGCCGGCGCACTCCAGCCCCAGCACATCGGTAACGCCCGGCGGTGGCGGATAATGCCCGGCGCGTTGCAGCAGATCGGCGCGGTTGAGACCGGCCGCCGCCACTTGGATGCGAATCTGGCCAGCGTCACAGAGTTCACGGCTCCGTTCTGCCCACTCCACACGTCCTTCGATACCTTGCAATGCCTTCACGCTGCCTCCATAGTGAGTTTCTGAATCGAGCCCGGATTGACCGGGCTTTTGCGTTATGCCGCCGACCCCCTCGCGGAGCCCGGCGCCCAGACAGACGGCCTACTATGCGTTATCACCTGACCCTGCGTCGACTCAACATCAAGCGCCTGCTGTGCGGCACTGCCCTGGCCCTGGCCCTCGGCGGGAGCGTCCTGCCAGTGGCTGCCAAGCCCACCAATGCGGGCGATTGGTCCGCTCTGCAGCCCGACCGCGACCAGGTGATCGCCAGCCTCAACGTGGTCGAATTGCTCAAGCGGCACCACTACAGCAAACCCCCGCTGGACGATGCCCGCTCGCAGAAAATCTACGAGGGTTACCTCAAGCTCCTCGATCCGTCACGCAGCTATTTCACCGCTGCCGACATCGCTGAATTCGATAAATGGCGCACCCAGTTCGACGATTTCCTCAAAGCTGGCAATCTGGAACCGGGTTTCGCCATTTACAAGCGCCACCTGGTACGCCTGACGGAGCGCCTGGATTACACCCTGGGGTTGCTGGATAAGGGGGTGGAAAGCATCGACTTCACCCTCGACGAAGACCTGCTGGTCGATCGCGAGGAGGCGCCCTGGGCCAAGGACCGCGCCGAGCTCGACGAGCTGTGGCGCAAGCGCGTTAAAGATGAAGTGCTGCGCCTGAAGATCGCCGGCAAAGAGCCCAAGGCCATCCAGGAACTGCTCACCAAGCGTTACAAGAACCAGCTCGCACGCCTCAAGCAGACCCGCACTGAAGACGTCTTCCAGGCGTACATCAACGCCTTTTCGCAGACTTACGACCCGCACACCAACTACC
The DNA here is from genome assembly GCF_052245235.1 of Pseudomonas sp. B392_1p. Taxonomy (NCBI): domain Bacteria; kingdom Pseudomonadati; phylum Pseudomonadota; class Gammaproteobacteria; order Pseudomonadales; family Pseudomonadaceae; genus Pseudomonas; species Pseudomonas sp. B392_1p. The sequence goes on from NZ_JBQPXM010000015.1 coordinate 95,256, forward strand.
TGTCGCCGGACAATGCGGAAAACTTCGACATCAACATGAGCCTGTCGCTGGAAGGCATCGGCGCGGTGCTGCAAAGCGATAACGAAAACGTCAAGGTGGTGCGTCTGGTGCCGGCCGGTCCCGCCGAGAAGAGCAAGCAGATCGCCCCGGCCGACAAGATTGTTGGCGTTGCCCAGGGCAATGACGAAATGGTCGATGTAATCGGCTGGCGCCTGGATGAAGTGGTCAAGCTGATCCGCGGCCCGAAAGGCTCTAAGGTACGCCTGGAAATCATCCCGGCCAGCAACGCGCCGAACGACCAGACCAGCAAAGTGGTGACCATCACCCGCGAGGCAGTCAAGCTGGAAGAACAGGCCGCGAAAAAATCGGTACTGAAGCTGGCCCACGATGGTCGTGACTACAAGCTTGGCATCATCGAGATCCCCGCCTTCTACCTGGATTTCAAGGCCTACCGGGCCGGCGATCCCGAGTACAAGAGCACCACCCGCGACGTCAAGAAACTGCTCGGCGAATTGCAGAAGGAGAAGGTCGACGGCATCGTCATCGATCTGCGCAACAACGGTGGCGGTTCCCTGCAGGAAGCCACTGAGCTGACCGGTCTGTTCATCGAACAAGGCCCCACGGTGCTGGTGCGCAACAGCGACGGTCGCGTCGATGTACTCGCCGATGAAAACCCTGGCGCTTATTACTCCGGCCCCATGGCCGTGCTGGTCAATCGCCTCTCGGCGTCCGCCTCGGAAATCTTCGCCGGGGCCATGCAGGACTATCACCGTGCCCTGATCCTCGGCGGGCAGACCTTTGGCAAAGGCACGGTGCAGAGTATCCAGCCGCTCAATCATGGCGAACTCAAGCTGACCCTGGCCAAGTTCTACCGGGTTTCCGGACAGAGCACCCAGCACCAGGGCGTGCTGCCGGACATCGCCTACCCCTCGGTGGTCGACACCCAGCAGATCGGCGAAAGCGCCCTGCCGGAAGCCATGCCGTGGGATAGCATCAATCCGGCGATCCGTACCGATTCGGACCCGTTCAAGCCGTTCCTCGTCGAACTGCAGAAGCGCCATGAAAAGCGCACCGCCACCCACCCGGACTTTGTCTTCACCCGTGACCGGCTGAGCCTGTCCCAGACACTGATGAACGAAACCACCGTCAGCCTCAACGAAACCAAGCGCCGCGCCCAGCAGGCCGCCATCGAGGCCAAGCAGCTCGCCTTGGAAAATGCTCGCCGCGAGGCCAAGGGTGAAGAACTGCTGAGCAAGCTCAAGGACGATGACGAGGAAGACGCCCTGCTCACCGCAGCGGACAAGCCTACGCCTGAAGAAGATGCCTATCTGGCGGAAAGCGGACACATCCTGCTCGACTATCTGGTTCTGCAGCCGCAGGTTGCCAAGCACTAAACCCCAGCCGGGGAACCCCGGTTATCGGGATGTAGGGTGGATCACGCTTCACCGATCCACCCGTTGAAAGAGCCATGGTGGGAACAACGACATCCACCTACGGACTAAAATCCAGCCTCCCGGCACCCGCCGGGAGATCCCCTACTCTTTTGCCGACCCCGCAAAGCGGGCCGGAATCAGACGGCGCATAGGCCGGCCAATCACGTCGCGAAATCGTGGGTTGTGCAGGCAAATTCCGCCCACCAGCCCCACTAAACAGCCCAGCACCGTGTCATAGAACCGAGCCTCGATCAGCGTATTTGGCGAGCCCTGCCCGAGGGTCGCGGCTTCGGCGAGCAAAATCGTCAAGGGCGTGATGAAAATGGTAGCGAAGGCATAGTGCCGAACCACTGAATATTCGATCACGAACGACAGCAGCATCATGGTCAGCGCGATGCTCCAGTTGTTCAACGGCAGCAACAGCATTCCCCAGGCCACCAGCAAACCGATGACAGTGCCCAGCACACGTTGCAGTTGTTTGTTCCAGACGGCCTGCAGCGACGCACCCTGGATGACTGCCAGACAGGTCACCGGAACCCAATAGGGTTTGTCCAGCTGCAGCACCTGCGCCAACAGCAGCGAAATACCTACGAACACGCCAATAATCACCGAGTCGAACACGACGAAATTGAAGGTTGGCGGCAGCCGCTGCAAGACCGGCTGGGGAGGCAGCAAACGCAGGGTATAAAGGCTGTAGAAAAAACCGATCAGGCACGCCAGCAGCGCGCCCATGCTGATCAACCCGACCATCAGGGGCACCTGGAGCACCTCCAGCGGCGTATAGGCGCCGATGGCCGCAGCCATGATGAAGAACAGACTGCCCGGCATGCCCACCCCGTAAAAGCGGCAGACCATGGTGACCAGAATGCTGGCGAACACCAGCACCGGCACCTTCAACACCGGGAAGAAATGGCTGATCACCCCCAGCGCATAACAGGCGATCATCGCGAAGGCACAGGCCATCAGCATCACCATGCGGTGGGACATGGGTGTGTTGGGCAGGTACAGAAAGACCAGCCCACCCAATGACGACACCAGCCCGTATTGCAATTCTCCGAAGTAGGCGCCGACGAACAACGGCAGCCCCGAAGCCAGTGCTGCGGCGATGGGCATCTGCCACAACCGGTCGCTGGGAGTGATGGTCAGTAACAGACGCATCTGCTGCCGCAGCATCCCTTTGATATCCATCAGTATCCGTCCGCTCGCCATCTCACTCTCCTTGGTTGAAACGAAGGCATTTGCCGGCCTCAGGTCGTCGTTCCGTTCTCCTGGCGCAGCAACAAGCCGATCGACAGGATCACCAGCACGCTGCCGGGCAGCCACTGCCAACCAATGCGCTGCGGCTGTTCGCCAAACAACACCAGCATCGACACGAATGGCACCAGATAGCTGTAGGCCGTGATCGCCCCTGGGGTAAGCAACGCCGTGGCACGCTGCAGCAGCCAGAAGGTGGCCGCCGTCGAGAAGATGCCCAGATAAGCCAGGATCAGAAGATCCGATGGGCTCATGCGGGACAGCGCCTGTGGCGCCTCCCAGAACAGCCCCAGCACAGCAATCAGCAAGCCGCCGACGACCAGGCTCCAGAACGTACGTGGGACGGCCTGGCGTGCCAGCCAGCCGTTTTTCAAGCCCCACTTGCTCAACACCGGGAACAGTGCGGAAGCCACACACCCCAGAAAAAACAACAGTTCGCCGCGGCGCAACTGCAGTTCGCCCTGCTGGCCACCGCTTTCCGCCCACGCCAGGCCAAGCGCGCCGAGTGCGCCCAGTAGCAACAGGGCCAGCATGCGACCGGCCGGCTGCTCCACGCCGAGCCGGCGTCCCAGACCGTAGGCCATCAGCGGCACACTGACATACAAGGTGGCCATGCTTAGCGCGCTGGCCCGATGCGCCGCCCAGAACATTGCGCCGAAAAAGCCGGCCAGGCACAGGCCCATGACGGCGTACAGCAGCAACCCCGGCAGGCTGGGCCAGCGTTCCGGTTGCCCCAACAGCAACGGCCAGACCGCCAATGCCGCGATGGCAAAACGCACCGCCGTCAGCAACAGGGGTGGCAGCCCCTCGCTCATCAGCCCCACCGCCGGGAAAGACAACCCCACCAGAACGGCCCAGAGCAGCATGCCCAGATGGGCACGGGTCACACCTTGCGTGTTGTTGGGCATCCTCGCCAGCCTCCGATAAACAGCTCCCGGTTGGACTCACGACTAGCGACAGAGTGCGCTGGACGCGAGTGGACTGTCCGGCTGGCACGTCAAATCCAATGAAAAGACCGAATGAGCAGGATGGCCTCGCGCCCCATTGCAGGACTGACAATGCCGCTTCGTTCGGGCAGCCCACCGTGGGAATCCACGACTGCGCGGCGGGCTGCTCGTTCAGCTATTGATCGATCTCAGTTCCTTGCAACGAGCAACGTCGCCCTGCCCAGACGGCGCCGTTGCGGGAGCTGGTTTTTTTTAAGAACGCGTACGAAACCGGCTGACCTGGGTACGCAACGTCTGCGACAGACCCAGCAACTCCCGGGCGTAGCTGCTGGAGCTGGCAGCGGCCTGATTGGTATTGGCGATGCCCTGAGCGATCATTTCGACCCGTTGCGCGATATCCGTACCCGCCATGCTCTGTTCGTGCAGGCCCAGCTGGATCGAGTTGATGGCACTGCGCAGTTCAGCTGCCGACTCGTCCAGGCCGGACACCGCGCTCTGCACCTGCTGGGTGGACGCGGCGCTGTCCTGCACCAACGCCTGGGTCTGGCTCAGGGTGTTCAAGGCCATCTGCGAGCTGTTCTGAATATCACTGAGCATCTCGCTGATCTCGACCGTTGAGCTAGCAGTGCGGGCGGCCAGGTTGCGTACCTCATCGGCTACCACCGCAAAGCCTCGTCCCTGTTCGCCGGCTCGGGCGGCCTCGATGGCCGCGTTGAGCGCCAGCAGGTTGGTCTGATCGGCGATTTCGTGAATGGTGCGGGCGATTCCGTTGATGTTGATAACCTTTTTCGACAGCTCCTCCATGGTCACCGTCGACTCGGCCATGCTGTGGGCCACCTTGTTGATGGTCGACGTCGTCAAGCTGATGCCTTCAAGCCCCTGACGCACCTGGCTTTCGGTGTTTTGCGACAGATTCAGGGCTTCCCCGGCATGATCTGACATCGCCCCGATGCTCACCGTCAGCTCCTCGGTCGCCGCAGCGATGGCGGACGTCGCGTCGCTTTGTTCCTGCGCCGCCGCCGACACGATGCCGGCGTTGTGCTGGAGTTTTTCGCTGGCACTCAGTACCGCCTGCGCATCCTGGTGAATGGCGCCAATCAGGTCGCCCAACTGAGCCTGCATCTCCACCGCCGCCGCGAGAATACTGTCGCGATCACCGTGCGCCAGGCTCAGCGTCTGGGTCAGATCGCCTCCGGCGATACGCCGCAATGCAAGGGCTGCGTCGGTAGGCTCACCGCCCACTTGGCGCAATACGCCGCGCCCGATGAAGAACGTGGCCAGAGCGACCAGTAATAACGCCAACAGACTGATGATCATCGACATCCGCTCGGACGCTTCCAGCGATGCGATCAAATCGGTATTCCGGGCCGCGGCCCGCTCTTCACTGTTCGCTACCACGGCCATCAGAATGGCGCGCACTTCACGCCAAGCGGGCGTTTCTTCGGCATTCAGGTACACCATCGCCTCGCTGACGCGCTGCGCCTTGACCAACTCGATGACCCTGTCCTGCTTGGGACGCCAGGCACGGATTTTAACCTCCAGCTCATCGGCCCTGGGCGTCGATACCGGATGCCGGCGCATTCGCTCAATCAATGCCGCCGCCTGCTCACCAAAGGCCTTCACCGCATTGGCGTAGTTGTCATGGCCTCGCTGATTACCCGGGTCGAGCAGGATATTGCGCAACGCCTGGCCTGTTTGCAGGCCGTTGGCATAAGACTTTGTGGCGAGGCTATTGACGGTGATGAAGCGTTCGACGAACTCCTGCAATTGGTCCTTGCTGCGCTGCGCGTACCACAATGTTGTCGCGGCCAGCAGCGCCACCCCCAACACACTGGCTATCCCCAACAGCCACAGCCGCGCCCTTAACGTCTTTGTATTCACAGTTCTCGAACCTCTCGCACACAAGTCTCTGCCTCTTTCGGGCAGCTGATAAACAGGCAGCATTCTGGCGTCAAACGCCAAGCAGACCCACATCCGACTTTTATCGGGCAAAAATTGAATTACTTGACTAAAACGCTGAGATTAATTTTTAAGCCGTTCCAGCTGCATAACCTGGTCTACGAGTCGGGCCAAAGAACAGGCAAAGCGGCATCAACCGCGCCCCAGCCAGAGCGCCATCACGCTCACCACACCGGGTATACCGAGCCCCAGCCAGGCGAGAGCGTCCCACACCCCGTCGCCGAGCAGCGCGGCGAACAGTCCGACCGCACCCAGCCCCGCAATCACACTCGGAATACCCCAGGTCGAATCACGCCAGCGCGTCATACACGTACCTCGCGGCTGACCGGCGCCACGCTGCGCCGTCGCACCCACCACAGATACAAGCCGCTGCCGAGCACCACGATGGTCAGCCCATCCAGCAGCGCCCAGAGAATCTGCATGGGCCGGCCGCCGTAGTCGCCAAAATGCAGCGGCTGCGACAGCGACAGTGCGCTCATGTACCAGGGCGGCGTGCTGACGGCGGTAATCTCCAGAGTGCGCGCGTCGATCAGCACGGGCTTCCACAGGTGCGCGGTCAGGTGCGTGCTGCCTTTCATAAACACCGAATAATGATGCTCGCTGGAAAAACGCGTACCGGGGAACGCAATGAAATCCGGCTGCATGCCCGGCGCAGCGGAGGCGGCAATCGTCAGCACATCGCTGACCGGGGCCCGCTCAGTCAGCGGCGGCACATCGCGGTACGGCGCCACCATGGCCGCCAGACTTTCGGTGCGCCAGGCGCTGATCAGCAGGTCGGCGCAGGCGCTGATCACACCGGTCACGCCCACCACCAGCGCCCAGGTCAGGATGACGATGCCGATCAGGTTGTGCAGGTCCAGCCAGCGTGTGCGTGGCGAACGCTGGCGACGGACTTCGCCGAATTGCAAACGACGCATGAACGGCGCATAGAGCACCGCTCCGGAGATGATCGCCACCACGAACAACAGCCCCATGAAGGCCAGCAACAGCTTGCCCGCCAACCCGGCGAACATGTCCACATGCATGCGCAGGAAAAACATCATCAGCCCGCCGTTGGCCGCCGGCATGGCCACGGCCTCGCCGGTGCGCGCATCGAGCATGAAGGTATGCGAGCTGTTGGGTTCGGTGCCGGCGGTGGCGGCCATGATCGTCACCACGCCATTGGCGTCCTCTTCATCCCAGCCTAGGTATTGCACCACCTCGCCAGGCCGATGGGCCTCGGCGGCCAACACCAGCTGTTGCAGATCGAGCTGCGGTGTTTCGGCCGGCATCTGGCGCAACTCGGGCGCCTCGCCGAGCAAATGCTCCAGCTCATGGTGAAAGATCAGTGGCAGCCCGGTGATCGCCAGCATCAGCAGGAACAACGTGCAGATCAGGCTGGTCCAGGTATGCACGGCGGACCAGCGACGGATAGTGGAAGCGTTCATTGCACATCTCGATGTAAAACTGGGAATCGAACGGTTGCAGCCAGCCTTCCTTGGCGATGGAAACGAATCAAAACTCCAGTTGGGCAGAGAACGTCAGCGTGCGCGGATCGCCCAGGTAATAGCTGTTCAGCCAGTACTCCTTGTCGGCCAGGTTGCTCAGGTTGGCACGCAGGGTCATGTGGGTTTCGGCCACCCGCACGCGGTAGCGGGCGCCCAGGTCGAACGTGGTAAATGACGGCAGACTGTGAGCATTGCCGGCATCGGTGTATTGCTTGCCGGTGTGATAGGCGCCGCCGGTCACGGCAAAACCGGGTACGGCGTTGACGTCATACTCGGCATACAGCTTGGCCAGCCGGCTGGCAACGTCGGTCGGGAGGTTGCCGTCATTGGCGGCGACGCCGGAATCGTCCACCTCCGGGTCGAGCACGGTGAGTCCGCCCACCAGGGTCAACTCAGGCGTGACCTTGCCGGTCACACCGAATTCGACACCCCGGCTCCGTTGGCGACCCTCCTGAACATAGAGGTTGGCCCCATTGACGTAGCTGTTGGGCTTGTCGATATCGAACAGCGCCAGGGTCAGCAGGGTCTCGCCCACGGTGGCTTTCAGACCCAGCTCGTACTGCTCGCTGACTTCCGGTGCCAGGGCCTCACCGGCGTTGAGCGCGGTGGAAGGGGCGATGCCGCCCGCCTGCAGACCCTCGATGTAGGTGGCATAGGTGGTCAGCCAGGGTTGTGGCTTGTAGATCAGCGAAACGCTGGGCGAGGTTTCGCGTTCATCGTAATGGGTACGGGTCTCCGGCGTGCCGAACGCCTCCATCCAGTAGAAGTCGCTGCTGAACGTCTTGATCCGGGTGTGGGTCAGGCCAAGGATGCTCGACCACTGCTCGTTGAAGGTGATGACATCCCCCACCAAGACACTGTCTGACTGGTTGCGCGTGGCCACCCGCTGATCACCATTGCCGACCGAATAGGCAGGCTTGGCCACCTGCGGCTGTTGGTCAAAAGGCACCTCTGGGGTCACAGAGACATATTGCGGGCCGGGAAACGGAACGTAGTCGGTGTAATGCTTCACCCGCGCGACATTGCCCTGGTAGCCGAACGTCATCGCATGGCCGATGCCGGCGGTGTCGAAAGCCGCATCGAGGAACAGGTTGCCGGACGTTTCTTCGGTATCCACCGGCGCAAAGGCATACAGCGGCTGGGTGTAGAGCCCCGCGTTGGCGACGGTGGGGCCGGTATAGGCATATTCATCGGTGTACTGGGTGTAGCCCAGGGCGCCGCGCAGGCTGAAGAGATCGTTCAGGCGCCAATTGAAGCGTCCGCCAACGCGGTCATGTTCACTGTCGGCGAACGCCCAGCGCTGGCTGTACAACCTGTCGTTCTCGAGGTCTTTGGCAGAGGGGCGCAAACCCTGGTCGAAGAAGTACCAATAGCTGTTCAGCCCACGGGTTTCGCTTTTCTTGTGGGACGCCTCGAACTGGACCAGCAGGTCATCACTGACGTTCCAGTCCACCGCCAGGCTGACCATTTCCCGCCGGCGTTTCTGCAGGTCGATCTCGGTCTCGCCGTCCTGCGCCAGCACATTGAGTCGATACCCGAAGGTCCCTGCACTGTCGATCGGCCCGCCAAAATCCCCGTGCAGGTAATAGTTGTTACCCCCGGCATTGCCGAGTGTCACGCTGCTGTAGCGCGCGGCCGTTGGGCGTTTGAGCACATAGTTGACCAGACCGCCCGGGCTGGCCGGACCATAGAGAAAGCCGCTGAGGCCGGTGAGAATTTCCAGTTGCTCCATTTCTTCGATGAAGTTGCCGCCGTCATAGCCGTTGCTGAAGCGCAGGCCGTCGTTGGCAAGACTCAGATTGCCCGCTGCGGTGAAGCCACGAATCGCCACGGCACTGGCGTAGCCGGCATTTTTGGGTGAATACAATTGGGTAAACGGGTTGCGCTTGAACACATCGTCGCTGGAGGTGGTTTGGGTGTTTTCCAGCAACTCCCGAGACACCACACTCATGGAAAACGGCGTGTCCTGCAGCGCCATGCCACCCAGGGCACCCACATTGCGCACCGATTCGCTGCGGTAGCCGCTCTCGGCGCTGCCTTCAGCCAGCCCTTGGGCGCTGATGCTGCTCTCGGGCAAGACCATGACGTCCTGTTTGATCGGCTCCAGGCTGTAGGTGCCCGCCCTGCTCTGCACCAGTTGCAACCCGCTGCCGCGCAGCGCGGCGCTGAGTGCGGCCAAGGGCGCGTAGTCGCCTTCTACCGGCTGCGAGCTGCGCCCGGCGGTGAGACGGGGGTCGATGCTCAACACGATGCCGGCTTCGCTGGCAATACGGTTGAGTGTGCCGGCGAGCGGGCCGGCCGGGAGCTGGTAGCGCTCGGCCAGGGCCAGCTGCGGCAAACAGGCCAGTGCCACAGCGGCAACCAGCAAACGAGGTTGGAACAGCGTCGACGTGCGGTGCATTGCGAACAGCTCCTAGATGGAAATCAGTCTCAATGCCTATGCCGTGACAAAGAACAAAAGTGACAGGGCCTGACGAAAATATTTTTCTGCCCTGCACCGAGCAAGCGCTCCTTACTGCGGCACCACTTTCACCCACCAGTCGGTGTAGCGCTGAATACGCACCGGCACGCTGGGCACCAAGGCGGCCAATGCCAGGTCCGTGTCGTGTAACGGAAAGCTGCCGCTGATACGCAACTGCGCCAAGCGCGGATCAAGCCCCAGGTACCCACGCCGCTGTTCGCCAAGGCGCGCGATGAACTCGCCTAAAGGTACGTCATCCACCACCAGCATGCCGCGGCTCCAGGCATCGGCGGCATAGGACGCCGCTTGGGACGTACCCAACCCGTTCCGACCGATCATGACCTGTTCGCCGGCCTCGATGATGCGTTCCTCGCCCGCCGTTTGCGCATAGGCCGCGACGGACGACTGCAGCACAGTCAGGCGCGTGGCGCCCTCCTCCAGGCGCACCAGAAAACGCGTGCCAAGCGGCCGCAGCCGCCCATGCTCGGTCATCACCCACAACGGGCGGCTGTCACCCTTGGCGGTCTCCACCAGAATCTCGCCGCTGCGCAGAGTCAGGTGGCGATGCTGCGCGGTGAAGTCGATATCCAAAGCACTGGCGCTGTTCAGGTGCACGCGGGTCTGGTCCGGCAATAACAGGCTGCGTTGCTCACCGCGTGCGGTTATCTCGTCGGCAAGAAAGTCGCTCAGCGGGCGTTGAGCGCTCAGCCCCAGCAGCCCACCCAGCAGCACCAACACCAACAGGCTGGAGCCCAGCCGGCGGCGTGTGGGGCGGCGCAACAATGCGCGCCGTGCCGGCGCCGGCTCGGCGACGGCAAGCTGCTGATCGAGGCCGCCCAATTGCTGCCAAGCCCGAGCATGCTCTGGATGGGCAGCCAACCAAGCGGTGAAGGCCTGGCGCTCCTGGTCCGTGGCGTCGCCGGAGTCGAGGCAAAGCTGCCAGTCGATGGCTTCGTCCAATACCCGATGGGTTACCGCATTCATTGCGGCTCTCCGTAAATCGCCACGTAACACTGGCGCAGCGCTTGGGCTAGGTACTGGCGCACCCGCGACACCGACACGCCGAGGCGCTCGGCGATTTCGGCATGGCCCAGTCCATCCAGCCGGTTGTATAAAAAGGCCGCGCGGGCCTTGCCGGGCAAGTGGCCGAGCATCTGCTCCACCTGGCGCAACGCTTCCAGCGCCAGCGCCTGTTCTTCCGGACTCGGCTGAACTCTCTCTGGCAGCCGCGCCAGCTCGTCCAGATAAATACGCTCCAGATCGCTGCGGCGAAAGTGGTCGATCAGCAAGCCGCGAGCGACGGTGGTCAGCAAAGCGCGGGGCTCTCGCAGTTCCGGCAAGCCGTTGCGCCCCAGCAGGCGCACGAAAGTGTCCTGGCTCAAATCCTCGGCCCGCTGCGGGCAGCTCAGGTTTCTGCGCAGCCAGCCGAGCAGCCAGTCGCGATGCTCGCGGTAGAGCACGCCAACCCGTTGTTGATGCGTAATGTTCTCAGCTGACACAGCGACCTCGCCGACGAGATGCGAATGAAGAACAAATCGGAATCGTTCTCAGATGGCGAGCAATACTAGCCGGAGCCGATCAGGCTGTCGTGTTTTTTTGGTAAGTCAGATGACGAGCCGGACACGCAGCCAGGCTCGGAAAGCCTTAATGAGGCTGGCTGATCTTGCCGGGCGGGTCGACCTGTACGGTTACGTGATCAATGGCGTAGCGCTCGCGTAACCGCGACGCCACCCGCGCGGGCAATTCCAGGGGATCGGCGCCGGACGCCGGGGTGACATGCACCGTCGCCACGCAGCTTTCGTCGGTCAGTGTCCAGGCATGGAAATGCCCCACCTCGTTGATACCCGGCAAGGTGGCCAGGTCGGCCTCGGCCGCCCGTACATCCAGTCCCAGCGGCACCGACTGCAAGAGGACGCGGATGGCCTCCGACACCAACCCCCACGCCGAGCGCACCACCAGCACCGCGACCAGCACCGACAGCAAGGGATCGAGGACAGTCCAGCCGGTCAGCAAAATGCCGATGGCCGCCGCAATGGCGCCGACGGAACCGAGCAGATCGCCCATCACATGCAGCAACGCGCCGCGCAGGTTGCTGTCGCCGCGATTGCCCGACCAGAGCACCAGCGCTCCGACGATGTTTACCGCCAGGCCAATCACCGCGACGACCAGCATGGGTCCGGCCAACACCTCGGTCGGCTCACGCAACCGGCCGACGGCTTCCCAGACGATCCAGGCAACTAACAACAGCAGCGATGCGCCATTGGCCAAAGCAGCCAGCACGCGCACCCTATGGAACCCATACGTGCGCGTTTCATCCGCTGCGCGAGCGGCAATGCGGTAGGCGACCAGCGCCAGCAGCAGCGCCGCCGAGTCGGACACCATATGCCCGGCGTCAGCGATCAGCGCCAACGAGCCGGACAACCAACCGCCGACGGCCTGGATGGCGGCATAGCCGGCGGTCAGCAGAAACACCCAGCGAATCCGCCCGACATTTCCCAGTGTTACCGTCGGTGTGTGGCTGTGGCCGTCATGCTGATGTGGGCCATGTTCATGGCCATGAGCGGAATGGGGGGCATGCTCTGGCATCAACGCGCTCCGTGTCTGGCGTAAGGACGGCGGAAGGCACCGTCCCGCTCAACGATGAAGCTTGCCATGGGGGACAGGTCAAGCCGTCAGCGAATTCAGCCGCCGCACCAGCCGTGCCTGCAGTCGTTCAAGCTCGACCGGGTCGGCCTTCTGGCTGGCATGAATGCCCAGGCTCTCGCCTTCATGGCGCGGAATGATGTGCATGTGGATGTGGAACACCGTCTGCCCGGCCGGTGCGCCGTTGAACTGTGCCACCTGCACTCCTGCCGGTTGCAGCTCCTCGACCAATGCACGCGTGACCTTTTGCACCGCCAGGGTCAGTTGACACAGGCTGTCCGCGTCAATTTCCAGCAGGTTGCGCGCCGCCGCCTTCTTGGGAATCACCAGCGTATGGCCGTAGGACTGCGGGAACAGGTCGAGAAACGCCAGCACATCGTCGTCCTCGTAGACTTTGTAACTCGGGGCCTCGCCGCGAATGATCTTGGCAAAGATGTTCTGTGAATCGTAATCGCCCTGCAGACTCATAAAGGTTTCTCCAACCCGTTAACGATGGGAGAAAGATACCGCCTTCTGCCCGTTCCGCCACCGGGGCGTTATCCTCTTGGCTTCACTCTTCACACCGGAGCCTTGCCATGGCCAACCTTTCTGCCTTCCCCATCACCCGCAAATGGCCCGCCTCCCACCCCGAACGGCTGCAGCTTTATTCGCTGACCACGCCCAACGGCGTCAAGGTTTCCATCATGCTCGAGGAAATCGGCCTGCCGTATGAAGCGCATCGGGTCAGCTTCGACAGCAATGACCAGCTCTCTCCGGAGTTTCTCTCGCTCAACCCGAACAACAAGATTCCCGCAATTCTCGACCCCAATGGCCCGAACGGTCAGCCGCTGGCGTTGTTCGAATCCGGCGCCATTCTGATTTATCTGGCGGAGAAGACCGGCCAGTTGCTGCCCCAGGATGCTGCGGGCCGCTACGAATGTATCCAGTGGCTGATGTTCCAAATGGGGGGCGTTGGCCCGATGTTCGGCCAACTCGGTTTCTTCCATAAATTCGCCGGCAAGGACATCGAAGATCCGCGCCCGCGCGAGCGCTACATTGCCGAGGCCAAACGCCTGCTCGGCGTGTTGGAACAGCGCCTGGACGGCCGCGCCTGGATCATGGGCAATGAGTACAGCATTGCCGATATCGCCCTCTTCCCCTGGGTCCGTACGCTGGTGGACTTCTACGCCGCCGGCGATCTGGTGGAATTCCAGCGCTTCCCCAACGTCGAGCGTGTGCTGCAGGCCTTTCTGGCGCGTCCCGCCGTGGTGCGTGGACTGGAGATTCCCAGCCAGGGATAACGTGAAGTGCCTAGTCCGCGAAGGCGCGTTTGATGGCCGGTTGCGGACAAGGCATGGCGTGGACAGCGATGAAAAATCGTAGCAAAAATTGACTAAATGCAATTAATTCCCGTTTGAGAATTGTTACTTTCGAGTCACCAACTTCTCCAACAGGAATCGCCTCGTGAACTCTATCGCCCGATTTGCCGCGTTTGCCCTGGGTACCTGCCTGGCCACTTCAACCTTGGCCAGCGAACGCCTCGCCCACTTCAAGGGCGTGCCTTCCACTAGCCTGACGGAAGCAGTCACCCACCTCGCCGATTACAACCAGCGACTGGCCGATACGCTCGCTCAGGAGCTGACCTCCGAGCGTATGGCCGAAGTGCATATGCTTAGCTACACGCTGGAAAACGCGCTGAAAAAAATCGATGAAGAACTGCAGCAGATCGCTGCGACCCTGGAAGAGGTGCACATCGCCTCGGAAACTGCCGACCCACAGACGGTAAAGGCGCAAGGCGCGCGCTACCTGGAAGCGGCGCGCACGCTGGTCAAATAAGCGGTCCCTGTGACGGCTGGGCTCGAACTTCAAGCCCAGCCGCTAGCATCGATTCAACCCTACCCTGATCTGCCCTTTCCTTCACCACCAACACATCCTCCATGACCAGATACTGCAGATCCGACCCGTAGAAGATGTTCAACGCATCGGTGGGCGAGCAGACCATAGGTTCACCACGACGGTTGAGCGACGTGTTGAGCGCCACACCATTACCGGTCAGCTTTTCCAGCTCGACCATCAGGTCGTACCAGCGCGGGTGATGTCGGCGCTCCACTACCTGGGCGCGGGCGGTGCCGTCTTCGTGGACGACTTCCGGTACGCGCCCGGCCCAGCCTTCGTTGACCTCGAAGGTGAAGGTCATGAAGGGGCTGGGATGATCAACCTTGAGCATGTGTGGGGCGACGGTATCGAGCATGGATGGGCAGAACGGACGCCAGCGTTCGCGAAACTTGATCTGTGCATTGATGCGATCGGCAACGCCGGGCACGCTCGGACAGCCGATGATCGAACGCCCGCCCAACGCGCGCGGGCCGAACTCCATACGCCCCTGAAACCAGGCCACCGGATGGCCCTCGACCATAAGCTGGGCAACGTGTTCGGGTACGTTGTCGATCTTCTGCCACTGCGGCTGATTCGGGTGGCCTGCGCACGCGGCAATGACGTCCTCGTTGGTGTAACGGGGCCCGAGGTAGACGTGTTCCATCTTCTCCACCGGCACGCCGCGCTGGTGTGACACGTAGGCGGCAGCACCCACGGCGGTGCCGGCATCGCTGGCGGCGGGCTGGACGAACAGCTCCTTGACGTCGTCACGGGCAATGATTTTCTGGTTCAGTTTCACGTTCAGCGCGCAACCGCCGGCAAAGGCGATCTTGCCGGTTTCCTTGATGATGTCACCCAGGTAGTAATCCATCATTTCCAGCGCCAGCTTCTCGAACAGCGCCTGCATGCTGGCGGCATAGTGGACGTACGGATCGTCGGCAACATCGCCTTCGCGCTTGGGGCCAAGCCACTCGATCAGCTTGGGCGAGAAGTAAAAGCCCTTGCCCTTATCCTTGTAGCGTCGGAAACCGATCACGTTGGCGTACTCGGTGTTGATGGTCAGCTCACCCTTCTCGAATTTGGCCAGCCGGGAAAAGTCATACTTGGCGGCATCCCCGTAAGGCGCCATGCCCATGACCTTGAACTCGCCATCAAGCATGTCGAAACCCAGATATTCGGTCAGGGCACCGTACAACCCGCCGAGGGAATCCGGATCATAGAACTCCTTGATCTTGTGAATCTTGCCGTTCTCGCCGTAACCGAAGAAAGTGGTGGCGTATTCGCCCTTGCCATCGATACCGAGGATGGCGGTCTTCTCCTGAAAGCCTGAACAGTGATAGGCGCTCGAGGCGTGAGCCAGGTGGTGTTCGACCGGCTCCAATTTGACTTTCTTCAGGTCGAAGCCCAGCTGCTGCAGGCACCATTGGATGCGCTTCTTGTAGCGTTTGAAACGGCGGTTGCCCATGAAGATGGCGTCCAGCGACCGGTCGGGGGCATACCAGTAGCCCTTGGCATAGTGCCAACGTGCCTTCTTGAAAATACTGATGGGGGCGAAAGGAATAGCGACGATATCCACCTCTGCTGGGCCGATGCCGGCCTGCGCCAAACAGTACTTTGCGGACTCGTAAGGCATGCGATTCTTCGCATGCTTGTCACGCACGAAACGTTCCTCTTCCGCAGCGGCAATCAGCTTGCCATCGATATACAGCGCAGCTGACGGGTCATGACTCAAAGCACCGGAAAGTCCGAGAATGGTAAGTCCCATGGGTGCACCTCTTTTTTTTGAAGCGTGTAAGGAAAGGTTTTTGATTGCCATGCCTATTCAGTGAAAAACGCGTAGGGCTCGATCCGAATGGAATCAGCGTAGTGAACAACCCGCACGCCAACCTTTCGCGTGCGCAGGCCAACGGCCGTTTAGAAGGCCTGGTTATAGAAAAGCGCGAAGGACTCGATGCCCGCATTGGGACTTTTGAGGCCGGCATTGGAGTAGTGAATCGCCCGCACGCCCACCTTTTGCGTGGCAGATAATTTGAGCCCAACCCCAAGACGGTCTTCAAAGTTGAACGACGAGCCCAGTTGACGTTCACCCACATCGGTTTTGGAGAAGAACGACACACCCACACCCAACTCCGATGTAAGGCTGCACGCCTTCACCGGCAAATTCGTAGACGAATACCGGGCTGAACGACAATGAATGGGCACCGCTGTATTCGGCGCCTTTCCAGTAGGTGTAACCGGCATCCCAGTAACCGGTGAAGCGCCCGTTTCACTGGCCAGCCAGGTCTTGGACCAGACCATCACGGTAAGACACGGCGGCTTTTCAGCTGCTTCCCGTGCAACCGGGATCGAGAAATCGCGGCTGATGAGTACCCACCCCAAGGTGGCAGTGGTAATCGATGCTTCGGACCGCGTAGTCAATGTGGTGGAAGAGCGTTTCGATATCGCTTTACAAGCCACTACACGGATTGATGAGTCGCTTGGGCTGGTGTCCAGATTACTGGGCCAGGCATATCCGATTCTCGTGGCCAGCCCGAATTATCTGCAGTGACACGGACGTCCCGACTCCATTAATGATTTGAATGATTTCGCGACCATCTGCACCCTTGCCGATTTTGCCCATGAGCAGGGTCGATGGGGTCTGATGCGCAACCAGGCAGAGCCGCTGCTGATCCATCACACTCCCGCGCTGATTACCGATGACCTGCGCGTACAGTTGGAAGCCACGGTTCATGGCACCGGCATTGCCCTACTGCCAGAACCTTCGGTGAGCGCCAGCATCCATGAAGGGCTGCTGGAACGCATCTTGCCATCCTGGGTGGGGCCCCCCACTGGGCTTAGCCTTACCTAAACAAGCCCTCGCGGCATATTGCCGGCAGTCAGGAGCCTGATCGATTACCTATCGCTGCATATTCCGACCGCTATTCAGCAACGCGTTATCTATGCAGAGGCAGGACGGGGATTGACGGAGTGCGGTTCGGCTTAGCGTTGTTCGGTCATTCACCCAGAGAGTGGATGCTCGAGAAGAAACGAAGGCCGCGTCGGGCAACCAAACAGGACATTAGGTCGTTTTTTGGGCGGCCTGTTAACATGCCCGGCTTTCTAGTCACGCCGCAGCACCGGACGCTCGTTCGGCGCCTCACCTTCGCGCTTTCAGGTATTTCATGAAACTCGCTCAACTGCGCACCGATGTCCTGGCCGGACTCACCACTTCGTTCGCCCTGGTGCCCGAATGTATCGCCTTCGCCCTGGTCGCCCAGCTCAACCCGCTGATGGGCTTGTACGGCGCCTTTATCATTTGCACTCTCACCGCGCTGTTCGGCGGCCGGCCGGGGATGATTTCCGGCGCGGCGGGCTCCATGGCGGTGGTGATCATCGCGCTGGTGATTCAGCACGGCGCGCAGTACCTGCTGGCCACCGTGCTGCTCGGGGGGCTGCTGATGATCCTGTTCGGCGCCCTGCGCCTGGGCAAGCTGGTGCGCATGGTGCCGCACCCGGTCATGCAAGGATTCGTCAACGGTCTGGCCATCGTCATCGCCCTCGCCCAGCTGGAGCATTTCAAGGAGGGCGATGCCTGGCTGTCGGGCAACTCGCTGTATCTGATGCTCGGTCTGGTGGCACTGACCATGGCCATCGTCTACCTGCTGCCGCGCCTGACCCGCAGCGTGCCGCCGGCGCTGGTGGCGATACTCGGCGTGGGCCTGCTCACCTACTTCCTGCAATTGCCCACCCATACCTTGGGCGACATGGCCAACATCGCCGGCGGCCTGCCGAGCCTGGCCCTGCCAGACATTCCCTGGAACCTGGAAACCCTGCGCATCATCGCGCCCTACGCCGTGTTGATGGGTCTGGTCGGCCTGCTGGAAACCCTGTTGACCCTCAACCTCACCGACGAAATCACCCAGAGCCGTGGCCACACCAACCGCGAATGCGTGGCCCTCGGCGCGGCCAACGTGGCGTCTGGCCTGTGCGGCGGCATGGGCGGCTGCGCGATGATCGGCCAGACCATGATCAACCTCGGCTCCGGCGGACGCGGGCGCCTGTCCGGCGTGGTGGCTGGGGTGATGATCCTGCTGTTCGTGCTGTTTCTCTCGCCGCTGATCGAGCGCATCCCGCTGGCCGCGTTGGTGGGCGTGATGTTCGTGGTCGCTCAGCAGACCTTCGCCTGGGCCTCGCTGCGCGTGGTGAACAAGGTGCCGTTGCACGATGTGTTGGTGATTGTTGCCGTCACCGTTATCACGGTGTTCACTGACCTGGCCACCGCCGTGCTGTGCGGTATTGTCATTGCCGCATTGAATTTTGCCTGGCAGCACGGCCGCGAGCTGTATGTGGACAGTCACATGGACGCCAATGGCAGCAAAGTCTACCGCCCCCACGGCACGCTATTTTTCGCCTCCACCACGCGTTTTCTGGAACTCTTCGACGCCGCGGGCGATCCGCAACAGGTGACCCTGGATTGCCAGCACTTGAACTTTGTCGACTACTCCGCCATCGCTGCGCTGATCACCCTGCGCGAGCGCTACACCCGGACCGGCAAGCACTTGCGCGTGGTGCACCTGTCGGAACGCTGTAAACAATTGCTGCGCCGCGCGGGGCTGCAACAAGCGGAACGCGAGGCAGCGGCGGACGCGATGGGGCATTTAGGTTCATAAGCAATGCGCAGCAGTGAGGTGGCATGCTCGGCAGGTGCTTGCGGCATACTCTGAGCATCACGCTTCACAGGAGCGCCAACCGTGGATCTGCTCTTTCTCGGCACCTCCTCCGGCACGCCCACCAAGGCCCGCAACGTCACCGCACTGGCAGTGCTGGAAGACACCGGAAAAGGCTGGTATCTGGTGGACTGCGGCGAAGCTACCCAGCACCAGTTGCTGTATACGCCGCTCTCATTGCATGGCCTGCGGGCCATCTTCATCACTCATGTGCATGGCGATCACTGCTACGGGCTACCCGGCGTGCTGGCCAGCGCGGGCCTGGCGGGCCGCACCGAACCCCTGGAAATCATTGCTCCGCTCGGCATTGCGGAATGGGTGCGTACCACTCTGCGCATCAGCCAGACCGCGCTGCCCTATGAGCTGAGATTTCACGCCGTGGAATCCCTTGGCGAGTGGCGCAACCGTCAGCTGCGCGTGGATGCGACCGCCCTCTCCCACCGCGTGCCCAGCTATGGCTACCGCTTTACTGAAGCCCGTCCCGACCCGCGTCTGGATGTTGAAAAACTCGACCGCGAGGGTATTCCGCGTGGCCCGCTGTGGGGCCAGCTTGCCCATGGCTTCGACGTGCAGCACCAGGGCCGCACGTTGCACAGCGATGATTATTTGCTAGCCACCCGAGCGCCACGTTGCATCGTGGTCGGTGGCGACAACGACCGCCCCGAACTGCTGGCCGACGCCTGCCGCGACGCCCAGGTTCTCGTTCACGAAGCCACCTTCACCCACGCGGTGACCAACGACGAACGCAGCCTATTCGGCCACAGCACGGCCGCCTGTGTCGCCGCCTTCGCTCAGGCAAGCGACCTTCCCAATCTGGTACTGACACACTTCAGCGCCCGTTACTCGGCACGGCCTGCCCGTGGGTTGTCCATCGAGAATATCCGCGCGGAGGCTGCGGCTGTTTATCGCGGGCGGCTGTTCCTGGCGGAGGATTTTGCGCGGTTCAGGTTGGGGAAGGATGGCGTGTTATTGCGGGTTGAAACGCATCCGACGAAACCACGCTGAGCTAGCCGCACATCAAAAATCGCGGACTTCCCTGCCCGCGATGGTGTGCAACGTCACCCGCTCAAAGGCAACGGGTGCTTACTTCATATGCCCTGTGTCATGCCCTGTACCGTCCATACTCGCGACGGTGTCCTTTTGGAAAAGATCAGGCCAGACGGCCCATTTCTTGAAGTCCGGGAACACCATGGCGATGGACTTGATGAGGGGTGTGTCAGCCGACGACCCGCCCACCAGCACCCGATAATACCCATCCTCAGTTTCCCACTCGCCTTCGGCCCAGGCCGGAAGGTAATCGGGAATAGTGGGAACGAAGTGGGAGAACGGATGGTTGGAGGCGTTGGCCTCTATTTCGACCGAGACCTGTGCACTCTCACCAGGATTGAGGAAGACCTTCTGGAAGCCCACCAGACGCTTGGCAGGCTGCTGGGCCTTGTGGGGCAATTGCAGGTAAACCTGCGCAGCCTCGCCGCCTGCGACCGTCCCCGTGTTGGTGACATGGAACTCGGCGGTAAGCACCGGCACGATGTCCTTGAGCTTCCGAATGACGCGCGGCTTTTGGCTATTCGGCAGCTTCACCTCAACCATTTCGTATTCGGGCCGGAATGATCTCTTCAGCTTCAAGTGGCTGTACTGGAAGGTGGTGTAGGACAGCCCATACCCAAAGGGGAACCGGGGCGTAACAGCATTCGCCTCATACCAGCGGTAGCCCATCTCCAAACCCTCGAGGTAGCGACTGACCAACTGCGGTAGGTTCGGGTCACCCGCCCTGCCTGGGCCACCGGGTATGCCGGTAAACTCGTGCAGGCCCGGATACTGCGCTTCGGTGGCGAAAGCCGCCTCACGTTCGGTATTGGGGAAGGTCACCGGCAACTTGCCCGACGGGTTGAGGGCACCGAATACGATGTCGGCGATGATGTCGCCATCTTCCTGGCCGGGGAACCAAGCGGCTATGAGTGCTGGCACTTGGTCTACCCAATCCATGACCACACCGGCCCCGCTGTAGAGCACCACGATGGTCTTGGGATTGACTGCCGAAACCTGGCGGATCAGCTCCTCCTGATCCAGACAGACTTCTGTCGTCGGCAAGTCCTGATCGGGCTGCTCACCCAGCTCGTGGGAATCCTCTCCGTCCGGGTTCTGCTCGCTCTCCGAGCAGAACGTGGGCAGCCTGATGGTCGTCGGATCCCGTGTTTCACGGGGTGTGGTACCCACTCCAAGTACGACGACATCGGAATTTTGCGCCAGCTCTACGGCTGCTGCGATGTCATGACCGTCGAGATAGGTCACCGCAGGGACGTACTGCTCCAGGCCTTGCTCCGGGGTCACGGTAAATGGCGGGATTACCGTGGTCAGCTCTGCCGGATCCCCATTACGCGGCGGAATAGTGGCCGAACCTGCAAACCAGGGGTGACCGATCAGCGCTATCGACTGCACCTCCGCCGCGTCCAACGGCAACAGACTCTCCTCGTTCTTGAGCAGCACGATACCGGCTTCCGCCAACGCGCGCGCCTTGGCTCCATTTGTCTCGAAATCAACCGGAAGCATGCGGTTGTAGCTGTTATCGAAGAACCCGAACTCGTACATCTTGGTGTAACGGGGCAAGAGCACCGCGTCGACGTCCTCCTCCGTTATCTCACCCGCAGCGATGGCGGCCTTGATGTTTTCCTCGGAGTAGTACACCGGCTGCTCATCGAGCTCGTAACCGACACCCGCCAGCAAGGAGTCCACCGTGCTGTGCATGGCACGCCGGTCGCTCTCGATCCAGCCATCGAAGCCCCAGCGGTCACGCAGGGTCTGCTGCAGCAGCTCTTCACTGTCGCACGCCCAGGAACCGTTCAGGTGCGGGTAGGCGCACATGATGCCGGCGGGTTTCGCATCCCTGACCGCCATTTCAAAGGGCAGCAGGTACAGCTCATGCAATGCCCGGCTGGGAATGCGCGACGCCGCGGTCCAGCGTTCGAAATTGAATTCGTGCTCGTTGCCCGCGAAGTGCTTGATCATCGAATGCACGCCTTGCGACTGGATGCCGCGAACCTGGGCGGAGCCGATGATGCCGGCGAGGTACGGATCCTCACCGGGGTATTCCTGAGCACGGCCGGCATAGGGCGAACGGATCAGGTTCAGTGCTGGGCCAAGCATGATCTGGTGGGCAAAGGTACGCGCCTCGTTACCCACCACCTCGCCCCAGGCATACATCAACTGCGGATCGAAACTGGCCGCCGCGAGGGTCATCGAGGGTCCGGCGGTCCTCACCGGCTCCGGTACGCAGTCGCCCCCGCGCACGCCGTTGCCGCCGTTGATCTCACGAATAGTCGGGATGCCCAGCTCGGGAATGCCGGTGATGCGTCTGCCGATGGCAGTGAACCCACAGGTCGCTTGCCTGCCGCCCGAGGCGAGATAGGTCCCTTCGGGAAAGTCGACCTCTTCGGGCTTGTTGGCCAATTGCTGGATTTTCTGCTCCAGCGTCATCTGGCTGAGCAATAGCTCGGCGCGCTCGAGGAAAATGCCTTCATTACCCGACGGGACCTGTGAATTGTTGCCGCTCTCCTGAGCGACAAGCGCAATAGGCACGGTGAGTATTGCGAATGCCGTGGCTCTCAAGAGGTGATCTGAGAGTGTTTTGCGATGACGACCCATAAGATTCTCCTAACCGTTAGGTAGGTACGCTTCGGGTCACCCATGGTCGATATCGCAAGTCAGTTGAAATGGCGGAACTGGCTTACGGCTGCGTCAATGAAAAGCTCTGTGTCGCAGTCACTTGCATCGTTGAAACTCAATTACCCCTGGAAACTCACCACAAAACTATCAAAGGCCTTTTGGCGCAAACATGACGTTAGGTGAATCCGAAATAGTCGAGCTTCCTCATGCAATGCATATCGGGATGAGGAGCACATGAGGGAGGGTAGACATTTTGAAACAGTCCCAAGACGCTCTCCGACGATTGGCCGAATCACCAGAATTCATCAATATTTAAAGCGGCCATTGCTCAGAAAGAACGAACTTTGACTTGGCGTAATAGTCGGCCGACTTTTGCACCAGCACTCCTCTAAACGAAGCGTTCTGCTATAAGCCCAAGTACCGTTACCCAGGCCCACGCTTGACTGTAAGCGAGGGGGAAACTGAATAATTATCGAAATAAGCACAGGTCACCGCATAGGATCCATCGGCCTTGCGAGGTGCCCAGTCGGCGCTGTGACCGCCGTGAAAGGTATTGAACATCAGCGTATTGATATGGGAGTCCAACGTCTCGGCGGAGCGGAACTTGATGCTGCGGTGTTCGGCAACCAGAGCATCGTCTACATATATTCGCATATAGCCATTACTTTCTGATGCCGGGTTGTTGAGTACCACCTGCAACGACACCGCATAATAATGGCCTCGTTCGAAGCGGAAATTTTTGGCGATAACAACGTCACCGTAACGACCTTTCATGTTCTGACTGTAAATGTAGGTCTGCAATCCGCCGTCACGCCGGAACATCGCCCTGGCACTCCACCGCGACGGGGATATCCGGTTACCACCAGCAACAGGCCTGGCCGGACCAAGCCCGTGCAGCTTGCCTCCTTTGCGAAAGTCAAATTCCGAGCAGAAGTTCACGTCGAAACTCAGCGTGTAATACAAGGAGGGGGGCAGCTTGTAGTTGACAATGACCCTCTCGCTGCCCCTGCTGTTGCCTCGATAGTCCACTCTGATTGCGTTCGAATGATTCACGCCCTTGCCGCTAGCCAGGGAAACGTTTTTCGCAGCCACTACCGCCGTGCCAAAATCCGTCAAGGTTTTACCGTCAAACGACTCGTCCAGCACCCGTCGGGCAAGCGTTTGCGCCGCCGGGCTTTGCGCAGGCAGCAAAAAAGTGGCTGCGCAGGCAAGCAGAACCGCAACCATGCAAGGGGTGAGATCAGGCATTGACGTAACCTTATTTAGGGCGATACGCGTAGGGTCAGACGCACGCTGACGCGACTGTCGGCCTGGCGATCCAGACCGGCCTCATCGACACGCACGCCCTGCTTTTCCAGCTCGGCCAGCCAGTTCAGCAATCGAGCCGCCTCGGTCGGTTGCAGACTGACCTGAAGAGCACCCTCGGCCCCGGCCTCCAAACGCTCCACCGACAGGCCTTGCTGCGTAGCGCTTGCAGTGACCTCGCCTTGCAGGCGCGCAGGATCCAGACGAGCTTTTGGCTGCCCCTGCAGCCCCCGAGCCTCTGGCGCTCGCGCCTGCAGATAGGCGTGCAAATCACGCTGCTCCTGAAAATAGGTCAGTGAAGCGGCCCGGTATTCGACTGCGGGCTTCCAGAATCCCAGGTACAGCACGACAGCCAACAGAAACAGCCCCAGCAAACCCAGCATCATGCGTTCACGACGCGCCAGCTGCCGCCAACGCTGCATCAGGGGCGATGCGTGTAAGTAGCTCGTTATCTGCTTCCGGTTCCAGGCAGCCATATAACCTCCAGGCACTGGGCTGCTAGAAATCCCAGTTGCCGATATCGGCATCCAGGTCAGTGCCGCTTTCCTTGCCATCAGCACCGAACGAATACAGATCGAACGGCCCGCGGGTACCCGGCGCCAGGTACTGATAGGGATTGCCCCACGGATCGACCGGCATGCGCTTGAGGTAACCGTCCGGATTCCAGTTGCGCGCCGGCGGATTGCCGGACGGCTTGCGTACCAAGGCTTCCAATCCCTGCTGGGTGTTCGGGTAGCTGTGGTTGTCGAGCTTGTACATGTCCAGGGCCGCCGAAATCGCCTTGATGTCCCCCTTGGCCACGGTGACCTTGGCCTGATCCGGACGACTCATGATCTGCGGCACCACCAAGGCGGCGAGAATGCCGAGGATGACCACCACCACCATGATTTCGATCAGCGTGAAACCGCGTTGCTTGTTCACAGCGTTAATCTCTTTGGTTGTAAGACAGTTCGGCGTGAAGCATGTCTTAGGTGCTAGTCGCCTAGACCAAGTCCCTCCCGAATGCTTGGCCCAGGCGGCGTATCAGCGCCGGCCTCGCGAGCAGCGGGCTGTTATGCAGACCCTTGGGTCAGAGCCCTCAGGCTTCTAGTCTATTCTCGGAGCCATAAAGTTCAGCTTAGTGACCTGCTTCCAGACTCGGTTCCTTGATGCCTGCACCCAAAAGAAATACAGGGAGCATTGTCTTGCCCATATCCACCTCCGTCTTTACCCACTGGCTGCAGCGTCAGGCACCCCTGGTGCTCAGCGTCCTGCTGCTGATGCTCCTGGGCGCCAGCCTGGCCTGGCAGAGCGTGGAATGGCTACAGCTGTTGCGTAACCCGCCAGCTGCCGTTGAATCTCGCCTAGCGGCACCTCCAGCCACGCCTACCTTGGCCCAGCTGGCCGCCCTGTTTGGCCCCACTCCCGTTGCTCAGGGCGCGCCGCCGGCCACCACACTGCGCCTGACCCTGCATGGCAGCTTCGTCAATGCCAACCCTCTGCGCTCCAGCGCGATCATCCAGCGCAATGGCGCCAAGCCCCAGCGGTTTGAAATAGGCAGCGAACTGGAATCCGGCGTTCGCCTGCATGCGGTCTATGCTGACCGCATCGAGGTTGAACGCAACGGTCGCCTGGAAACACTGTATTTCCCGCAACATGGGAATCCGAGCAACGTTGCGGCGCCAGTCGGCCCATCCGACGACGATCTGTCCGCACCATTTAGCGACTTGCAGGATGAGGACCTGAGTCTCGACCAGCTACGCGAACGCCTCGGCGAATGGCGGCAAGAACTGGAAGAGCCGCTCGAAACACCCCCACCCCCTATCGAACAGCCCACGGAAAGCGACTGACCGATGCCTTCGACTTTTTCGCGTCTGACCCTCGCCCTGCTCACCGCCAGCCTGCTCACCGCCTCACCCACGCTGCAGGCGGCCAACGGCGTGGCGCCCGCTGGCTCAGCCGGCAGCCAGCAGCAGGCCGAGCGCTGGACCATCAACCTCAAGGATGCCGACATCCGCGAGTTCATCGACCAAGTCGCGGCGATCACCGGCGAAACCTTCATCATCGATCCACGAGTCAAGGGGCAGATCAGCGTCACCTCCAGCGCCCAGCTGTCGTTGCGCGAGGTCTACCAGCTGTTTCTCTCGGTGATGACCACCCACGGTTACAGCGTGCTCACCCAGGACGGGCAGTCGCGGGTGGTGCCCAACGCCGAGGCGAAAACCGAAGCCAACGCCCCGCGCGACAGCGCCGACCACCTGGAAACCCGCCTGATCCAGGTGCAGCACCAATCGGCCAGTGAACTGCTGCCGCTGATCCGCCCGCTGGTGCCGCAGTACGGCCACCTGGCCGCCATTCCCAGCAGCAACGCGCTGATCATCAGCGACCGCCGCGCCAACATCGCCCGCCTCGAGCAACTGATCCAGCAGCTCGACCAGCAGAGCGGCCACAACTACAGCGTGGTCAACCTGCAGCACGCCTGGGTGATGGATGCCGCCGAAACGCTGAACAACACCCAGGCCAAGGGCAGCGGTGCGCAGGTGATCGCCGATGCGCGCACCAACCGCCTGGTGCTGATCGGGCCGCCGGCCGCGCGCGAACGCTTGGCCGCTCTGGCGCGCTCGCTGGACACGCCCAGCACGCGCTCGGCCAACACCCGGGTGATCCGCCTGCGCCACAACGATGCCAAGACCCTGGCAGCGACCCTCGGCGAGCTGTCCACCGGTCTGGATGCCCCCGAAGGCGGCGGCGCGGAAGCCCGCCCGCAGAACCTGCTGATCCGCGCCGACGAAAGCCTCAACGCGCTGATCCTGCTGGCCG
>NZ_JBQPXM010000016.1:0-86141 GCF_052245235.1 Pseudomonas sp. B392_1p
CCCCATGTGAGAGTAGGTCATCGTCAAGCGCCTAAACCCAAAACCCCAATCCGCGCACGCGGGTTGGGGTTTTGTCTGTGTGCGCGGAAAATTTAAGTTCAATTATTAGTCTTTACGGCCGCTAACTTGATGAGTTCTTTTTCTAAGGTAGTTCTACGATGGGTGTGCAACAGGATAATGCTTTGATCAATGCGGTCATGGAGCAGGTGGTTTATTTGGTATCTCACCCGTCGCTGAACGCCGAAGAGATCGAGCAAACTGCCGTGGATCAGGTGTTTACCGAAGTCCGTCAGAGCATCTGGCACGACCTGTCCGACAAGCTGGAGTTAGCCGGACGCGAACTTGATGAGCACACCAGCAAGGCAATAGACGCCATCATTTATCTGGTCAGCGGCCTGGGGCAGGACATGCAGGGCGCTGCGGACGAAGAGGCCCGGCTGACCGTACTCAACGACATGCGCAGCAAGATTTGGTATGTCGTTGAAAACGAGATCTTGAAGGCCTGAGGGCTTAGCTGACGGCCAGAGGGCCCAGCAGTGCGTCGAGGTCCTCTGGCGACATCCTCACGTCAGGCTGATCGCCCGCCAGAATGCTTTCTGCGAGTTGAGCTTTCTGTTGCTGCAACTGCTGGATTTTTTCTTCAACGCTGCCACGGGCAATCAATTTGTAGACGAATACCGGCTTGGTCTGACCGATCCGGTAAGCGCGATCGCTCGCTTGGGCTTCTGCGGCAGGATTCCACCAAGGGTCGAAGTGAATCACCGTATCGGCTGCGGTAAGGTTTAGCCCAACCCCGCCAGCTTTGAGGCTGATCAGGAAGATCGGCAGCTTGCCAGCCTGAAACTCGCGCACCGGCGTGCCACGGTCGCGGGTGCTGCCAGTCAGCAGAGCATAGGGAATGCCTCGTCGCTGCAGTTCGGTTTCGATCAAGGCCAGCATGCCGGTGAACTGGGAAAACAGCAGAACCCGACGCCCTTCGGCAAACAGTTCTTCCAGCATGCTCATCAGGGCGACGAGCTTGCCCGAGTGTTCCGGTTTTCCGCTATTTGCTCCGTCCAGAAGACGCAAGTCACAGCAGACTTGGCGTAGGCGCAGAAGCGCTTCCAGAATCACCAGTTGACTGCGGGCCAAGCCCTGACGCTCGATCTCTTCCCGCACCTTGCGATCCATGGCCAGACGCAAGGTTTCATAGCGACCACGCTGACTCTGGGTCAGATCCACCCAGTGGATGATTTCGGTCTTCGGTGGTAGTTCTCGTGCTACCTGTTCCTTGGTACGCCGCAACATGAACGGTCGTATGCGCGCGCGCAGCAACGCCATGCGTTCGGCGTCGCCGTGCTTTTCGATGGGCACGCGATAGTGGCGATTAAAGGCCTGTTCGTTACCTAGCCAGCCTGGCATGAGCACGTTGAATAACGACCAGAGCTCGCCCAGGTGGTTTTCCAGAGGCGTACCCGTAAGGCACAGGCGTTGTCGAGCGGTCAGCTTGCCCAGAGCCTGAGCGGCCTTGCTGCGCGGGTTCTTGATGTTCTGCGCTTCGTCGAGAATAAGCAACTCCAGCGGTTGTTGAGCCAGAGCCGCAAAGTCGCGCGGTATCAGCGCGTAAGTGCTGAGCAGTAGGTCGTATTGGCCCAGGTTGGCGAAGTGCTGTTTTCGCTTCGGCCCATGCAGGGCCAGAACGCGCAGTTGAGGTGTGAAGCGAGCGGCTTCATCCAGCCAATTGGCAATCAAGCTGGTGGGCATGATGATCAAGGCGGGTGCCTGGAGGCGGCACGCGACTTTTTTGGACAGGATCAGCGCTAGCGTCTGCAGTGTTTTGCCCAGCCCCATGTCATCGGCCAGTATGCCGCCCATGCCCAATTCATCCAGGGATTGCATCCAGGCCAGCCCTTGCAATTGATAAGGGCGCAATTGGGCCTGCAAGCCGAGCGGTGGTTGAATGCTGTGCTCGGTCTGTTCATGCAGTCGACGCGCCTGTTCACGAAGGCGTTCTCCACCTTGCCAGCGCAGCTCGACGCTATTTTCCAGGGTGTGCAAGCGAGCGACATCGGGGCTGGCCAGGCGCAAGCGTTGCAAGTCGGCAGGCTGATCGTTGAAGTACAGCTCACCGAGTGTGCTGAGCAGCGGCTTCAGCCGGGAAAACGGCAGGGCCACGCGGCGGCTACCCTCGCCTGGCAGTGCGGCGAGAAAAAAGGCGTCCGCGTCGCTGCGGTTCAGAGCTTGAGCATCGAGCAGCCAGGGCGTGGCGCGGATTGCCTGGAGCAGAATCGGCAGTAGGCTGATGCGCTGGCCTTCCACTTCAATGCCCATTTCCAGGTCGAACCACTGGTGGTCAGTTGTTTCCTCGAGCTGCGCGTACCAGCCGTCTACGTTTGCCAGATTGAAATGAAAATCCGGAAGAATATGAATCTGCCAGTTCTCGCGCTGCAGCTGCGGTACGTCGGTGCGGACAAACTGCATCCAGCTGGCATCGTTGGGCAGTTGCAGCGGCTCGCCAACTTTCTCCGACAGTGCCTCGCTGACCCGCAAGGCGGTGCTGAATCCCAGTTCCGTCAGGCGTTGCCGGTACAGCGCTTCCGCTTCGCTGTGGCGGCGGATGCGCAGCTGTTTATCCGGGGCGATAAAACGCAGCAGGTCACCCGAAGCCTTGCCGTGAATGAGCTGACCGTCATAGTCGAAGGCCAGCGCTGCGCGGTGCTGGGTCTGCTCAGTCATGCGCCCCTTACGGGCATCGAAGTGCACGCGGGTATGGCTGTTGAGATACAGCAGGGGGCGAGGCTGAATATCGTCACGGATGACTTGTTGGGGGGCCGAGCGCCGAAGCGTGGGTGACTGACCCTGTCGGTACTGCTGTTCCAGCAGCAGCAATGCGGCAACCACATGTTTGCAGTTGTACCCAACAGGGCAACTGCACAGACCATGGACTTCCCAACGCGTGGGCCGTGGCTGCAAACGGATGGATTGCCGATACTGCCGGTCATTGGAGCCTTGGCAGCTGGCTTTAAGAACCTGCCCATCGATTTCCACGAGACGTGAGAAGCCAGCGGCGGCATAGGTTCGGCCACGTGATACGTAGGCTGACTCGAAGGCGTCGAGCCAGTCGCGTTGCTGAACCTTGCGGATGTCGACCATCAGCGCAGGCCGTCAATAGGGAGGGGGAAAGAAGCGCGCAACATGGTGATGGGGATGGCACGACTGATTGCGGAACGGCAAATTGTCTCACAGGGAGGCCGTTGGCGTGCAGGTGGGCGTGCTGATTGTGCCTTGGGATGGAACCTGGATGGCTGCACCAGTCTTGCTTGATTATCCGGGCAACCCCAAAGGGAGCGCCCGGATTGATTCAGTTCGCTTACAGCTGCCGATTCAAGCCAAAACGGCGGCGTAACACAAACTCCAGCAGCCCCTTGGGCAACAGCGTAGCCATCAGCGGCAAGGCGCGACTGCCATTGCCCAGGCGGAGCAGGCGGGGACGGCGAGGGGCTTTGATGGCCTTGACGACGCCGCGAGCAAAGTCGCTGGCTGGGGTCGGCTGATCCTGAGATGCTCCGGCACGTGCTCGAATCCCATCGCGCAATGGCCACCAGGGCGAGTGGCTGGCGATCAAGGCTTCGGCCCCTCGGCTGGCCGTAGCGCCAAAGCTTGAAGCGATGGCGCCAGGTTGGACTTCCAGCACGTCGATACCAAAGGGTGACAATTCCAGACGCAGGGCGTCAGACAGCGCATGCACCGCGGCCTTGGAAGCGCAGTAGGCACCGGCGAAAGGCGTGATCAGCACGCCTGAGACGCTACCAATATTCACCACGAGGCCACGACTCTGGCGCAGCAGTGGAAAGCACGCACGGGTCAGCCCGATCACCGCGAAGACATTGGTTTCGAACTGGGCACGCAAGGTGTCGACGCCGCCATCCAACAACGGCCCCATGGCACCGTAACCGGCATTGTTGACCAACACATCGAGGCGTCCTGCTTCCCGTTGGAGGCGGGCGACCAGATTTTCTGTGGCCTGTGCATCGTTGACATCCAAAGCTGCGGCGGTAAAACCGGCCATCTGCAGTTCGGCCAGGTCTTCGGCCTTGCGGGCGCAGGCCCAGACCTCGTAACCGGCGGCACGAAAGGTCTCGGCAAGGGCGCGGCCGATGCCGCCGGAACAACCTGTAATCAGGGCGACGGGAGTGCTCATGCACAGTTCCTTCTATAAGCCAGGCAAAACAGGGCAGATAAAAAAAGGGAGAGCCGTGGCTCCCCCTTTGGGTTTATCTCAGTCGAAGAGTCCGAAGGTCAAGCGACTCCACCATGAGCGCTTGGCCGGCTCGTCGACCTTGAGCTCCTCGGGCAGCGCTTCTTCGGCATCTTGAAACTGGCGCTGCACATCCTGGCTGGCACGGGTTTCACCCGGCGGCAGCGGTGCATCGGTTTCGATCAGGCCGAGGGTCGCCTTGGCCAGCCAGGAGCGTTCATCGTCGCCTTTCTCGCGCGGGACGAACTCGCCGTCCACCAGGCTTGGATGTTGCGGGTAGTTGAGCTTTAGCGCAGCCAGGCTGGTGTCGGCCAGGTCATTCAGGCGCAGGCGTTGATAGGCTTCGACCATCAAGGCCAGACCGTCGCCAACCGCAGGGGTTTCCTGGAAGTTCTCCACCACGTAGCGGCCCCGGTTGGCCGCCGAAACATAGGCGTTACGCTTGAGGTAATAGTTGCCCACATGCACTTCATAGGCGGCCAGCACATTGCGCAGGTAGATCATGCGCTGCTTGGCATCGGGTGCGTAGCGGCTGTTGGGGTAGCGATTGGTCAGGCGCGCGAATTCGTTGTAGGAGTCACGTGCGGCGCCCGGATCGCGCTTGCTCATCTCCAGCGGCAGGAAGCGCGCCATCAGGCCGCGATCCTGATCGAAAGCTGCCAGTCCTTTCAGGTAATACGCATAGTCGACGCTGGGGTGCTGCGGATGCAGGCGGATGAAACGTTCAGCAGCCGACTTGGCCGCTTCCGGCTCTCCATTCTTGTAGTAGGCGTAGATCAACTCCAGCTGCGCTTGCTCGGCGTAGCGGCCAAAGGGATAGCGCGACTCCAGTGCCTTGAGTTTGGTGACGGCGTTGGTATAGCTCTTGCCGTCCAGAGCGGATTGCGCTTGCCGATACAGATCGGCCTCGCTCAGATTCTCATCGCTTGGCTCGTTGGAAGCGCAAGCGGCAAGGGCCAGGGTGGCAATCAGCAACAGGTGTTTCACATGCATGGCAGCTAGCGTCCCTGTGACGGCCGGCTGTCGTGCTCCGAGCCGTCCTGATATAGTGAGCGCCCCGGTGTACCGGGACAAAGAGTCGTATTTAATCACAAGCGCGCCGCCGAAACCAAAGGCCGCGCCTCGCCGTTGCCGAGCATGTCCCCGACTACTAAACAAGCCATCCAACTGCGCGCCGAAGTTCCCAGTGAACTGGGCGGGCAACGTCTCGATCAGGTTGCTGCGCAGCTGTTCGCCGATCATTCACGTTCGCGTCTATCCGGTTGGATCAAGGATGGTCGTCTGACGGTCGACGGCGCCGTACTGCGCCCGCGCGACACCGTGCATGGCGGGTCGGTGCTGGATCTGGATGCCGAACAGGAAGTCCAGGGTGAATGGGTGGCGCAGGATATCGCCCTGAACATCGTCTATGAAGACGACCAGTTGCTGGTGATCGACAAGCCTTCTGGGCTGGTGGTTCACCCGGCGGCGGGGCATGCCGACGGAACCTTGCTTAACGCCCTGCTGCACCATGTGCCGGGTATCGATCAGGTACCGCGTTGCGGCATCGTCCATCGTCTGGACAAGGACACCACTGGTCTGATGGTGGTGGCCAAGACCCTGGAAGCCCACACCGATCTGGTCGATCAGCTGCAAAAGCGCAGCGTCACCCGTATCTACGAGGCCATCGTGATCGGGGTGATCACCTCTGGCGCCACGGTCAATGCACCCATCGGCCGCAGCTCCAGCCAGCGCCAGCGCATGGCGGTGATCGAGGGTGGCAAGCCGGCGGTCAGTCATTACCGGGTGCTGGAGCGGTTCCGCTCGCACACCCACACGCGGGTCAAGCTGGAAACCGGGCGCACGCACCAGATCCGTGTGCATATGTCCCATGTCGGTTTTCCGCTGGTGGGCGATCCGGTGTACAGCGGTCGCTTCCGTATTCCTCCGGCGGCCAGCCCGACGCTGGTCGAGACCCTCAAGCATTTTCCGCGTCAAGCGCTGCATGCGCGTTTTCTGGAGCTGGAGCACCCGGTGACCAAGAAGCGCATGAAATGGGAATCGCCGCTGCCGGACGATCTTGTCTGGTTGCTGACCCTGCTGCGCCAGGACCACGAATCCTTCGTCTGATGAACCGCGACTGGCTGCTGCCCGACTGGCCGGCGCCGGACACCGTCCGCGCCTGTGTCACCACCCGCAGTGGTGGCGTTAGCCAGCCGCCCTACGACAGCTTCAATCTCGGCGATCATGTGGCGGATGATGCGGCTGCGGTCGCCGAGAACCGTCGCCGTTTGTGCTCTGCGCTGCAGTGTCAGCCAGCCTGGCTCAACCAGGTGCATGGCATTGACGTGGTCGAGGCCGAACCGGAACGAGTGCATAAAGCGGATGCCAGTTGGAGCGCGACGCCCAATGTGGCGTGCACGATTCTCACCGCCGATTGCCTGCCGGTGCTGTTCTGTGACCGCGCCGGCACCCGCGTGGCGGCGGCCCATGCCGGTTGGCGCGGGTTGGCCGGCGGCATGCTGGAAGCTACCTTGGAAGCCCTGAACGTGCCGGCCGAGGATGTGCTCGTGTGGCTGGGGCCGGCGATTGGTCCCGACGCCTTCGAGGTCGGGCCGGAGGTGCGCGAGGCGTTTCTGATTGATCACCCGCTGGCCACTGAGGCGTTCCAGCCCAGTGCCAACGCCGGTAAATATCTGGCCGACCTTTATCAACTGGCGCGCCTGCGTCTGGCGGCGCAAGGCGTCACCGCCGTTTATGGTGGCGGACTGTGCACCTACAATGACCCGCGCTTTTATTCCTACCGGCGCTCCGCACAGACCGGGCGTTTCGCGTCGCTGATCTGGCTCGCGCAATAGTCGGTTGCGCCGCCGGCCACGTTAATCCTCTACCTCGCCGTTGACTTGCATCAAGGCTCGCCGCCTTGAATCTTCAACAATCAGCCTCATCTAAGAAGCATCTTGCAGGCCATGCCTACAGGCGCGATTCAGCGCGCCTGCCTGCCTTCATCATGAGGATGACTTTCCATGCGTATCGATCGTTTAACCAGCAAGTTGCAGCTCGCCCTGTCCGACGCGCAATCCATCGCAGTCGGTTTTGATCATCCCTCCATTGAGCCGCTGCACCTGATGCAGGCGCTGCTGGAGCAACAAGGCGGCTCGATCAAACCGTTGCTGATGCAGGTTGGTTTCGATGTCAACAGCCTGCGTCAAGCGTTGACCCAGGCACTGGACCAATTGCCCAAGCTGCAAAACCCGACCGGCGACATGAACATGTCCCAGGACCTGGCGCGCCTGCTCAACCAGGCCGACCGCCTGGCGCAGCAGAAGGGCGACCAGTACATCTCCAGCGAACTGGTGCTGCTTGCTGCACTGGATGAAAACACCAAGCTGGGCAAACTGCTGCTCGGCCAGGGCGTCACCAAGAAGGCGCTGGAAAACGCCATCGCCAACCTGCGTGGCGGCGCGGCGGTCAATGACCCGAATGCCGAAGAAGCTCGCCAGGCCTTGGACAAGTACACCGTGGACATGACCAAGCTGGCCGAAGAGGGCAAGCTGGATCCGGTCATCGGCCGTGACGACGAGATCCGTCGCACCATCCAGGTTTTGCAACGCCGCACCAAAAACAACCCGGTGCTGATTGGCGAACCCGGCGTGGGCAAGACCGCCATTGTCGAGGGACTGGCCCAACGCATCATCAACGGTGAGGTGCCCGATGGTCTCAAGGACAAACGCCTGCTGTCCCTGGACATGGGCGCGCTGATCGCCGGCGCCAAGTTCCGCGGCGAATTCGAGGAACGCCTGAAGGCCGTGCTCAACGAACTGGGCAAGCAGGAAGGGCGGGTGATCCTGTTTATCGACGAGCTGCACACCATGGTCGGTGCCGGCAAGGCCGAAGGCTCCATGGATGCCGGCAATATGCTCAAGCCGGCCCTGGCTCGGGGCGAACTGCATTGCGTAGGCGCCACCACGCTGGATGAATACCGTCAGTACGTCGAGAAGGATGCCGCTCTGGAACGGCGCTTCCAGAAGGTGCTGGTTGACGAGCCGAGCGAGGAAGACACCATTGCCATCCTGCGCGGCCTGAAAGAGCGCTACGAAGTGCACCACGGCGTGACCATCACCGACGGCGCGATCATCGCCGCCGCCAAACTTTCGCACCGCTACATCACCGACCGCCAGTTGCCGGACAAGGCCATCGACCTGATCGACGAGGCGGGCAGCCGCATTCGCATGGAGATCGACTCTAAGCCAGAAGAACTCGACCGCCTGGACCGCCGTCTGATCCAGCTGAAGATCGAGCGCGAGGCGCTGAAGAAAGAAGACGACGAGGCCACCAAGAAGCGCCTGGAAAAACTCGAGGAAGAGATCCAGCTCTTGCAGCGCGAATACGCCGATCTGGAAGAGATCTGGAAATCCGAAAAAGCCGAGGTGCAGGGTACCGCGCAGATCCAGCAGAAGATCGAGCAGGCGCGTCAGGAAATGGAAGCCGCGCGGCGCAAGGGTGATCTGGAAACCATGGCGCGTATCCAGTACCAGGCCATCCCTGACCTGGAGCGCAGCCTGCAGATGGCCGAGCAGCATGGCAAGACGGAGAAGCAACTGCTGCGCAACAAGGTCACCGACGAAGAGATTGCCGAAGTGGTTTCCAAGTGGACGGGTATCCCGGTGTCCAAGATGCTCGAAGGCGAACGCGAGAAGCTGCTGAAGATGGAAGACCTGCTGCACCAGCGGGTGATTGGTCAGCATGAGGCCGTAGTGTCGGTGTCCAACGCGGTGCGCCGCTCGCGGGCCGGGCTGGCCGATCCGAACCGGCCGAGCGGCTCCTTCCTGTTCCTCGGCCCGACCGGTGTAGGCAAGACCGAACTGTGCAAGGCGCTGGCCGAGTTCCTCTTCGACACCGAGGAGGCGATGATTCGTATCGACATGTCCGAGTTCATGGAGAAGCACTCTGTGGCGCGGCTGATCGGTGCGCCGCCCGGCTATGTCGGCTTCGAGGAAGGCGGCTATCTGACCGAGGCCGTGCGGCGCAAACCCTACTCAGTGGTGCTGCTCGACGAGGTCGAAAAAGCTCACCCGGATGTGTTCAACGTGCTGCTGCAGGTTCTCGAAGACGGTCGCCTGACCGACAGTCACGGCCGCACGGTGGACTTCAAGAACACGGTCATTGTGATGACGTCCAACCTGGGCTCCACGCAGATTCAGGAACTGGTCGGCGACCCGGATGCCCAGCGTGCGGCGGTGCTGGATGCGGTCAGTCACCATTTCCGGCCCGAGTTCATCAACCGTATCGACGAGGTGGTGGTCTTTGACCCGCTGGCCCGTGAGCAGATCGCCGGCATTGCCCAGATCCAACTGGGCCGCCTGCGCCAGCGTCTAGCCGAACGCGAGCTGAGCCTGGAGATCAGCGACGAGGCGTTGGACAAGCTGGTGGCAGTGGGTTACGACCCGGTCTATGGCGCGCGGCCGCTCAAGCGCGCCATTCAGCGCTGGATCGAAAACCCCCTGGCCCAGCAGATTCTCTCCGGTCAGTTCGCGCCCGGCGCGGTGGTGCATGCCAAGGTGGAGGGCGACGATATCGTCTTCGCCTGAATGGGTACAGCGGGTCGGGGGCGCTGGCTGTTCCCGGCACTGTGTTCACCGAAACGCCATGTCCGTCGCTGCGGTACATGGCGTTTTTCTTTGCTACAGAGCTTTTCTGAAGGCCCGGCTAATCGACCATCAGTTTTTGCAGCACGGCGCTGTGTGCTTCCGATATGTCGAGGATCTGATAACCGGCCCAGCTGCTCTGGCCTTCCGCGCCCGGCCTGCTCCACAGGCAATCGGCAGCCAAATGGATTTCGTCGATTCCATCCAGTGGTTGCGGCAGCAGCAGACGGCATTCAACGACCGTATCGGCGGGCTGAGACTGCTCACAGAACAGCATGAAACCCTCTAGCGATAAGTCGGCCAGGCTGCCCAGGCGGATCCCGGAATGCCGCTCGAACACTTCCAGATGCGGTGTGGCGCTGTAGCGATCATGACGACGACGTTCGTTCATGGAGTGTCGGTTCCTTGAGCGGAATCCGGCAGGCGGCCGGAGAAACGATGCAGTACACGGACGATAGCGGCCAGCGCTCGGTCGACCAGCGGAGCGGTGACCCTGGGGGGTAGGATGCGCGCCTGGCCCTGGTCGATTTCCTCGGCTAGCACGTCGATCGGCTTGACCGCCACTCGCAGTCCGCTGTGGTCGACGAACATGTAGTTGTGACTGGTCGGGCTGAACCAGGAGAGCTTGAGCCGGCGGCGCTCCTCGCCCTGGATGAACTCGAATCGGGTGCCGAACTCCAGGTGTTTCAGCTGCTCGACCAGGGCTTGGATGCGCGGCGACAGCACCTTGGGCGGGGGCGTGCGTAACAGTTCGGCCTCCTCGCCAAGCTCGATGTCCAAGCGATTGATGCCCAGGGTGGGGACGCTGCCTGTTGCCGTTGGGGCCGATACGCTGGGCTGGCCGTGTTGTGCCGCCAGCTGACAGGCGACGATGTCGCGTAGTCGCTGGCGAATGCTGTCGTCATGCAGGCCGCCGAGCCAGAGCATTCCCTGGCGAACGTCCTCCAGCAACGCAAGGTGCAGGCCGCGCAGCTTTTCCTGCTCGGCATCGGTGAGCGCGGTGCAGCTCCAGGCCAGTTGCTCGGTGGTGGTGCAGACACGCTGCCATTGCTCACTGGAGGCTTCGTGACGAAGCAGCACGAACACCAAGACATCGAGCCAAGTCTGTTCGAAGAAACCGCGAATCATGGCGGGCAGTTCACGGTTCTGCTGCGCCCGGGCAATGACGTCCAGTGCCAGGTTACGGGCGGTGGTCAAGCGGTCGCGGCCTTTGGCTGCCTCTACGGCCCGCCGCTCGTGCAGTTCGATCCTGTGCCGAAGGGCGGTGACAAAGGTCGTGAACTCGTCGAGCAGATCTTTCAGCAGTCGCTGCTCTCCGCGGTAGTTGCGCAGCACCTGCTCCACAACCCAATGGATCTTGCTCAGCAGACCGCTGTCATCCTCCTCGTCTCCGTAGAGCACACCCGCCTGGGCGAGGCTGTTAAGCAGTATGCGCGCGGGATGTTGGGGCAGGGTGAAGAGTGCTTTGTCCTGCAAGGCGATTCTCAGATAAGGCGTATGCAGGTGCGATAACGCGATCTTGCAGCTATCTGGCAGGTTTTGATCCTTGAGGATGAAGTCGAACAGCATGCCCACCAGATCGACGACATCGGCTTCCTCGCTCGCGAGTTTTTGCTGGCCGGGTAGCTGGCTGCGAATCTCCAACTGGTTATACAGGTCGACCTTGAACGACTCAACCGGCTGCGGTTGGCCCAGCCGTTGCGCCAGGTTTGCGGCGGACTGCTCTTGCAGGCGATCCAGCGCCGCCTGCAACTCGCCGGCTGAATAGGTACTGGTTGCGGTGCGTGGCGCGAAGCTGACGATGCTTCGGCCGCCTAACAGCGGCGCCTCGGGTGCTTGTTGGCGGTGGGTATCGAGCAGTTCGCTCAGGCCGAGAAACCAGGCCGCTGGATCTTCGGCAGGCGCTGCGGTCGGCTCCGTGGACGAATCCCGGCGGGATTTTCCGGTATGCGGGGTGCTGCCTCCACCGTTGCCGGCGGCTGAATGCGTCGAGGCCTGTTTGGCTGGGTTAAGCGGTTCGTCCGGGTTCTGGACGCTGAATTTCAGATTAGGCAGTACGCCAGCTGCGATCAGGCAAGAGTTGAGGTCATCGTAGAGCGCATCCAGGTCGTCCATGACCTGTTGCTCGAACAGGGTGTACAAAATGGTTTTGATACGCAGGCTGAATGCGCTGGGCGCCAGGGCGTGACGAAAGGCCTGGGCAATGACCTGCGGGGCGAACGGGTTGTCCAGATCAGGTAGTCGCTGCCCTCGATTGAGTAGCGCCAGGCGCTGAGTGAGCGCGAACAGGGCCTGAGGGCAACGTGCCTTGACTCGGCTGGCCATGTTGGTCACCAGCAGGGTTTCCTCGTAATCCTCGTGCTCGATCAAGCTCAGTGATTCAGCCCTGGTAACCGTGGAGGCAAGTGGCGTCGGTCCTTCGAGGAATTGAGTAAAACGGTTGGCAATCTGCTGATGGTAAACGCGTTCAATCGAGGCCCGCTGATGGCGGATGTCGCGCATGCTGTCGAAAAATAGGGACTGGAGTTTGTTGTTCCCAGCCTTCTCCGCGTGCGTTACCAGGGTGCGGTCGACCAGCGTGAAGACTGTGCCCAGTCGCTCGGCCAACCTATTCATGATCCGTTGTCGACAATCCTGCGCCAGTTCGCCGAAGCGGGGCTGGATTCCGCGTTCGGCTAGGGCGGTGTTTGGCTTTTTAGCACCGGGGGGGAGAATGGTACTGCTCATGGTAGGTGGTCCTTCCTGAACCTGTCTGCAAGACGCCCTTCTGTCGTTGGGATACGGTAAAG
The DNA here is from genome assembly GCF_052245235.1 of Pseudomonas sp. B392_1p. Classification (NCBI taxonomy): domain Bacteria; kingdom Pseudomonadati; phylum Pseudomonadota; class Gammaproteobacteria; order Pseudomonadales; family Pseudomonadaceae; genus Pseudomonas; species Pseudomonas sp. B392_1p. The sequence goes on from NZ_JBQPXM010000016.1 coordinate 12,654, forward strand.
CAGTCGAATGCCGCTCTGGAAGGCTTTGTGCCATCAGGAGGTCCAAGGCTTGACTTGTGTCTCAGTTGGCTTGTCAATCGGGCTTTCCTGGGGCTTGTTCTTCGTGCCAGCCTTTGGTCTTCTTCGATCGCTGTGCCGAGTCTGGCTTGGTTCTCTTCGACGTTCGGTTCTGGGAGTTTTTTTCATGTTGATGCGCGCTGCCACGTCCACCCTGTTGGTCATCGATATCCAGGAACGCCTGTGCCCGGCCTTGCACGACGCCGAAGCGCTGGTGGAGAACAGTGCCTGGCTGGCGCAAGTGGCCAAACGTCTTGAGGTGCCTGTTCTGGTGACCGAGCAATACCCGAAAGGGTTGGGGTCAACAGTGGCTGCGCTGCGGGCGCATCTTGACGGCGCGGTCACCGTCGAAAAAATGAGATTTTCCGCCACGGATGACGCGCTGCTTGCCCAGCCGGGCGGTGAGCGCCAGCAATTCGTGGTCTGCGGTGCCGAGGCGCATGTGTGTGTGTTGCAAACCGTGCTGGAGCTACTCGCTCGAGGACGTCAGGTGTTCATAGTCTCGGAGGCCGTGGCGTCGCGCCTGCCCGCCAACAAGGCGCTGGCTCTGGAGCGTATGCGCCAGGCCGGTGCAGTGATCGTTTCTCGGGAAATGGTTGCCTTTGAATGGCTAGAGCGTGCCGGAACCGAGCAATTTCGCGACGTCAGCAAAACGTTCATCCGCTAAGCAGGTTTTTAAATGCAGGATCAGCAACGGCCAGTGATGATGTTATGCCATCAGTGGCAGATTTCTTGCTATCCACCGGCTTGATGTCAAAAAACAATCAGGAGCGAGACATGAAGCCGGTCCCGTTGCACAGCCCCTGGCGTGCGCGTCGCCACAGGTTGTACGCAATCATCATGCTGAGCGTTGTGACCTTGCTGGTAACGCAGCCGCAAACCTCCACAGGGGTGATCATTGCCCTGTCGACTATGCCGTTGGCCTGGTTGCTCATGGTGTTCAACCGCTGGTGGACGGGGCGTTTTGCGCGCAGCGTTCTGATGCATGCTGCTTATCTATGCCTGCTGGTTCTGTTCATGGGCGCTGCGTACCACACTGTCTTGTTGCTGCAGCCCTATGTCGGCATGCACTTTTCCTGATTCCCACGGCAAGGCCGTTACCTAGCCCCGCTGCCTGTCATGCACCCGCGTTTTGCCAGCGTTCGCGACGCCAGGCCAGGCGCTGTTCCTCCCCAAGAAAGGTCCAGGCTACGAAACGGCTCTGTTTCTGGCCCTGGGCCATGGCGATGGTATTTACCTCGCACGCGCCGAGTTGTTTGAGTTGGCGCTGTAGCGTTGGCAGGTTGGCAGCTTTGGACACCAGGCTGCTGAACCAGCAGACCTGGCCAGCACACAGGGCGCTTTCACTCGCCAGGCGTGCAATAAATGCCGCTTCGCCACCGTGGCAATACAGTTCGGCCGCCTGGCCTCCGAAATTCAGCACCGGCAGTTTGCGCTTGGGATCAAGCTTGCCCAGGTTGCGCCACTTGCGTTGACTGCCCCGGCTGGCTTCTTCTTCCGAGGCGTGGAAGGGCGGGTTGCACAGCGTCAGGTCGAAGCGCTCGTCAGCTTGTATCAGGCCCTGAAAGATATGCCGGGGATCTGCTTGCTGGCGCAGGGCGATGGCCTGGTCGAGGCGGTTCGCCTTGATGATGGTGGCCGCCGAGCGCAGCGCGGTGGCATCAATGTCGGTACCGGTGAAGTGCCAGCCGTAATCGTGCTGGCCCAGCAGCGGATAGATGCAGTTGGCGCCTGTGCCGATATCCAGCACGCGAATACGGCGGCCACGGGGAATTTGCCCCTCGTTGTCGGCGGCCAGCACGTCGGCCAGGCCGTGCACATAATCGGCGCGCCCCGGAACCGGTGGGCACAGATAACCCGGCGGAATGTCCCAGTGGCGAATGCCGTAGAGGTGGCCCAGCAGGGCGCGGTTGAAGACCCGCACGGCCTCGGGGTTGGCGAAGTCGATGCTCTGCTTGCCGTACGGATTGAGGATGACGAATTGTGCCAGTTCCGGACAATTTTTGATCAGTGCCGGAAAGTCATAACGGCCCTGATGGCGGTTGCGCGGGTGCAGCGCGGCCTTGGGCGGGGTCAAGCGGGAAGTACTGGACATGATGGTCATCGGGGCAAAAACGCGGGAGCGGAATTGTCCCACAAGTCGCCGCCCAAGATGCGCGCTGGGGGGCCACTGGCGACGCGTTATCAGCTGCGCTGGGGTGCTGGCATTTTTTCATCACGCTCCCCGGTTTATGGCTTTTCAAACCTGAATAGCCAGGTATGGTAGGGCGGCATTTTTCCTGGCCGATATCCCTTCTTCTCGTTGTGATCCTATGAATACCGATTTGCTGCTGGTTCTTCTCCTGCTGGGCATCTGCGTCGTGCTGTTCGTGCGCAACAGGCCGCGCATGGACGTGGTCGCCCTGTTGGCCATGGTGGCCTTGCCGCTGACCGGCATCCTCACGGTTCCCGAAGCCTTGGCTGGATTCAGCGACCCCAGTGTGGTGCTGATTGCCGCGCTGTTTGTGATTGGCGATGGCCTGGTGCGCACCGGCATTGCCTACCGCCTGGGCGACTGGCTGGTGAAGACGGCCGGCAGCAGCGAAACACGACTGCTGATTCTGCTGATGCTGGCAGTGGCCACCCTCGGCTCGGTGATGAGCTCCACCGGTGTGGTGGCGATCTTCATTCCGGTGGTGCTGGGCATTGCCGTGCGCCTGCGTGTGCCAGCCAGCCGGCTGATGATGCCGCTGGCCTTCGCCGGCTTGATCAGCGGCATGCTGACCCTGGTGGCTACGCCGCCTAATCTGGTGGTGCACAGCGAATTGCGCCGCGCCGGTCTGGAGGGGTTTGGCTTTTTCGCCTTCACCCCCATCGGCCTGGCGATTCTGCTGCTGGGCATCGGCTACATGCTGGTGGCGCGTCGCTGGCTTAACCCCAGGGACACGCAGCAGACTTCGGGGCGTTCGCGGCATACCCTGGCCGACCTGGCCGGCGACTATCGCCTGTTCGAGCGCGAGCGCCGCTTGCGCGTGCTGCCCCATTCCCCGCTGGCCGACCGTACGCTGGATGAACTGGAATTGCGCACGCAGTACGGCATCAACGTGATTGCGGTGGAGCGCCACGGCAAGTTTCGCAATCTGCTGTTGATGGCCACCGGCAACACCAGTCTGCAAAGCGGCGACATTCTGCTGGTCGATCTGGCCAGCCCGGCCATCGGTCTACTGGGCGCCTATGACGAGCTGGGCCTGACGCCGCTGCAGCTGAAAACATCCTATTACGCCGACCATGCCCACGAACTGGGCCTGGCCGAAGTGGCCCTGCCGCCGGAGTCGCAACTGCCCGGCAAGACCATTCAGGAGTTGGGCTTTCGCAGCCAGCACAAGCTCAACGTGGTGGGCCTGCGGCGCAACCGCGAGGCGCTGGCGGGTCTGCTGGTGGATGAGAAGCTCAAGCCCGGCGACACCCTGCTGGTAGCCGGCGACTGGAAGAACATCGAACGTTTGCAGGGCCTGAGCCATGACTTTCTGGTCCTCAGCCTGCCGGTGGAAGTCGACGAAGTCGCCCCGGCGGCGCGCAAGGCGCCCTATGCACTGCTTAGTGTCGCCGTGATGATCGCGCTGATGGTCAGCGGCCTGGTGCCCAACGCGATTGCCGCCTTGCTGGCCTGCCTGCTGATGGGCGCGTTCCGCTGCATCGACATTGACAGTGCCTACAAGGCCATCCACTGGCCGAGCCTGATGCTGATTGTCGGCATGCTGCCTTTTGCCTTGGCCTTGCAGAAGACCGGCGGGATTGCCCTGGCGGTCGAGGCGCTGGTGGGTGTGCTCGGCGATGCCGGCCCTCGCGCGCTGTTAGCCAGTCTGTTCCTGCTCACGGCGGTGATCGGCCTGTTCATCTCCAATACCGCCACGGCGGTGCTGATGGCGCCAGTGGCGCTGTCGGTGGCCCAGCAACTCGGCGTTTCGCCCTATCCCTTCGCGATGATTGTGGCATTAGCTGCTTCGGCGGCGTTCATGACGCCGATTTCCTCGCCAGTGAACACCCTGGTGCTCGGCCCGGGCCGTTACCGCTTCAGTGACTTCGTGCGCGTGGGTGTGCCCTTTACCGGGCTGGTTATGCTGGTGTCGGTGGTCATGGTGCCCTGGGTGTTTCCGCTGTAAGCGGGGCAGTGGCTGAAAACCTGCATGCTTGAGGGGCAGCCTTGCAATGACGTCAACGTTCTGGCCTTGTGAGGTTATGGCCTTTCGCCATGCGCAGCGCTGTTACGCTGGCGGAAGCAACCTCGGCGTTTAATTTCAAAGAGAGACGCGATGACAATCGAATGGTGGTACTGGGCGGTCGGCGGCATCTTGCTGATCTTGCTGGAGTTGGCGATTCCCGCGTTCTTCGTAATCTGGTTCGGCCTCGGCGCGTTGCTGGTGGCCGGGGTCATGCTGGTGGTCGGCGATGCGTCGCTGACGACACAGCTGGCGCTGTGGGGCGTGGCGTCGCTGGCCATGGTTGCCTTGTGGTTCCAGGTGTTCAATCCGAAGCGGCACAAGACGCTGGTCGGCACCGCCGCAGGCGAAGTGATCGGCGAGGTCGGCCTGCTGGTCGGCAAGGTGGAGCCCTTCCAGCGCGGCAAGGTGCGTTTTCAGCGGCCGATCCTGGGCGCCGAAGAGTGGGCCTGTGTGGCCGAAGAAACCATCGCCGCCGGTGAGCGCGTGCGGCTGGTTTCCGTCGAAGGCAGTTACGTGAAAGTCGCCAAGGCCTAACAAAGGCGCTGGCATTGCCCCAGGCGCGTGGCCCGGGCAGCTCATTTTCCTTTCAAGGGGTAGCTACATGAATGCGGGCTTGATCATTGCGATAGTGGTTCTGGTGTTTATCGTCGTTACCGTCGCCAAGGGCGTGCGCCTGGTGGCACAAGGCGAAGAGTGGGTCGTCGAACGACTGGGCAAATATCACAGCACCTTGCGTCCTGGGTTGAACATCCTGATTCCGTACCTGGACCGGGTGGCTTACAAACTGGTGACCAAGGACATCATCCTCGATGTGCAGGAGCAGGAAGTCATCACCCGCGACAACGCGGTGATCCTGACCAACGCGATTGCCTTCATCAAGGTCACCGACCCGGTCAAGGCGGTGTACGGCATCACCGATTTCTCCGAGGCGATCCGCAACCTGATCATGACCACGCTGCGCTCCATCGTCGGCGAGATGGAGCTGGACGAGGCGCTGTCGTCCCGTGACCGCATCAAGGCGCGTCTGCGCGAAAGCATTGCCGACGAAGCAGTGGACTGGGGTCTGACGGTCAAGTCGGTGGAAATCCAGGACATCAAGCCGTCGGAATCCATGCAGCGCGCCATGGAACTGCAGGCGGCTGCCGAGCGTGAGCGCAAGGCCACCGTGACCCGTGCTGAAGGCGCCAAGCAGGCGGCGATTCTGGAAGCTGAAGCGCGACTGGAATCGGCCAGGCGCGATGCCGATGCGCAGGTGATGCTGGCCGAAGCCTCGGCCGAGGCGATCCGCCGCGTGAGCAGTGCGATTGGCAGTGAAAGCGGGCCGATGATGTACCTGCTCGGCGAAAAGTACATCGCCTCGCTGGAGAAACTCAGCCAGAGCAGCAACGCCAAAACCGTGCTATTGCCCGCCGATATTCAAGAAACCCTGCGTGGCGTAGTCGGCAAGTTGGGCGCGCGGGCCTGAGGTCTACCCGCTTAGCAGGCCGTTGAAAAACTTCCTGCGTTGGCAATACTGCGTTAAAAACAGGCTCGGCAAGCCGCTTGCGGCTAACGCGCTTTAGCGCGGCCCGAAGGGCGAACGAAGTGAGTCATGCTCATTTAGAACGCCTAAACTCGAACGCGAGCCCGGTCCGCTTCCTCGCCTGTTTTTGCCTTGTCTTGCCTGCCTCGCCTACGTTTTTCAACGGTCTGTTAGCCGCAACGCGGTGCCGCCGTTGATTCATGGCCGGCGTCCAGGGGTTCCTCGCAGCCTGTGCCGCCATCGCGGCGCGGGCTGACGAACACCACGCCGAGGTAGCGTAGCGCCAAGGCAAAGGCAACGATCCAGGCCAGGCCGCTGGCGCCCAGCAGCGCCAGGTAGGGCCAGCCCGGCAGGCTGGCGCCCAGGCGCAGCAGCGCGCCGAGCACCAGCAGCACGGCGCTGATCGGCACCCAGGGGCGTGGGTCAAGCGCCTCGCCGCTGTGGGTGCGCCCGGCGATGGCGATCACGGCGAAAATCGACAGTCCAAGACCGCCAATGGTCAGCAGATGCCGCCCGGTACTCAGCGGCAACGTCTGCCACAGCAGTGACACACCGAGCGCCGCGTAGCCCAGCGCCATCAGCCAATAGACCAGATACAGTGATAACACCCAGCGATTGAACAGCGCGCGGCCGACGTGCCAGTCGTTGAGCACGTTGAACAGCGCGGCGGTGCAGGCCAGCGCCAGCCACCCGCCGACCTGTGCGCCCGGCAGAAAAAACTCGGCCAGGGTGTACAGCGCGATGCAGAAGATCGCCAGGTTACGGCGCGGCGGCAGGGCGCGATAGACGATGGCCTCGTCGTGCGGTCGTCGCAGTTGCCAGTCCTCCAGGCTGTCGTTGACCATGCGCATGGAGATGCGGCTCAGGGCAATCAGCACCAGGGCCACCAGGGCGCCGATACCGGCATGCAGCCAGCGCATCGGGTCGAGGCCGCGCAGCAGGTCGGCGTAAAAGCCCAGGCAAATAAGGGCCAGGCTCAACAGCCCGGCGGCGAAGGCCCATTGGCGACGGCTCGGATCGCTGAACAGTCGGGACGCCAAGAGGCTCGGCAAGGCCACGGCCAGGCCGATATTGCACAGCGCCGCCGGCCAGGGGCCGATCATGCCGCTTAGCCAGAAGCTGGCGCGGGCCAGCAACCACAACACCAGTACCCAGAAGTACAGCGGCCGCGCGACTGCCGGCGTGCGGGTGAACTCCGGCACGGCAGTGAACACAAAGCCGGCCACCGCAGCGAGGCCAAAGCCAAACAGCAGTTCATGGGCATGCCAGACCAACGGACCGCCTGCCACGGCCGGCAGCGGCCAGAGGCCTTTGAGATAGCCCAGCCAGAGCGTCAGTAATAAGACGGCGCTGACCAGGGTGGCGAGAAAGAACGGGCGAAAGGCGCAGAGCAGCCAGGGGGCGCCTTGCCAGCGGGCGGGGATGGCGAGTTTCAGCATCGGCTCGGGCTCCGTTTGGGCGCATCCGTGTTGTCCTCGGTCAGGGCTGAAAGGCGCGTGCCGGGGCGGGTTTCGGCGTGCGCGCGCGGCGTCGGCAGGCCGAAGCTTTCGCGCACCACCGGTTGTTGCAGCAGCTGGGCAGTGGTCTGGTAGACCCAGGCGTCGTCGCGGTGCGCGCGTGCCTGGTGCAGGGCGAAGCGGCCAACGATGCGACCCGGTTCGGCGGCCATCAACAGGATGCGGTCGGACAGGCGCACGGCTTCCATCAGGTCGTGGGTGATCATCAGCACGGCGATGCCGCGTTCGGCCTGCAACGCCTGGAGCAGGGCATAGAGTTCGGTTTTCAGGCCGATGTCCAGCGCCGAGAAGGGCTCGTCGAGCAACAGCAGATCAGGCTGCGGCAGCAACGCACGGGCCAGGGCCACGCGGCTCTGCATGCCGCCGGAGAGCTGGCGCGGGAATTTGTCCAGATCTTCGCGCGTCAGGCCCAGGCGCAGGGCCAGTTCGACGGCCTGTGCGTGGCGCTGCGCATGGGGCACGCCCCGCGCTTTGAGACTCAGGGCGATGTTGTCCAGGGCGGTTTTCCAGGGCAGCAGGCGCGGTTGCTGAAACAGGGTGGCAGGGTTGGTGAAGTCGCTGGCGATGTCGCCGTCCTGCAGGTCGAGCAGGCCGTTGCACAGGTGCAGCAGGGTGGACTTGCCGCAGCCGGAGGGGCCGACCAGGGCGCAGACCTCGCCGGCCTCGAGGCTGAAGGAAATGTCCGCCAGCACTTGGGTGCGCACAAAACTGTGCTCCAAATGGCTGACCGTAAGCCGGGGTGTGTTCATCGGGGATTCTCCCGCCAGCGCTCGACTTCGCGCTTGAGCGGCTCCAGCAGCAAGTATTCGAGGGCCAGCAACAGACCGACCACGGCGCTGATCCAGGCCAGGGTGCCGGCGCTGTCCAGGTGCGAGCGGGTGACTGCCAGGGCGGCGCCGACGCCGTCCTGGCTGGCCAGCAGCTCGGCCATGATGACGATCTTCCAGGACATGCCCAGCGCCGAGATCCACGCCGGGAACAGGTAGGAAAAGACGTGGGGCAGGTACAGATCGAGCAGCATCATGCGCGGCGGCAGGTGCAGGGTGCGGGCCATCTCGCGCAGATGGCCATCCAGGGTGCGGGTGCCCTGCAGGGCGCCGATGGACACCACCGGAAAGGCGGCGACGAACACGGTAAAGATCGGCGTGCCGTCGCTGGCGCCGAACCAGAGCATGGCCAGTACCAGCCAGGCGATCGGCGGCATGCCAAGTAGCACAGTGACCAGCGGCCGCGACATCATCGAGGCGGTCATCGACACGCCGGCTGCCAGCCCCAGCGCGCTGCCGACCAAGAGCGCCAGCAGCAGACCACTCAGGGCGCGGCGGCCGGTGATAGCCAGCTCTTGCACGGCGCTGCCGTCTTGCCAGAAACGACCAAGGGCGGCGAACGCTTCCAGCGGCTGGGCGAGCACCAGCGAGCCGTAATGCTCGGCGGCCAGTTGCCAGGCCGCGAACAGCAGCAACAGGCTGGCGACCGCGCCCCAGCCGCTCCACAGGTAGGCCGGCCAGCCGCGCAGCACAATACGCAGCAGTTTCATGGCAGGGCGTCCGTATCCAGATAGAAACCGTCATCCGGCAGCTTGCCGCCGAGCAGCGCGGGATTTTTCGCCAGCAACTGCTCGAAGACAAACTCCACCTCCGCACGCGCCTCGGTCGCTGGAACCGCCTGCATCTGGCTGACCGCCATGGCGTCGGCCACCGCCTCGGGCAGCAATGCCGGCAGGTGCTTGACCACCATCCGACCGCAGTTTTCAGCGTGGGCCTGACACCAGGCCAGCGATTGGGCATAGGCGCTGGCGATGCGGCGGGCCAGTTCGGAATCGTTGCGTGACGCGCCCACCAGCGCGATGCCCGCCTGGGCAATGCGGGGTGCGCGCTGGAAGCTGAGGCCCCAGGCCTGCTGGATATCCAGGCTGCGGTGCAGGTCGGGAGCGACCACGCTGAGCGGGAAGGAGCCGCTCTTGCGCAGGGCCATGGACACGGCCGGTTCGGCCAGCAGGGCGTGGTCGACGCGGCGCATCAGCAGCAGTTGCATGGCGTCCATCGGGCTGGCGACGTAGCGCAGCTTCAGGTCCTGGCGAACGTTCAACCCGGCGCGTTCGGCGAGCAGGCCGAACAGCACATCGGGCATGTCGCCCCGAAACGGCATGGCGATTTCCTTGCCACGAAAATCCTCGATCCGGAGCAGTTCCGGCTCGCGGGACACCATCCACAGCAGGCCCCAAGTAGAGACATTCAGGAGGCCTACCGGAGCGCCTCGGTTGTACAGGTTGGCGGCGACGTTGACCGGCATGGCCAACACGTCGGCCTGGCCATTGAGTGCCATCAGGCGTAGCTGGTCCGGATCGCGCCAGCTGACGAACTCGACGGTGTCGGCCAGGTCGTTGAGCGCGCCGGATTCGACCATGTGGATCAGCGGGTTGGACACCGCCGACAGCGGTCCGGCCAGCAGCAGCCGGGCCGGTTTGTCTGCCAGCGCTGGGCCGCCGATCAGCAGCAGGGCGGCGCACAGCAGGCTCAGGGTGCGTTTCATCAAAAGCTCCCGCTCAGGGCCAGTACGGCGCCGCGCCCTGGCATCGCCAGTTCCTGGCCGCTGATCCCGTCAGCAAGGTGTTCGTGGTAGCGCTTGTTCAGCAGGTTGTTCAGACGCAGGTCGAGACGGGCCGTGTCGAGCACGCCGAGACTGCCAACGCCGTAGCCCAACCGGGCATCGACCACGACATAACCGGACGTGGTGTCTTCGCTGCCTCCGGAGAACTGACGGGCGATACGGTCCTGCTCGGTCACCGCGCGCAGGCCGGTGTGCCAGGACAGGCCGCGTTCGGCCGGTTGTCCGATGCCCAGACGCAGTTCATGGGCTGGCATCTGGTACAGGGGTTCGTCGTACTGCTTGTTCTCGCCGCGCAGCCAGGTGAAGCCGGCATCCAGCATGAAGGCGCCCAACGGCAGGTCGAGGTTGCCTTCCAGGCCGTAAATCGCCACTTCGTCGACGTTCTCGGTGCGCTTGACCGGCAGGCCCTGTTGCATCTGGCCGGTGACCACCCGGCCGGCGATGTAGCCGTCGATACGGGTATGGAACGCCGCCAATTGGTAGCCGAGGCGGCCGTCGCGGCCCTTGAGGCCAATTTCCAGGCTGGTGGATCGCTCCGGATCCAGTTGCGGGTTGCCGATGTGGTAGTAGCCGTCGCCTCGAGCGGCGTCTTCGAAGCGCTCGCGCATGTCCGGTGAGCGATAGGCCTGGCCGAAGTTGGCGTAGGCGTTGAGGGCGGCGGTCAGCGGCTGTACCACGCCCAGCGACCAGGACAGGTTATTGTCGCTGCTCTTGAGGTCGGTGGTTTGCGCGGCGGGACCGCTGCCTTTCTGCGCGGCGTCGCCTTCGACCCGGTCGTAGCGCAGACCGGCGGTGAACTGGGTTAGGCCGAGGCTGAATTCATCCTGCACAAACAGGCCGGCTGAGGTCATCTCGCCGTCCTCGAACGGGTTGTTGAGCATGCGCACCCCGGTGGGCGACATATAGCGCTCGGGGTCGGCGGTCATTTCCCACCCCTCGACGCCCAGCGTCAGCTGGTGGTTGTCGCCCAGCGGCGCAAGCCAGGTACTGCGCAGGCCGTGGGTGACGAAGCTGACATCGTTCTCCACATAGTTGCGCTGCTGGCGCGAGGAGTAGGCGCGAATCTGACGGAACACCTCCTGGCGGTAGATCTCGCTGGACAAGGTGCCGGCGCCGAGCGGCGCGTCCAGGCTGAGGCTATAAAGCTCGCGGCTCTGTTCCGGCGAGTGCATGGTGATCTCGCCCAACAACGGGGCTTGGGCCGGCGGCGCGGACTTGCGCGAGGCGGGATACCAGACGTCGCGGTCGTCATGGCGTTGGGCATTGAAGCGCAGTACGTAATCGTCTGCGATCTTCTGCTGGTACTTGAACAGCAGGCTGTTGGAGCGGTAGCCGGTGTTGTTCTCGTCGCCGTCGGGGCTTTCGTAGTCGCCGACGTCGCTGCCGGCGGCACCCACCAGCAGGCCATGGCTCGGCCCGGAATCGTTGAGCAGCAGTGCGCCGCTCAAGGCGTTGTCCACCGTGCCGGCACTGAGACCGAACCTGCCGCCCTGCTGGCGCTGTGCGCTGAAACGTGCCTCGGGCGTCAGGACGTTGACCACACCGCCCATGGCGCCGCTGCCGTAAAGCACCGAACTCGGTCCCTTGAGCACTTCGACCCGCTCCACCAGGCCCAGGTCGGTGAACGAGGCCAGGGCACCTTGAGGCTGGGCGGAATTGACCCGCACGCCGTCGACCAGCAGTACCACGCTTTCCTTTTTCAGGCCGCGCAGGACTGGATTCTGTCCCCAGGCGCCATCGCTCTGCACTGCCAAGCCGGGCTCGCCGCGCAGCAGGCTGCCGAGCGGCTCGCTGCTGGCCGGCGGCGGTTGCAGTACTTCAACCGCTTGCGGGGTGTCGAGGCTGTCGCTGGCATAACCGCGAGCGGTGACCACGGTGGTGTCGAGAGTGAGCGACTCGGCGATGGCTGGCAGGCTGATCAGGCCCAGACAGGCCAGCGCCAGGCGCGAAGATTGGAACGTCATGAAAGGCGGCTCCCAGGCAGAGGTCGTTGGCAGACCTGTTTGGAGCCGATGTTAGTTAATCGCTAATCATTCTCGTTTGATTAGAGTCAAGTTCACAGAATTGACTGCATGCCTTTCGTGGCGACGTGGGTATCAGGGGTAGCCGAGGACCGTCTTGAATTGTTGAAGATGGGCGGCGATCCAGCGCGGGTCGATGGGCCCCCAGTCGCGGATGACATAGTGCCCGGCATTGTTGCGCTCGCCCTCCTGTTGGACGAATACGCAGTCGATGTCCAGTTCGGTCAGGGCTTCCAGGGTGTCCTGGGCGGTGCGTCGGGGCATGCCGGTGGCTGTCATCAGCGCTGGCACGTTGCTGGCCGTGCCGCTGTCGATCAGCCAGGCCACGTACAGGCGGCGGTAGAAACTGGTTTTGGTTTTGCTGACTTCCATGGAGTTTCCGTGTCCGGTGATAGGGCGGGTGAGGAGTGGCGTGGCGGGTGGACAAAGATAGCGTTTTTGTCCACCGAGGCCGCATAAGCGTGCTGATCAGCCCAGCAACAAGGCGTCGTCGCTGAGTTTTTCGCCGCGCACTTTCTCGAACATCGCCAGCAGGTCGGGCACGTCCATGCCGCGACGCTCGTCCCCGGATACATCGAGCACCACCTGGCCCTGGTGCAGCATCACCGTGCGATCGCCGACATCCAGCGCCTGGCGCATGCTGTGTGTGACCATCATGGTGGTCAGCTGGTTTTCCGCCACGATGCGCGCGGTGAGCTGCAGGACGAAATCCGCGGTGCGGGGATCGAGGGCGGCGGTGTGTTCATCGAGCAGCAGAATACGCGACGGTTGCAGGGCGGCCATCAGCAGGCTGACCGCCTGGCGCTGGCCGCCGGAGAGTAAGCCGATGCGGTCGGACAGGCGGTTTTCCAGGCCCAGGCCGAGTGTCGCCAGACGCTCGCGAAAACCGTCGCGCATCGAGGCCTTGACCGCCCGGCCGAGGCCGCGACGGCTGCCGCGCAGTTGCGCCAGGGCGAGGTTTTCTTCGATGGTCAGGTCCTCACAGGTTCCTGCCATGGGGTCCTGGAACACCCGCGCGACGCGGTTGGCGCGTTCCCACACCGGCATGCGGGTGACATCCAGTTCATCGATGCAGATCTGCCCGCCGTCCACCGGCTGATCGCCAGAGATGGCATTGAGAAACGTGGATTTACCGGCACCGTTGGAGCCGATCACGGTGACGAACTGGCCGGTGGGGATCTCCAGCGACAGACCACGTAGCGCGCGGGTCTCGATGGGGGTGCCGGGGTTGAAGGTAAGGGTCAGGTTCTTGGCGCTGAGCATCTTCAGACTCCCTTGCGACGGGTCAGGCGTTTTTTCAGCAGCGGGATCACCAGGGCGACGGTGACCAGCACGGCGGTGATCAGGTTCAGGTCCTGGGCCTGCAGGCCGATGAAATCGCTGTTCAAGGCCAGCGCGATGAAGAAGCGGTAGACGATGGCGCCGAGGATGACCGCCAGGGTGGTGAGGATCAGACGGCGCGACGGCAGGATGCTTTCGCCGACGATCACCGCGGCCAGGCCGATGACGATGGTGCCGATGCCCATGGAAATATCGGCGCCGCCCTGGGTCTGGGCGAACAGCGAGCCGGCCAGTGCCACCAGTGCGTTGGAAATGGCCATGCCGAGAATCACCATGGCGCCGGTGTTGACGCCCTGGGCGCGGGCCATGCGCGGGTTGGAGCCGGTGGCGCGGATCGCCAGGCCCTGGCGGGTGGCGAAGTATGCGTCCAGCGCCAGCTTGGCGGCGATCACGATCAGCACCAGCAGCGCCGGGCGGGCGATGTAATCAATCAGCCATTCGGGCTGGAGCAGGGTGAACAGGGTCGGCTCGGTGATCAGCGGAATGTTCGGCCGACCCATGATGCGCAGATTGATCGAGTAGAGGGCGATCATCATCAGGATGCTGGCCAGCAGGTCCATGATCTTCAGGTGCACATTGAGCACGGCGGTCATCACCCCGGCTAGGGCGCCGGCGGCGGTGGCGATCAGCGTGGCGCTGAAGGGGTCCATGCCGTTGGCGATGAGTACGGCGCAGACGGCGCCACCCAGCGGAAAGCTGCCGTCGACGGTCAGGTCGGGAAAGCGCAGCAGGCGAAAGGAAATAAACACCCCAAGGGCCACGAGGCTGAAGATCAGGCCGATCTCCAGGGCACCGAACAAGGAAAACAGGGACATGGATAAACCAATCGGATAATGGAACGCTGCGGACGCTACAGGGCGTCCGCAGGCGGACGGGTTACTGGATGACTTCGGCGGCGGCGTCGAGCAGCGCCTGGGACAGCGTCACGCCTTGTTTCTGCGCGGCGGATTGATTGACGAACAGCTGCAGGTTCTGGCTGGTCTCGGGGGCGATGTCGCCAGGCTTTTCGCCTTCGAGGATACGCACCACGATGCGGCCGGTTTGCACGCCGAGGTCGCGGTAATTGACGCCGATGGCGGCAATGGCGCCGCGCTTGACGCTGTCGGTGTCCGAGGCGATCAGCGGGATGCGCGCATCATTGCCGACCTTGACCAGCGACTCGTAGGCCGAGACCACGTTGTTGTCGGTGTTGGTGTAGATGGCATCGACCTTGCCAACCAGGCTGCGGGCGGCCGAGCCGACATCCACCGAGCGCGGTGCGGCGGCTTCGACCAGGGTCATGCCGAGGCTGGGCAGCAGTTCCTTTAGTTGCTTAACCACCACCACCGAGTTGGCCTCGCCAGGGTTGTAAACCATGCCGATGCGGGTGGCGTCGGGGACGATCTGCTTGACCAGTTCCATCTGCTTGTCCAGGGCCAGCAGGTCGGAGACGCCGGTCACGTTGGTGCCGGAGGCTTCCCAGCTTTTCACCAGTTGCGCCTCGACCGGGTCGGTGACGGCGGAGAACGCCAAGGGTATCCGCTTGCTGCCGGCCACCACGGCCTGGGCGGAGGGCGTGCCGATGGCGACGATGACGTCCGGTTGATCGCCAATGAACTTGCGAGCGATCTGCGCGGCGGTGCCGGTGTTGCCCTGGGCACTCTGGTACTGCCACTTCAGGTTTTTACCGCTTTCGTAACCGGCCTGGGCCAGGGCATCGCGCACCCCGTCACGCACCGCGTCGAGTGCGGGGTGTTCGACGATGGCGGTAACCGCCACGGATTTCTGCTCGGCGGCGACGCTGGCCAAGGGGGCGGCCATGGTCAGGGTCAGGGCAGCGAGAGGCAGCCATTTCTTCCTGGCGAACTGCAGCATCGATAATCTCCTAAAGGCGACGGGTGTTGTTCTTGTTGTGCCTGCCTGGCATCAAAAGGCCAAGCATCGCATCGTTTGTGTGACAGGTCAGCAGTTTATGTGGCTGGTCTGGCCCCGGCTAGGCGCGCTCACGCCGACGGGCACACAAACTGGCGATGTGCTGACGCGGCTCAGCACATCGGGTTATTTCTGCGGATTGCCGAGGCGATCCTGAGCGGTCAACCAGCGCAGCATGCCCTGCGCCGCCGCGCGGCCGGTGGCGAAGCAGGCGGTGAGCAGGTAGCCGCCGGTGGGAGCTTCCCAGTCGAGCATCTCACCGGCACAAAACACGCCGGGCAGCTGGCGCAGCATCAGGTTGTCATCCAGTGCGGCGAAGGGCACGCCGCCGGCACTGCTGATGGCTTCGTCCAGAGGGCGTGTGCGCACCAGCCGGATCGGCAGCGCCTTGATGGCAGTCGCCAGCGCAGTGGGATCGGCGAATGCATCCGGGTTGGCCAGTTCACGCAGCAACCCCGCCTTGACGCCGTCCAGGCGCAGCTGGCGGTGCAGGTGCTTGGCCATGGACTGGCTGCCGCGCGGCTTGGCCAGTGCGCTGGCAATTTTTTCGGCCGACTGCGCGGGAAGCAGGTCAAGTGTCACGACGGCTTCACCTTGCTGCTCGATCTGGCGGCGGATGTCGGCGGACAGGGCATACACCAGGCTGCCTTCAATACCGGTGGCGGTGAGGACGAATTCCCCCAGGCGGGGTGCTTGGCCGGGCTGTGTCAGGGTCACGTTTTTCAAGGGTGCGCCGGCGAACTTGTCGCGCAGCAGCGCGCTCCAGGCATCCACTTCAAAACCGCAGTTGCTGGGTGTGAGCGGGGCGATGGCAACACCCTGTTGCTGCAACAAAGGCACCCAGGCACCGTCCGAGCCAAGGCGCGCCCAGCTGCCGCCGCCCAGGGCCAGCACGACGGCACGGGATTCGAGACGCCGCTCGCCGCTCGGCGTGGCGATGCGCAAACATCCTGCCTCATCCCAGCCCAGCCAGCGGCTGCGGGTGTGCAGGATCACGCCTGCCGCGCGCAGGCGCTTGAGCCAGGCGCGCAGCAGCGGCGCGGCCTTCATGTCGGTGGGGAACACGCGGCCCGAACTGCCGACAAAGGTGTCGATACCCAGATCGTGAATCCAGGCGCGCAGGGTGTCGGCGTCGAAGGCTTCTATAGCAGGTTGCAGTGCTGGCTGCGCTTCGCGATAGCGGGACAGGAAGGCTGGCTGCGGCTCTGAGTGGGTGATATTCATGCCGCCGACGCCGGCCAGCAGAAACTTGCGGCCCAGCGAGGGCATGGCGTCGAACAGTTCGACCGGCAGGCCGGCCTGGCTGAGGATTTCGGCGGCCATCAGACCAGCGGGACCGCCGCCAATGACCACAACGGGAGAGAGCACGTGCGACATGTAAGAGCGAGCCGGTGAAAAACCGGCATTTTAGCCATAGGGAGAGCTGTTGTGTGTGTTCACCGGCTCGCGGATGGCCACCCATGGTTGACCATTCAGCGAGACAGCCCGCCTCACGTCAGCAGCCCCCCGTGGCCCGGGCGCAGCGCACGGGCATAGCAGAACAGGAAGAGGGTACGGATCAGCTCCTTGAGCACGGCGGGTTCGCTGGAATTGAGCACGGTAGGGTCGAGTTCGCCTTGTTCGCGCAATTCCTCCAAGTCGCTGGCATCGAAGCGGGCACAGACAGCCCCGGTGCGGCAATCAACAATGTGCAGATAGGGTTGGGGACGGTCCAGCCAGGCGTCGATCAGATAAGTCATGTCGGGATCCTCCTATGAATGTCACATGAGAATAATTCCTATTAGCGTCTTTGCAAGCATTAATTGGTATTTTTGCGTTGCATCTGGTTTTGGGCTGTTTGTCACCTTGCCGTCATCAGTACTGGTTAGCGTCGGCCATCACCTCAAGGAGCTCCGCCATGCATGCCGAACACCCCACTGATCTGGAACATCTGGCCGGGCTGACTCGCCGCCGCTTTATCGGCGCGGGTGCGCTGGCCGGCGCCGCGCTGTTTCTGGGCGGCGTTCCGTTCGCGCGCACGGCGCTGGCCGAAGGGCTAAAACCTGGCAGCAGCACGCTGCTTGGTTTTGGCTCTATCGCCGCGTCCACTGCGGACGACATCAGCCTGCCGCCGGGTTACGTCGCCAAGATATTGATCAGTTGGGGTCAGCCGCTCAGTGACCAAGGTCCGGCGTTCCGCCATGACGGCGGCAACACGGCGGAGGAGCAGGCGTTGCAGTTCGGCGATAACAATGACGGCATGAGCTTTTTTTCATTCGCCGACGATGCAGACCGTGGGCTGATGGCGATTAACAACGAGTACGTCAATTACCGCTACCTGCTGGCCCATGGGGGTGACTTGCCGTTGTCGACTGAGGAGGTGCGCAAGGCGCAGGCGGCCGAAGGCGTGACGGTGATCGAAGTGCGGCATCGTGAAGGCCAGTGGCGGTTTGTGCCGGATTCGCCTTATAACCGGCGCATCCATGCCAACACGCCGATGGCTGTCAGCGGTCCGGCGGCCGGCCATGCCGAGCTGCGCACCGCCGCAGACCCAACCGGTCGCCGGGTGCTCGGTACATTCCAGAATTGCGCCAATGGCCAGACGCCCTGGGGCACTTACCTGACGTGCGAGGAAAACTTCACCGATGTGTTCGGCAGTAGTGATCCGGCGCTGGTGCTGAGCGCCGCACAGAAGCGCTACAGCGTCAGTCATGCCGGTGCCGATAACGACTGGCACAAATTCGATGCCCGCTTCGACCTGGCCACGAACCCCAACGAACTGAACCGGCATGGCTGGATCGTCGAAATCGATCCCTTCGACCCGCAATCAATGCCAATCAAGCGCACCGCGCTGGGGCGCTTCAAGCACGAGAATGCGGCGTTGACCACCAGCCGCGATGGCCGTGTGGTGGTGTACATGGGCGACGACGAGCGTGGCGAGTTCATCTACAAGTTCATCAGCCGCGACCGTCTGGATCGCGACAACCTCAAGGCCAACCGTGACCTGCTCGATCACGGCACGCTCTATGTGGCGCGCTTCGATGACGGCGACGGCAATCCAGACGCTCCCAGAGGGCGCGGCCAATGGCTGGCGCTGGTGCACGGCGAAAACGGCCTGACCGCCGCGAATGGCTTTGCCGATCAGGCCGCGGTGCTGATCCACGCCCGCGCGGCGGCCAGCCAGTTGGGCGCCACACGGATGGATCGACCGGAATGGATCACTGTCAGCCCGCAGGATGGTCAGGTGTATTGCGCCCTGACCAACAACAGCAGGCGTGGTGACAACGGCCAGCCAGTGGGCGGTCCGAATCCGCGTGCCAATAACCTGTATGGACAGATTCTGCGCTGGCGCGAGGCCGGTGACGATGCCGCCGCCGACACGTTCGGCTGGGATCTTTTCATCATTGCCGGCAACCCCGTGGTGCATGCGGGTACGGCCAATGCCGGCTCGCCCAGCATCAATGCCGAGAATATGTTCAACAGCCCGGATGGGGTGTGTTTCGACGCCGGCGGCCGGCTCTGGGTGCAGACCGATGGCAAGTACAGCAACAGCGGCGACTATGCCGGCATGGGCAACAACCAGATGCTCTGCGCCGATCCGGTTACTGGCGAGATTCGCCGTTTCATGGTCGGCCCGGTGGGTTGCGAAGTCACCGGTGTGGCCTTCGCACCGGATCACCGAACGATGTTCGTCGGTATCCAGCATCCGGGCGAGGCGGGCGGCTCGACCTTTCCTGATCGCCAGGCTGGAGGTCGGCCCCGTTCATCGGTGGTGGTTATCAGCCGTGAGGATGGTGGTGTAATCGGCGCTTGAGCCACCCGACAGTGCAGGTAAGGGCGCTCCCGGATTTTTGATCGATCAATGCATCCAGAAGTTGGGGTGCTGCTCGATGGCTTCGTTGTGAGGGGTATTGATGCTGGCTTTTTTGAACAGAGTAAGAAGCTTTTTCACGGGCTGATTCCCTTGGTTGCTGTGGAAAACACACAGCATCCAAGAAACCCAGCGGGACGGACATTTGATAAGGTCTATCGAAGCGATTGAGCCGCATGCCTTGGCTGGCACGGCGTTGGCGAGGTACTGGGTGCAGGCTGCTAATCGGTCAGCCTGCGGTTAGCCAGTGCTGTGCTTAGAACGTGCGCGCAACCGAGGCGCGACTCAGTTCGATCAGCGCGTCGCGGTATTCGGATTCAGGCAGTGCATCCAGGCAGGCGATGGCGCGTTCGGCATAATCGCGTGCCAGTTGCGCGGTGTACTCCAGTGCCCCTGAGGCGTCCACGGCGTCCCGGATGCGTTCCAGATCCTCGATGCCGCCTTTCTGAATAGCCTGGCGCACCAAGGCGGCCTGCTCGGCGGTGCCTTCGCGCATGGTGTAGATCAGCGGCAGGGTTGGTTTGCCTTCGGCCAGGTCGTCGCCGACGTTCTTGCCCAGCGTGTCCGCGTCGCCCTTGTAATCCAGCAGGTCATCGACCAACTGGAAAGCGATACCCAGCGCATCGCCGAACTGGCGTAGCGCTTCACAGTGCTCGGCTGGCGCTTCGGCCAGAGCCGCCGCGCTGTGGGTAGAGGCTTCGAAGAGCATCGCGGTCTTGCCGCGGATCACTTCCATATAGGTTTCTTCAGTGGTGCTGGCGTCGCGAATTTTCGAGAGCTGCAGCACTTCGCCTTCGGCAATCACCCGGGTGGCCTGGGAAATGATGTTCATCACCGGCATCGAGGCCAGTTCGACCATCATTTCGAAGGAGCGGGCATAGAGGAAATCGCCCACCAGTACGCTCGGTGCGTTACCCCAGCGTGCGTTGGCCGTGGAACGGCCGCGGCGCATGTCGGACTTGTCGACGACATCGTCATGCAGCAGGGTCGAGGTGTGCAGGAATTCAATGATGGCGGCCAGCAGGCGCAGATTGTCGTCGGAGTAGCCGACGGCTTTGCCGCCGAGCAGAACCAGCAAGGGACGTAGACGCTTGCCGCCGGCGGAGATGATGTAGTCGCCGATCTTTTCTACCAGGGGGACGTGCGAAGTGAGTCGCTTGCGAATGATCTCGTCAACGGCGGTAAAATCATCCGCCACCACACGGTAAAAAGCTTGGGATTGCACGGTGTCTATCACTCCTCGGGAATGCGCGGCATGCTAGGGGGCGGGTTTGGCACTGTCAAGGCGAGACACCGTGGCGCTTGCGCGGCCTGGGCGGCTTGCGTACAATCGCGCACCCTGAACTTTACTGGGCATTTCCCTGCCTTACGCAATTGCTTGGGCGACCCTTCGACCCCAAGCAGCCATGCCAGCCACTTCTTCCTTTTATAAAGCGCTGGGTGAGCAGGATTAACGGAGATATTTCCATGTACGCTGTAATTGTTACCGGTGGCAAGCAATACAAGGTCGCCCAAGGTGAATTCCTCAAGGTCGAGAAGCTGGAAGTCGCCGCTGGCGAATCCATCACGTTCGATCGCGTTCTGCTGGTTGGCAATGGCGACGACGTAAAAATCGGCGCACCGGTTGTTGACGGCGCCAAGGTCGTTGCCGAGGTGGTTTCCCAAGGTCGTCACGACAAAGTGACCATCATCAAATTCCGCCGCCGCAAGCACCACATGAAGCGTCAGGGCCACCGTCAGTGGTTCACTGAAATCAAGATCACTGGCATCCAGGCTTAATCCCTTTAGGAGGATTTGACTCATGGCACACAAAAAAGCTGGCGGTTCTACCCGCAACGGTCGCGACTCAGAAAGTAAACGCCTTGGCGTGAAGCTGTACGGCGGTCAGGTCATCAAGGCCGGCAACATCATCGTGCGTCAGCGCGGCACCCAGTTCCACGCCGGTTACGGCGTTGGCATCGGCAAGGATCACACCCTGTTCGCGAAAGTGGACGGCGTGGTCAAGTTCGAAGTCAAGGGCGCCTTCGGTCGTCGCTACGTGAGCGTTGTCGCCGCCTAAGCGCGACACTGCTGAAAAAGCCCTGTCCATGCGACGGGGCTTTTTTGTTTCTGTATCCTAGGCGTATCCAGCCCAGGCTGATTCTCTTGTTTCAACTGCCCGCCCCAGGGCGGGAGGCGTTCATGAAATTCGTCGATGAAGTATCGATTTCTGTAAAAGCCGGTGACGGCGGTAATGGCATGATGAGCTTTCGTCGCGAAAAGTTCATCGAGAAGGGCGGTCCCAACGGTGGTGACGGTGGCGACGGCGGCTCCGTGTACATCGAGGCTGTGGATAACTTCAACACCCTGGTGGACTACCGCTACACCCGTCGTTTCAATGCCCAAAATGGCGCCAAGGGTGGCAGCGCCGACTGCACCGGGGCCAAGGGCGAAGACCTGATCCTGCCGGTGCCGATTGGTACCACCGTGATCGATGCTGGGACCCAGGAGGTCATCGGTGATCTGATCAAGGCTGGGCAGCGCCTACTGGTCGCTCAAGGCGGCTGGCATGGTCTGGGCAACACCCGCTTCAAATCCAGTACCAATCGCGCGCCGCGACAGACAACGCCGGGCAAGCCGGGTGAAGCGCGCGACCTCAAGCTGGAATTAAAGGTGCTGGCCGATGTTGGTCTGCTGGGCTTGCCCAATGCCGGCAAGAGCACGTTCATCCGCTCGGTGTCCGCGGCCAAGCCGAAGGTGGCCGATTATCCTTTTACTACCTTGATCCCAAACCTGGGTGTGGTCAGCATCGCTCGCTACAAGAGCTTTGTGGTTGCCGACATCCCCGGGCTCATCGAGGGCGCGGCCGAAGGCGCCGGGCTGGGTATACGCTTCCTCAAGCACCTGGCGCGGACCCGTCTGCTGCTGCATCTGGTGGACATGGCGCCGTTGGATGAAAGCGATCCGGCGGATGCGGCGGAAGTCATCCTCAACGAGTTGGGCAAGTTCAGCCCGGCCCTGCTGGAGCGCGACCGTTGGCTGATCCTGAACAAGGCCGACCAGATGCTTGAGGAGGAGCGCGAGGAGTGCAAGCGCCGCGTGATCGAGCGCCTGGACTGGAAAGGGCCGGTGTACGTCATCTCGGCGATGGAGCGTGAAGGCACCGAGGAGCTCAGCCAGGACGTCATGCGTTACTTGGATGAGCGTGCCCTGCGCATTGCCGAAGAGCCGACCTATGGCGAGGCGCTCGCGGAGTTGGATCAGCGCATCGAGGACGAGGCGCGGGCGCGCTTGCAGGAGCTGGATGACCAGCGTGCCTTGCGTCGCGCCGGCCTTAGAAGTGTCGATGATGTCAGTGATGACGATTTTGATGATTACGAGGACGATGAAGACGGTCCGGAAATCATTTACGTCAGGGAGTGACGTTTGCCACGGCGCCGCTTTTCAGCGGCGTCGTGCTGAGTGATGGCAACGAATTAAAACAAGACGTGCGCCTGCAGGGCGCTTCTCGGCTCAGGGCTGGATGACTATGCGGAACAAGGTGACAGGCGCGCGGCGCTGGGTAGTGAAAATCGGTAGCGCCTTGCTGACCGCGGATGGCAAGGGATTGGACCGCGCTGCCATGGATATCTGGGTGGCGCAAATGGTCGCGCTGCGCGAGGCGGGTGTGGAGCTGGTGCTGGTGTCCTCCGGCGCGGTGGCGGCGGGTATGGATCGCCTTGGCTGGCAGGAGCGTCCTAAAGCCATGCATGAACTGCAGGCGGCTGCCGCCATTGGTCAGATGCGTCTGGTGCGGGCGTGGGAAAGCAGCTTCGCCGAGCATGGCCTGCAAACTGCGCAAGTGCTGGTGACTCACGATGACCTGTCCGACCGCAAGCGTTACCTGAATGCCCGGAGCACCTTGCGCACCCTGGTGAGCCTGAACGTAATCCCGGTGATCAATGAAAACGACACCGTTGTGACCGATGAGATTCGTTTCGGTGACAACGACACCCTGGCGGCGTTGGTAGCCAACCTGGTGGAAGCCGATCTGCTGGTGATTCTCACTGATCGTGACGGCATGTTCGACGCCGATCCGCGTAACAACCCCAATGCCCAGTTGATCTACGAAGCACGTGCCGATGATCCGGCGCTGGACGCCGTGGCGGGTGGCAGTGCGGGTGCGTTGGGGCGCGGCGGTATGCAGACCAAGCTGCGTGCGGCGCGTCTGGCCGCGCGTTCCGGTGCCTATACGGTGATCATTGGTGGGCGCATCGAGCGCGTGCTAGATCGACTCAAGGTGGGCGAGCGCCTGGGCACATTGCTGTCCCCAGAGCAAAGTCGCCGCGCCGCTCGCAAGCAATGGCTGGCTGGGCATCTGCAGATGCGCGGCACGCTGGTGCTGGATGCTGGGGCGGTGAAGGCTCTGCGCGAAGGCCATAGAAGTCTGTTGCCGGTGGGCGTAAAGGCGGTAGCTGGCAGCTTTCGTCGCGGCGAGATGGTGGTGTGCGTCTCTCCTGAAGGTGAAGAGGTCGCGCGCGGGCTGGCCAACTACAGTGCGGTGGAGACGCAAAAGATTTGCGGCCATCCTACCGACGATATTGAGAAACTGCTGGGCTATGTCGACGGCCCGGAATTGATCCATCGTGACAACATGATTGTGGTTTGAGGGCCCTGCCGATGCGCGCGCGTGCACTGTTCCTGCTCATGCTGGCTGCGCCCTTGGCGCTGGCTGAAGAGATTGGCGAGGTCTCCACGGTGTTCAAGTGGTTCGGCCCAAATGACCGGATTGTGGTCGAGGCGTTCGACGACCCCAAGGTGGAGGGCGTGACCTGCTACCTGTCGCGGGCCAAGACCGGTGGCGTCAGTGGTGGGTTGGGGTTGGCGGAGGATCGCGCCGAGGCCTCCATCGCCTGCCGGCAAGTGGGCGAGATCCGCTTGAAGGGTGAGCTCAAGGATGGCGAAGAAGTGTTCAAAGAGCGCACGTCCTTGGTGTTCAAGACCATGCAGGTGGTGCGGTTTTTAGATAAGAAGCGCAACACGCTGGTGTACTTGGTTTACAGCGATCGGATTATCGAGGGCAGTCCGCAGAATGCGGTGACGGCGATCCCGATTAGGGCGTGGTAAGGCTGATGGTGGGTAATCGATGCGTTCTGATTCGCCCTGGCGCTACCTTTTTTTGCAGACAACAAAAAACCGGCCATTGGCCGGTTTTTTGTGGAACGTATCACTTAGGCGGCGGGCTGAGCCAGTGCCTTGATGTGACCGTTCAGGCGGCTCTTGTGACGAGCGGCCTTGTTCTTGTGGATGATGCCCTTGTCGGCCATGCGGTCGATGACCGGTACGGCAGCAGTGTAGGCTGCTTGGGCTTTTTCCAGGTCCTTGGCCTCGAGAGCCTTGACCACGTTCTTGATGTAGGTACGCACCATCGAACGCAGGCTGGCATTGTGGCTGCGACGCTTCTCAGCCTGTTTGGCGCGTTTTTTGGCGGAAGGGCTGTTGGCCACCGTCGAACTCCTCGAAAACTGGGGGATGCAAATAAATAAGGCCGCGAATGATGCCGTCGGGTTGTCTGCTTGTCAAGCACACCCACGGCAGCGGCCGATGGGAGGACGGGTGTCAAAAGCGATGCAGGGAAGTTATCCCAAGGCCCGGGTTTGCCGCTAAACTCGGCGGCTTTCCAACCCTAAGGGCCAAGGCCGGCACGATAACAGGCCGCTGGCCGCTTGTGCAGTCCGGATCGCAATTTTTCATGAATCTACTCAAATCCCTGGCAGCGGTCAGCTCGATCACCATGATCTCCCGCGTGTTGGGTTTTGTGCGCGACACCATCATTGCGCGCATCTTTGGTGCCGGGGTGGCTTCCGATGCCTTTTTTGTGGCCTTCAAGCTGCCCAACCTGCTGCGCCGTATTTTCGCTGAAGGGGCCTTTTCCCAAGCTTTCGTGCCGATTCTCGCCGAGTACAAGCAACAGCAGGGTGAGGAAGCCGCACGTACCTTCGTGGCCTATGTCTCGGGGATGCTCACCCTGGTGCTGGCGGTGGTCAGCTTGCTGGGTGTACTGGCCGCGCCTTGGATCGTCTGGGTCACCGCGCCGGGTTTTGCCGATGAGGCCGACCGCTTCGAGCTGACCAGCGACCTGTTACGGATCACCTTTCCCTACATCCTGCTGATTTCCCTGTCGTCTCTGGCCGGGGCGATCCTCAATACCTGGAACCGTTTTGCCGTGCCGGCCTTCGTGCCGACCCTGCTCAATTTGTGCATGATCGGTTTCGCCTTGTTCCTGACCCCGTACTTCGATCCGCCGATCATGGTACTGGGCTGGGCGGTATTGGCGGGCGGCCTGGCGCAGTTGCTCTATCAACTGCCGCATTTGAAAAAAATCGGCATGCTGGTGCTGCCGCGACTGAACCTGCGCGACAGCGGTGTGTGGCGGGTGATGAAGCTGATGGGGCCGGCCATCCTCGGCGTCTCCGTGGCGCAGATTTCGCTGATCATTAACACCGTTTTCGCCTCCTTCCTAGTGGCTGGCTCGGTGTCCTGGATGTATTACGCCGATCGCCTGATGGAGCTGCCTTCCGGGGTACTAGGCGTCGCGCTGGGGACGATTCTGCTGCCTTCACTGTCGAAAAGCGTCGCCAGCCAGAATCCCGAGGAATATTCCCGTCTGCTGGATTGGGGATTGCGCCTGTGCTTCCTGTTGGTACTGCCCTGTGCCTTGGCGCTGGCGCTGCTGGCCGAGCCACTCACCGTGTCGTTGTTCCAGTACGGCCAGTTCAGCGCCCACGATGCGCAGATGACCCAGCGGGCCTTGATGGCGTATTCGGTCGGCTTGCTGGGGCTGATCCTGATCAAGGTGCTGGCCCCCGGTTTCTATGCCCGGCAGAACATCAGAACGCCGGTGCGCATCGCCATGTTTACCTTGGCTATGACCCAGGTGATGAACGTGCTGTTCGTGTTCGTCATCCCGCTGGCCCATGCCGGCCTGGCCCTGGCCATTGGACTGGCGGCCTGCCTGAATGCCGGCCTGCTGTACTGGAAACTGCGCGCTCATAATCTGTTCCAGCCGCAGCCCGGCTGGGGGCGCTTCCTCGCCAAGCTGGTCGTGGCGGTGCTGGCCATGGTCGCCGTGCTGGTCGGTGTGATGCAGGTCATGCCGGCGTGGGAGCAGGGCGGCATGCTGTTGCGCTTCGCCCGTTTGGGGGTGTTGGTGGGCGCTGGGGTGATGGCCTATTTCGGCATGCTGGCGGTGCTGGGCTTTCGTGTGCGGGACTTCGCGCGCCGGGCGATTTGACGGCGCTGTCTGCATTTACAGGGGTAGGCTGGCCGCCTCGCTGCCAAGTGTCGTTTGACGTGTGTGCCTTGCCGCTATCCCGTGGCCTACCCGCCATCCGCCGCTGTGCGTATAATCGGCCACTTTTCAATCAAGACGTCCGCTATGCAGCTGGTTCGAGGCCTACACAATCTGCGGCCCCAGCATCGGGGCTGTGTCGCCACTATTGGCAATTTCGACGGTGTGCACCGTGGCCATCAGGCAATCCTGAAGCGGCTGCGCGAGCGCGCGGCTGAGCTGTGCCTGCCCACCTGCGTGGTGATCTTCGAGCCACAGCCGCGCGAGTTCTTCACCCCGGACAAGGCGCCGGCACGCTTGGCGCGCTTGCGCGACAAGCTCGAGCTGCTGGCCGCCGAAGGTGTGGACCGGGTGCTGTGCCTGGCCTTCAACCGGCGCCTGCGTGAGCTCAGTGCCAGCGATTTCGTCCAGCAGGTGCTGGTCGACGGGCTTGGCGTCAAGCACCTGGAAGTGGGCGACGATTTTCGCTTCGGCTGCGACCGCGCCGGCGACTTCGCCTTCCTGCAGCGGGCGGGGCAGCGCGATGGCTTCAGCGTCGAGTCCGCCGAGACCATCGAGCTGGATGGCGAACGCATCAGTAGTACCCGCGTGCGCGAAGCGCTGGCCAGCGGCGATTTCGCTTTGGCCGAACGGTTGCTGGGCCGGCCGTACAGCATCGCCGGGCGGGTCATGCATGGCCAGAAGCTCGGTCGCCAATTGGGCGCACCAACCGCCAATGTGCAGCTCAAGCGCAGCCGCATACCGCTGCAGGGCGTGTACCTGGTCAGTGCGCTGATCCAGGGGCAGCGCGTGCCGGGGGTGGCCAACATTGGCATGCGCCCCACCGTGCAGGGCGATGGCCGCGCCCATCTGGAAGTCCATCTGCTTGATTACGCTGGCGACCTGTATGGCCAGCGCATCAGCGTGGCCTTTCACCATAAGTTGCGCGAGGAGCTGCGCTTTTCCTCGCTGGAAGATTTGAAAATGGCGATCGACGCCGATATCGCCGCCGCCCGAGCCTATTGGCTGGGTCAACCGCATCCCTAACGAGCCTGAATGACGATGACCGACTACAAAGCGACCCTGAACCTGCCGGAAACGGCGTTTCCGATGAAGGCCGGCCTGCCGCAGCGCGAGCCGGAAACCCTGGCACGCTGGCAGAGCATGGACCTCTATCAGAAGCTGCGCGAGCAGGGTAAAGGGCGTCCGCAGTTCATTCTTCACGATGGCCCGCCGTATGCCAACGGCAGCATTCACATCGGCCATGCGGTGAACAAGGTCATCAAGGACATGATCGTGCGCTCGCGCACCCTGGCCGGCTTCGATGCGCCCTACGTGCCGGGCTGGGACTGCCATGGTCTGCCGATCGAGCACAAGGTCGAGACCACCTTCGGCAAGAATCAGCCGGCCGACCAGACCCGCGAGCGTTGCCGCGATTACGCGACCCAGCAGATCGAAGGGCAGAAGGCCGACTTCGTGCGCCTCGGCGTGCTGGGCGACTGGGACAACCCGTACAAGACCATGGAATTCTCCAACGAGGCCGGTGAAATCCGCGCCCTGGCGAAAATGGTCGAAGGCGGTTTCGTGTTCAAGGGCCTCAAGCCGGTGAACTGGTGTTTTGATTGCGGTTCGGCGCTGGCCGAGGCGGAAGTCGAATACCAGGACAAGAAGTCCGACGCCATCGACGTCGCCTTCGCCGTAGAAGATGCCGATCAGTTGGCCGCTGCTTTTGGTCAGGCGCACCTGGCCAAGCCGGCCAGCATTGTCATCTGGACCACCACGCCCTGGACCATTCCGGCCAACCAGGCGCTGAACGTTCACCCTGACTTCATCTACGCGCTGGTCGATACCGGCGACACGTTGCTGGTGCTGGCCGAAGAGCTGGTCGAGTCCAGCCTGCAACGCTATGGCCTGCAGGGCGAAATCATTGCCCGTTGCGAAGGCCGCGCGCTGGAAAATATCCGCTTCCGCCACCCGTTCTACGAGCGTTTCTCGCCGGTCTACCTGGCCGAGTACGTGGAGACCGGCGCCGGTACCGGCATCGTTCACTCGTCCCCAGCCTATGGTGAGGACGACTTCCGCACCTGCAAGCACTACGGCATGGAGAACGACGACATTCTCAGTCCGGTGCAGAGCAACGGCGTCTACGTTGCGGACCTGCCGTTCTTCGGCGGCCAGTTCATCTGGAAGGCCAACCCGGCCATTGTCGAGAAGCTGCGTGAAGTCGGCGCGCTGCTCAAACATGAGAGCATCAGCCACAGCTACATGCACTGTTGGCGCCACAAGACCCCGCTGATCTACCGCGCCACCGCGCAGTGGTTCGTCGGCATGGATAAGGTTGTGGCTGATGGCAGCTCCCTGCGCGCCCGCGCCCTGGACGCCATCGAAAACACCCAGTTCGTCCCGGCTTGGGGCCAGGCGCGCCTGCACGGCATGATCGCCGGCCGTCCGGACTGGTGCATCTCGCGCCAACGCAACTGGGGCGTGCCGATCCCGTTCTTCCTGCACAAGGAAAGCGGCGAGTTGCACCCGCGCACCGTCGAGCTGATGGAGCAGGTCGCCCAGCGCGTCGAGCAGGAAGGTATCGAAGCCTGGTTCAAACTGGAGCCCACCGAGCTGCTGGGAGACGAAGCCGAGCAGTATGAGAAGATCAACGACACCCTCGACGTGTGGTTCGACTCCGGCACCACCCACTGGCACGTGATGCGCGGCTCGCACCCCATGGGCCACGAAGAAGGCCCACGCGCCGACTTGTACCTGGAAGGCTCCGACCAGCACCGTGGCTGGTTCCATTCCTCCTTGCTGACCGCCTGCGCCATTGATGGCCACGCGCCGTACCGTGGTCTGCTGACCCACGGCTTCGTGGTGGATGAGAACGGCCGCAAGATGTCCAAGTCGATGGGCAACGTGGTGGCCCCGCAGGAAGTCAACGACAGCCTGGGCGCCGACATCCTGCGCCTGTGGGTATCGTCGACGGATTATTCGGGCGAGATGGCCGTCTCCAAGGTCATCCTGCAGCGCACCGCCGATGCCTACCGGCGCATCCGTAATACCACGCGCTTCCTGCTTTCCAACCTGAACGGTTTCGACCCGTCCAAGGACCTGCTGCCGGTCGAGCAGATGCTCGACCTGGATCGCTGGGCCTTGGACGCCGCGGCGCGCCTGCAGACTGAAATCACCGAAGCCTACGATGAGTACCGCTTCTGGAACGTCTACCACAAGGTACACAACTTCTGCGTGCAGGAGCTGGGCGGCTTCTACCTGGACATCATCAAGGACCGCCAGTACACCACTCAGGCCGACAGCATCGCGCGTCGCTCCTGTCAGACGGCGCTGTTCCACATCGCCGAGGCGCTGGTGCGCTGGATTGCGCCGATCCTGGCCTTCACCGCCGACGAGATCTGGCAGTTCCTGCCGGGCGAGCGCAACGAGTCGGTGATGCTCAACACGTGGTACGACCAACTGCCATTGCTGCCGGAAGGCTTTGCCCTGGACCGCGCCTATTGGGAACAGATCCAGGCGGTCAAAGGCGCAGTCAACAAGGAACTGGAAGGCATGCGCGCGGCCAAGGCCATCGGCGGTAGCCTGCAGGCCGAAGTGACCCTGTATGGCGAGGAGTCTCTGCAAGCGGCGCTGGGCAAGCTGGGCAACGAACTGCGTTTCGCCCTGATTACCTCTACCGCCTCGCTGGCGCCGCTGGCGGATGCCCCGGCCGATGCCGTGGCGACCGAGGTGCCGGGCCTGGAGCTGAAGATCGTTAAGTCGGCCCACGCCAAGTGTGCGCGCTGCTGGCACCACCGCGAGGACGTCGGCAACCATGCCGAGCATCCGGAGCTGTGCGACCGCTGCGTGGAAAATATCGAAGGCGCTGGCGAGACCCGACACTATGCATAAGCCGTCGATCCTGCCCCTGCGAGGCTTCGGCCTGCCGGCTGTTGGTGTGCTGGTAGAGGACGACCGATGACCGCGCGCTTCGGCAAGCTGACCTGGTTGTGGCTCAGTGCACTGGTGTTCGTCCTCGATCAGGCGACCAAGTACTACTTCGAAGGCAGCCTGAACCTGTACCAACAAATCGTGATCATTCCCGATTACTTCAGCTGGACGCTGGCCTACAACACCGGTGCAGCCTTCAGCTTCCTGGCCGGTGAATCCGGCTGGCAGCGCTGGCTGTTCGCGCTGATCGCCATTGTGGTCAGCATCGTGCTGGTGATCTGGCTCAAACGCCTGAAACCCAACGAAACCTGGCTGGCGGTCGCGCTGGCCCTGGTGCTGGGCGGTGCGTTGGGCAACCTGCTGGACCGTATCCTGTTCGGCCACGTGATCGACTTCATCCTCGTTCACTGGCAGAACCGCTGGTATTTCCCAGCCTTCAACCTGGCCGACAGTGCCATTACCGTTGGCGCCATCATGCTGGCGCTGGACATGTTCAATTCCAAGCAGTCCGGAGACTCCCATGACTGACGTACGTATCGGCCCGGACAAGGAAGTCACCCTGCACTTCGCCATCAAGCTGGAAAGCGGCGATGTAGTGGACAGCACCTTCGACAAAAAGCCGGCCACCTTTAAATTCGGCGACGGTAACCTGCTGCCCGGCTTCGAATTGGCCCTGCAAGGTCTCAAGGCCGGTGACAAGCGCAGCTTGCGCATCGAGCCGGAGCGCGGCTTTGGCCCGTCCAACCCGCAGAACCTGCAGGTGATGCCGCGCAGCCAGTTTGCGGGCATGGAGCTCGCCGAAGGCCTGATGGTGATCTTCCAGGATGCTGCCAAAGCCGAACTGCCCGGCGTGGTCAGCACCTTCGACGACCATCAGGTGACCATTGATTTCAACCACCCGCTGGCCGGCAAGACGCTGACCTTCGACGTGGAAATACTTGACGTGAAGGCGGCCTGACACAGGTCGCAACCGCCGAATGGGTTGAGCGCAGCGATACCCATCACGCAGGACAGACAGTCCCGCAGTAGACTTCACTTCTGGTTAAACCGCGTGCCGAGAGAGCCCATGCAAATCAAACTCGCCAACCCCCGAGGCTTCTGCGCCGGCGTCGATCGCGCCATCGAGATCGTCAACCGCGCTCTGGAAGTATTCGGTCCGCCCATTTATGTGCGCCATGAAGTCGTGCACAACAAGTTCGTGGTCGAGGACTTGCGCGCCCGCGGTGCGGTGTTTGTCGAAGAGCTGGATCAGGTGCCGGATGACTTCATCGTCATCTTCAGCGCCCACGGCGTGTCCAAGGCGGTCTGCCAGGAAGCCGAGCGGCGCGGTCTGAAGGTGTTTGACGCCACCTGCCCGCTGGTCACCAAGGTGCACATGGAAGTGGTGCGCTACAGCCGTGAAGGCCGTGAGTGCGTGTTGATCGGCCATGCAGGCCACCCGGAAGTCGAAGGCACCATGGGCCAGTACGACGACAGCAAGGGCGGCAGCATTTATCTGGTGGAAAACGAGGACGACGTGGCCAGGTTGCAGGTGCGTAATCCTGACTCATTGGCCTTCGTGACCCAGACCACGTTGTCGATGGACGACACCAGCAAGGTTATCGACGCCCTGCGCCAACGCTTCCCCAACGTCGGCGGGCCGCGTAAGGACGATATCTGCTACGCCACCCAGAACCGCCAAGACGCCGTCAAGCAACTGGCCGTGGAAAGCGACCTGGTGCTGGTGGTCGGCAGCCCGAACAGCTCCAACTCCAACCGCCTGCGCGAACTGGCCGAACGCATCGGTACCCCGGCTTACCTGATCGACGGCGCCGAAGACCTCCAGCGAGAGTGGTTCGACAACGTCACCAAGGTCGGCATCACTGCTGGCGCCTCCGCCCCGGAAGTTTTGGTGCGTGGTGTGATCGAACAACTGCACGCCTGGGGTGCCACCGGCGCAGAAGAGCTGATCGGACGGCCGGAGAACATTACGTTTTCGATGCCTAAGGAGTTGCGGGTGAAGAATTTGTAATTAGCGTTTTGTTGTTATGAAAAAAAGAAGCCCGGGTTTAACCCGGGCTTCTTTTTTTAAGGGTGGTTCAACGCCAACAATCCTGAATGGTTTTGCCGCTCCCCGAGCGGCCTTTGGTGCCCAAGGCTGTCAGGGTCAGGTTGCCGCAGGCGGTATCTGAGAACTGCTGAGTGGCGGTCAGCGTATAACCGCCGTCGCCGTTGACTGCCCCGACATTGAGTGTGTATTTGCCTGTGCTCGAAGTGACGGTCGTACCGCTCGTTCTCGGCAATTGCAGCTTTCCAATATCCGCTGCAGTGGTGATGTAGCGGTTGTTTTGGGCGAAAAATCGCTCTTGGCGTGCAGCGGCCTCGCTAAGCAAGGCCTGCCCCTCGGTGCGGTTGCCGCGCTTTATGTGCTCGTCGTAGCTGGGGTAGGCAATGGCCGCAAGGATGCCGATGATCGCGACCACGATCATGACTTCGATCAGGGTAAAGCCGGCGGATGTGCGTTGGTCAATCATTTGAATTCCTCGGGGATGATGTGCCAGCTCTGGCGTCCGTTAGAGTTCGGGTCGTCGCCTACCGTGGCGGGGTTATTGGCGCCGTCGCTACCGAACACTTTATTACCTGGAGCCAGGTTGAAGCCTCCGAGGGCCGGGAAACGCACGCCGGACACAACGTTCGAGCTAAAGGCATCGGTTGCGTTGACGATGCCGTCTTTGCTGAGGTCGAGGACGTTGTACTTGGTGCGTCCGCCGGTATAGGCGTCCACGGCATAGAACCAGGTGTCCGCTCCATCCGCGCACGGATCAATGTTGGGTGTCAGGCTGCTGTAGAACAACGTCCCGCCGCTCGCGGACATGTTGTTGACGATCATCTCGCCCAGCTGCGTATTGCCGACTTTGAGATCAAGCGCCCAGCCCCATTTGGCAACGTTGCTGTCATCTTCGTAGTCCAAGGTTTCACCTGCAGCCGGGGCGTTATACCAACTGATCGGCTCCTGGCTGAGAATGCGAATATCGTTGACCGCCTGGTTACCTTCTACGCCCACGGTTGCACCGTCATGCTGATTGGTGAATCGCTGGGTAGCCAAGGTGCTGCGTTTTTCCGCAGTGGCGGTACTTTCAGTGGTGTCCTGCGCTTTGGTCTTGCGATCCCATATGCCGTACAGCGTCATCACCCGACTGGTATCCACATTCGCATCACTGGTTTCGAAATACTTGCCGGTACCGAAGAGCACCAGGTAACCCAGGCGAGTTGGATGACGGACCAGCGACGGTTGAATGGTGATGGCTTGGCGTGCGCTGGGATTGGCGTCCGTTCCACCCGAATCTCGCGCGGTGAAGAGAGGTTTCCCACCGTAGGCAATGGTGAAGTGGTCGGTTGTAACGTTGGTCTGTACGGTTCGTGAGAAAGGATCGCTGATGGGATTCTCGGGTGTCGAGCTAACGGACTTGACCAGGTCAAAGCGCCACAGGTTGCCCTGTAGGTCGCCCGCATAGGCGTAGTCGGCCAGGCCGTCGCTGTTATTGTCGGCGGCACGGACGCTGGATAGCCCATTAGGTAGGGTCGTAGCACTGGCCCCGGAGCCCTGCGTGATCTCGGGTACCACCAGCTTCTTCAGCAGTGCACCGGTCTGAATATCGATGATCATCAGCGCGGCCTTGTCATTCGTGCTGTTATAACCGTTGCCCATCAGCACCGCCCATTTCCCGGTATGCAGGCGAGCAATCTCTGGTTGGGCAAAGGTGTAGCCCAGATCCACATCGCCGCCTGCTTCAGTGGCGTCGAATTCCCAGAGCAGCTTGATATTCGCCGGGTCGGTGACATCCAGAGCAAACAACGCCTTGCCACCTGCGCGCAGGGTGCCAACCAGGACGGTGCGCCAGCCGAGGGTATCGTCAAAATACACATCGCGAACCACGGGCGTGCCATCTACGAAGAAGCGATGCTCGCCTCCCTTGTAGTTTTTTCCGGTCAGTCGATAAAGGTCTGGCATGACCGCGCTGGGCACGAAGGAAAACTGGATGTTGCCCGTGTTGGCATTGATGCCATGCAACATGCCGTCATTGGCGCCGACATAGATCATTTCTTGACGCCCTTCGTCCACCGGCGTCGCTGCAGTACGCTTGCGATGTTCTGCGCGGAAGGTCGAATAGCTTCTATAGCTGTCGCGGCCGTTGGGGGATTCAGCGGTGGCGGGGTTTTCAATCTTGTCTGCCAGATAGGCGAGATAGCTGGGTGTACCGACGATCACCGGGCTGGAGTTGATAATGTCGCCGATGACTGTGCTGCGCTGACGAAAGTGTGTCTCGGCGCTGCCTTCGTTACCGCGGGAGCCCTTGATGTAGGCGAGCCTTTCCACTCCGCGAGCGTCGACAGGATGAGTCAATTCTTCTGGGTTTTTGTTAAACATAGCCTGCTGAACTTCAGTCAGGTTGTTCCATGTGAAGTCCTGGAGGCCTGAGCTGGTGTCAGTGGCAGATTTCATTTTCACATTGCTTAGCGCGCTTTGGTTATTCGCCTTGGCATCCCAGGCAACGGTTTGGGTACCGCTGCCATCGATGGAGGTCTTGGTGATCTGGCCGCTCCAGTCTTCACTGGAAAACTCAGTCGCATAGACATTGCTTTGCAGGGCGCTGCCGTCCGAGTCGGAAACGAAAGAAGCGGAAACGGCTGGACGTGCAGCAGCAGTGGTGCGCGCGGAGATTCTCTTGAGGATGTCTTGGAATGCCTCAACCATGGTATCCGGGCTGTCCACGCTGAAAAACTCGCCACGGGAGTTAATTGCTGCGTGCCAGAGGTCATAGACATTGTTATCACTGTCAGCAGCGGCTGGCGGCCAAGGCGTACCAGTTTTTAGGTTTTCATAACCTGTCCCGCTGAAGGTATTTCCTGCCCAGGGCAGGCTTGGATTATTTAGGGCGCGAGTTAGGCCAAGCCCCATGGTGAAATTGACTAGATTTTGCCATGTGGCGGGATTGTTTCGAGGGTCCCAGTACTGGGTCTCTCGATTGGTATTGGCGAAGGGAATAAAGGGCTTGAGCTTGTTGTCCAACCCAGGCTTGGCATCGGTTGCCCAGTATTTGAAGGCGAGGTCAGCCAGGGTATTGGCCGTACCATCTTTAAAGGGGGCAGCCACCGTATAGGTACTGCCGTCCGGTAAAGTTTGGGTCGTATTGTCAGCGTTGCCTCTTACTGCATCAGAGTCTGTTGTTGTTCTTCCCGAAGTAACAGTGTCACCGTTCCAGATGCCATCGGTCATGCTGATGTGATAGCTAGGTCGGCAAGCATAAATATTGCCGGTTACGTTGTTCTGGCTGGTATCGTTAGGGTACTTATGCCAGGCGGTTTCAGTCGTTAGAAACTTCCCGGCGCGATCTAGCGCGCCGCGAAGCGGTGTTCCGCTATTGAAGTTCAGCGTGTCGAACCAAGAAAACAGCCGTCCTCGCTGTGATGCAGTGAATTCGCGAAATCGGTTATCTCCACCGCAGCCAGCACTCGTGCCGTTTAGGGATGTACACGCGTTCAGACTTTGCCACGTCAGGCGGGCACTGGGTGACAGATCCGAGAATGCTAGGCGAGCAGCGGATAGGGTCGCTAGTGCCCGGTTTCGATAAAAGGAATACCAGATGGCGAAATTTTGTTTTTGGGCGTCACCAGTGACATCTACTTTTCGGTAGCAGTTGTCACTGCTGATGCTCTGGGAGCATGAATCCAGTGTCGGATCATAGACATAGTAATAAGCAGGTACTCCGGATTTCTCCAAAGATATAGTGTAGTTGGAGTTGCTTCGGCTGCATTGTATATTGGAATATAATGATGAGCTGGCGGTGCAGCCAGTGTTCGATCTTCTAACTGTAATTGATCCGAAGTTTTCGTTTTTTATTGAGGTGCTCTGGGTTCCGGTAAGGCTTAGGGTTACAAGAAATTTAAAGTCCTGTGCCGGGTTTTCAGCAAACTGACGATAGCTGTAATCAGGGACGTTGGCATCAAAGTTAGTGCCGTGCGCGACAGTAGGTTTATACCACCATGAGACTTTGTAGTTGTTGTTAAGGTTCAATCCGCCAAGGCTGGGGTTGAATCCATTGTAATAAGCCTCGCTAAATGAGGTGCTATATGCGCCGCTTTCATTTCCGTTTGAGTCGAATTTTACGGGTATCAGGTATGTAATTTCGGGGTTGTAATACATCGAGTTGTAGGTTGATGATTTGATTCGGCGCGAGGTGCGATCGCTCTCGATGCTGTCAGGTACATAGGACGCTCGCATGCTACCCGAGTCGTCCAAAGTCAGAATTAGGTTAGGCGCCACTGTCTCGCTAAGTATCAATGGGATATTGCTAATGTTCAGCGCAGCGGCTACGGCGGATTGAGTTCCACTTAAAAAAAAGGCACAGCCGAGCAGGCTCATGCATGCTTTTTTATAAAAGCTCAGGGTGCTCATAGGGACTCCATGAGGACGTTATTATTAGCAGGGTAGGGGTCGAGTTGTTATTCGCTTTCAATCCGGCCTTTGGAGTTCAGTGCCACGGTTGAGCGCAACGCTGCATCTAGGGTGGTGCTTTTCGACTGGCTGTTAATTTCATATCGGAAGATGCCAATGCCCAGCATCATATTGCCGTACTCCGGGTTTTCGCTTTCGCCCTGGTTTTCGCCAGAGGGAGCGATCTGCGCATACCAGCGAGTATCACGCTCCAAGGTTGTGTCATCGTTTGGTGAATACACTTGATGGTCAGTGAAGTCTTGGGCGTAGCTGGGTTGGCGAGTCAGCAGGCAGAGCTTCTTGGTGGCGATCTCTGCGCAGTCGCTGGTCGGCTCTTGTGGGCCGCGCAGGGTTGCGCGGCGCTCGCCGTCGCGCAGGCCCGATTCGGCTGAACTTACGAGTTTTTTCTGCTCGGCGACGTTGCCGGTAATGCGTGCCTCTAGGGCGACTTCACGCATGCTGGAAATGGCCAGCACGGTAAGAATCAGCAGGAACACCAGGGCGATCAATAAGCTGGCGCCCCGCTGCGTCGGTGGAAATGTGGGGAGGAGGTTGATATTCATGGCAGACGATTCCTCATGCTTGTAGTGCTGCCGACGAGGGAATAGAGCTTTCTGTCCGGCGCTTCGATATCGACTTGTGATCCTCCTGGAGTTTCTTCCGAGTCAGGCGATTCATCTGCCGCCTCGCTAGCAGCCGGATATTTGGCGGCCCAATGTTTGAAAGCAGGGCTGTCTCGGTTATCGCTCAGTTGGGCTGCACTGGCTGCCAGAGCGAAATATCGAACAGAGCGAATTTCGTCCCCGCTGGCCGGGGTGCCTTTGTAAGTAGCGACGGTTTTTTCGTTCGTGGTATTCACGCCAAATTCGAAGCGTAAATCGGCAAGGCCGTCGGCAATCGCTGCGTTGTTGCAGCGAAGTTCGCCCGAACTGGCGTCGAACTCGAATTTGGCAACAATGGGAACGCCTGAATACCTGGTGTATGGGCTA
The DNA here is from genome assembly GCF_052245235.1 of Pseudomonas sp. B392_1p. Lineage (NCBI taxonomy): Bacteria > Pseudomonadati > Pseudomonadota > Gammaproteobacteria > Pseudomonadales > Pseudomonadaceae > Pseudomonas > Pseudomonas sp. B392_1p. The sequence continues at coordinate 50,370 of NZ_JBQPXM010000016.1, forward strand.
TCTGGAATGTCTACGACGTTGTTCCCCTCGCAATCCCTGGTGCCATTGAAGGCGGGTTCGTAGCGGATACAGAAGCTGGTGGCGCTAAGAAATTTGACGACCTGCCCGGGGTTGAATGCGCAGCTTTCAGTGTCTTGAGCAGGAAAAACAAATTCGGCAAGGCTATCGGGCTCGCGTCGATAACCGGCTTTAGCCAGCTCCTGATCGAGGATCAGCAGGGTGTAGCGGCCATTCTCGATATTGCTGGATTGGCCTTGCTGAAAGAGATAGTTGCGTTTGTTGTCGAGATAAATCTGAGTAATGCCGAGGATCAGGAAACTGCTAATGGCCAAAGCGACCAGCAGTTCGACCATGGACAATCCGCTTTGCTTGTTCATGACGAGTGTTCCTTACACTTCAGCGCGAATGCGGTAGTGACAAATTGATGTATCGCCTGGCGGTGCGTTTTCGTCCGCCGACTCCTCGTCTTCGCTACCCTCTCCGCTTTCATCGTCACTACTTTCTTCACTTGTGCTCTCGTCATCTGCACTGGGTGTTTCCTCCGCTACGACGGTATCGTCCAGGCAGCCTTCTCCTTGGGCTCGCCAGGCGAGCTGGATCTCCAGGACCGAGCCTGCATTGCATGAACCAGGCGTTTTAGAAAGACAGGTGTGGAAGTTATTTACGAGATCGGCTGCGCCGGGTAAGAGGGCACGGACGTCACGAGACCAGCATTCAAGTTGTTTGCTGGCAGCGGTATTGGCGAGGCCAATACATTCAGTCGCTGAGCTGGCAGCGGCTGGCAGGCTGGAAAAGCTGTATGTATCGATCTGGGTGGGGTTGGCCTTGATCAGTTCAAACAGGTCACTGGCCAGCATGGCCGCGTGGTTACGCTGCACGGAGTCCTGGGTGTACTGGATGGCGCGAGCCTGCATGGCGACCAGGCCGATGATGCCTATGCTGACCAGCAATAGCGTGACGAGCACTTCAATCAAACTGAAGCCATGGGATTTGTGGAAAGGTTTTTTCATGGAGTGCAGCTCGCCAAGGTGCCGTTGATGTCTTTGCCACGGGGAAGAAGCCGGGTTGCACCGCTGGCGCCCACGTTGATCAGGTAGCCCGAAGCAGCATCCGAAGCACGGCACAGGGTGATACGGGCCGTGGCTGAGGCGGTGCCGTTGGGTGCGTATTCGAAACTGGCTCGGGAGGATAGAACGGCAGCCTGGCTTGAGTCGGGAATGAAATGGCGTAAGGGAATATTCGGCAAAGGTTCGGGTGGTGAGTCTTCATCTTCACCCTCGGCTTCAGCATTGGCCGGCTGTTGAACTTTGATTGAGGCCACCCAAGCGGCGTTGTTAGCACCCGGCTCAATCAAAATGGTTTGTCGATTTGCGACGGCTGTGCTGCGGGCATATTGCAAGAAAGCCACCAACTCCTCGGCCTTCCCCTGAAGCTGATTGTCGCGAATCAACGTGGCGAAGTTGGGCAAGGCGATATTCGCCACAATGGCTAACAAGGCCAGCGTGATCATTAATTCGATCAGGGTGAATCCGTGCATGCCAGAACGACGTGACATGATGAGCTCCAGGGTGTTGACGTTGAGATCATGCGAGCAGGCCTGGAGTATGTCGTGTTTGCGAAGACGACCGGGGCGAAACGGGGGACATCCGGTCGTCGGGTTTGTAAAGTTGTGAGCTGCTTAACTTTCGACCGTTTCGATGTCGTCGTCTGTTACTTCGTCTTGAGCCCCGCATAAATGAAGCCGCTCATGTTTATCCGCAGCATTACCAATGCGCGCCCTTCCCTGGCGGTTGAGTACAATCAGCCAGGCGAGCTTCTGTTGATCGCATTCAAAGAAGGACCCATTGCTCGCAAAACCGATGCCGTTGCCGGCGAAATCGACGTGTTGCCTAAACCCGCGCCAGCGCAAGCTGCTGCCGGACGCTTGCTGGCTGAAGCGAAGGACTTTGCCATCGGATGCCTGTCGGATGATCCAGCCCTGGCTCCAGTCGGTTTGGCAGCTGGTCCCGTTGCCTGAGGCGCATAGTTCGACGACTGAGTTGCTGAGAACAGCCTGCGCCCGGGTGTAATTCAACGCAGCGAGCATTTCATCTTGCAGCGCCAATTGCCGATTGCGCGCAATAAGCTCTGCGAAAGCCGGAACGGCAACGCTGGCGAGAATGGCCAGCAGCGCCAGCGTGATCATCAACTCCACGAGCGTAAACGCCCGCTGTGGATGAAAGTTCATGTGCAAGTCCTTTTACCAGTCCGCGTATCATGGCGATCCTCCTGGTCGCCCATCCTTCTTAGTCCAGACCGTTTGGGAGTCAAGCAATCGCGTGGTAATCCTGCCTATAGAGGGGCGAACTGTGGCACAGCGAACACTAATCATCGGCGGCGGCATCATCGGCTTGCTCTGCGCTTACCAATTGGCGCGGGCGGGTGTTGAGGTGGTGTTGCTGGAGCGCCAGGCGTTGGGTCGGGAGGCGTCCTGGGCCGGTGGCGGGATCGTTTCGCCGTTGTACCCCTGGCGCTACGCTGAGGCGGTGTCAGCTTTGGCGCATTGGTCGCAGGACTTCTATCCCCAACTGGGCGAGCAGTTGCTGGCCGAGACTGGGGTGGATCCACAAGTGCAGGTCACCGGGCTGTATTGGTTGGACCTGGATGATGAGGCCGAGGCGTTAGCGTGGGCCGCGCGTCACGGACGGCCGTTGGTGCAGGTGCCGGTGGTAGACGTGCAAGCGGCGGTGCCGGCATTGGCGAATGGTTACCAGCGTGCGCTGTACATGGCTGAGGTGGCCAATGTGCGCAATCCGCGTTTGATGAAGTCGTTGCGTGCCGCTTTGCTGCGATTGCCCAACGTGGAAATTCACGAGCATTGTTCGGTGCAAGGCTTTATCCGCAATCACGGGCGTGTGGTTGGTGTGCAGACCGTTCTGGGCGAGCTGCATGCCGAGCGGGTAGTCGTGGCCGCCGGCGCCTGGAGTGGCGAGTTGCTGAAAACCCTTGGTCTTGAGCTGCCGGTAGAGCCGGTGCGGGGGCAGATGATTCTCTTCAAGTGTGCCGAGGATTTTCTGCCGAGCATGGTGCTGGCCAAGGGGCGCTATGCGATTCCGCGTCGCGACGGACATGTACTGGTGGGCAGCACGCTGGAATACACGGGCTTCGACAAGTCCACCACCGAGGAAGCGCTGGCCAGCCTTAGAGCTTCAGCTGCCGAATTACTGCCGGCGCTGGCCAAGGCGGAAGCGGTAGGCCATTGGGCGGGGCTCAGGCCGGGGTCGCCGGATGGCATTCCCTATATTGGTGAGCTGGAGAGCCATCCAGGGTTGTGGCTGAACTGCGGACATTTTCGCAACGGTCTGGTGCTGGCGCCGGCGTCCTGTCGCTTGCTGGCCGATTTGATGCTGGGCCGTGAGCCGATCGTCGATCCGCGGCCTTATGCGCCAATGGCGCGCGGTATTGGTCTTGGTCGGCCCTAGTCGGCGAACTGGCCGCGTAAGCGTTGCGCCTGAAAATCCAGACTTTCGGGACGATAACCCGGGCGCAGCGGCGGCACGGGCAGGCAGTCTTCCCAGCTGGCGCCGGGCTGCAAGTGGTCGGCGGCGTGATAGCGCGGTGTTTCGCCACGGTTTTGTGCAAGGTTCAAATCACTGTCCGGACGATAGGCTGCAATTTGCCAGCGCAGGGATTGCAGCGGCCTGTCGCTGCCATTGGTGAGCACCAGGTGCAGCGGTCGATGGCTCGGGCAGTGGCCGGGAGCGTATTCGAGGCGCAGCTCAAGGTGTGCTAGACGTTGTTCCTCGCGGTGTTCCTGCCACAGCACCCAGGCCGCCACCAGGCCGAGACTCAGCAAGGCAACTGCAGAGACCGGTAACGCCCGGGCTGGATAGCGAACCAGCAGAACCAGCCAGGTGATGGCGAGCAGCACGCCAATCAGCATGGCTGCGACCTTGCAATGATCATGGATGGGGACATGGCTGGCAGCGCCTGAACGAATCGGACTGCCATCTTAGCGCAGGCAAAAAGAGTGTGCCGTAGCGGGTGGACTCCGGGCCAAGCCCAACTCGCGCTTCAGTGCACCGCCGAAACGCTCTTTATCTGGCGCAGACGCATGTTCAACCGCAAGTGTTCGCCTGGGTCATCGCACAGCAACAGAGCATGTTGCAGGTCGTAGCGCGCACCTTCGGGACAATCGAGCAGTTGGTAGATGTCGGCGCGCGCCAAGTGATCGGCGAGGCTGGGTGGGCCGAGCAGCAGCACGCGCTCGGCATCCTTGAGCGCAGCCAGCGGGGCATTGTTCAGCAAATGCAGTTCGCGCAGGTTGCGCGACAAACGTTGCAGCAGCGTGTGGGCATCGCAGGGGCGCAGATGGTCGGCGTGCAAGGGGATGGCCTTGCCAAACTGGCGGCGCAACAGCTCTCGGCAATCGCCGGCATACAGGCGTCGGCCAGTACAGGGGTCGAGCAGGTGATCGGCGCCGGGTACGCGCAGTAGAACGCGTCCCGGAAAGTTGACGCCGTGCAGTGGAATGTCCAGGCGGCGGGCGATTTCCAGGGCGAGCAAGGCCAGGCTCAGTGGCTGGCCGCGCCGGCGGCGCAGGACCTGATGGATAAGCGCCGCGTGGGGTGAGAGCGGAATGTCTTCATCTTCCTGGAAATCCAGCGCGCACAGCTGGCGCAGCAACGGCTGGGCCAGCTCACGAGGCGGAAGGCTGGGTAGATTGACGGCCACGCGATGACGCAGGTGCTCCAGTTCGGCCAGAACCTGGCGGGGACGCAAGAGCGGATCATGTTCGGCGGCAATCCAAAGCGCGGCCTCGAACATGGCTGTGGGGCCTCGCCGCAGGCAGGCGAGGCAGGCTTCGCGAAGATCCATTCGTCGTGCCTCCTGGTGACCTTTTTCTTGTAGTCGGCAGGCGGAGTTTCGTCCAGTCGCGAGCCTATACTGCGAGAAATGTAGAGACGGAGATCATGTCATGTTCGCCGCAATGGAAGCCGCCCGGCTCGAAGCTTTACACCTGGCCCAGGACCCGCCCACCGGGCTGCAAGCAATCATCGCCATTCACAACACCACACTCGGTGCGGCATTGGGCGGTTGCCGTTTTTTACCGTATGCGGACCCTGAAAGTGCCATTCTCGATGCGATTCGCCTGGCTCAGGGCATGAGCTACAAGGCCGCCCTGGCCGGCTTGCCCCAGGGCGGTGGCAAGGCGGTGATCATCCGGCCGGGACATATCGCCAACCGCGCGGCGCTGTTCGAGGCTTTCGGGCGCATGATCGAGTCGTTGGCTGGCCGTTACATCACCGCGGTGGACAGCGGTACGTCGAGCGCCGACATGGACTGCGTCGCCCAGCACACCCAACATGTGACCAGCACCAGCGCGGGCGGTGATCCCTCGCCACACACCGCGATGGGCGTATTCAATGGTATTCGCGCCACTGCGCTGGCCCGTCTGGGCAGCGACGATCTGGAAAGCCTGCGCGTGGCGGTGCAGGGGCTCGGTCATGTCGGGTACGCATTGGCAGAGCAATTGGCGGCCGCGGGCGCCGAAGTACTGGTCAGCGATCTGGACAGTGGTCGCGTGCAGCTGGCGGTGGAGCAATTCGGTGCCCATCCGGTGGCCAGTGATGCGTTGCTCAGCACACCCTGCGACATCCTCGCGCCCTGCGGGTTGGGCGGGGTGTTGGACAGCCAGAGCGTCGCGCGCCTGCGCTGCGCTGCAGTGGCCGGCGCGGCTAACAACCAGCTGGCACAAGCGCATGTCGCCGACGAGCTGGAGGCGCGCGGCATTCTCTATGCGCCGGATTATGTGATCAACTCGGGCGGGCTGATCTATGTTGCACTGCAACATCGCGGCGAGACGTTGCCGGCGATCACGGCGCACCTCTCGCGGATCGGCGTACGCCTGACCGAGATCTATGCTCATGCTCAGGCCGACAAGCGCTCGCCGGCACGAGTGGCCGATGCACTGGCCGAACATTTGCTCTACGGTTGATACAAGCTTTTTCCACTGGGCCCGCGGCCACAAGCCGCACCCGCAAACGCACCCACAAGGTGCTCTGGAGATTGGCATGCACGACCCCGCTATTGCGTATACCCGTTATCTTGACCCAGACGGTCAACCTTGTGCGGAGCTTCCGGCTTGTGCCGAAGACGCCGAATTGCTGGAGCGGCTTTACCGGCAAATGGTGTTGACCCGCCTTTTCGATCAGAAAGCCGTGGCCCTGCAGCGCACCGGGCGCATCGGCACCTACGCGCCGACGCTCGGCCAGGAAGCCATTGGTGTGGCCCTCGGCGCCCTGATGCACGCCGAAGACATCCTGGTGCCCTATTACCGCGACACCGCCGTGCAGCTGATGCGCGGGGTACGCATGGAGGAAATCCTGCTGTATTGGGGCGGCGACGAACGCGGCAGCGACTTCGTCGATCCGGCCGCCAAGGAGGATTTTCCGCTGTGCGTACCCATTGCTACCCAGGCGCTGCATGCCTGTGGCGTGGCCAGCGCGTTCAAGATGCGCGGCCAGGCGCGGGTGGCGGTGACCACCTGCGGCGATGGCGCCACCAGCAAGGGGGATTTCCTCGAAGCACTCAACGTTGCCGGCGCCTGGCAGTTGCCCGTGGTGTTTGTGGTCAATAACAACCAATGGGCGATCTCGGTGCCGCGCAGCATCCAGTGCGGCGCGCCAACCCTGGCGCAAAAAGCCATCGGCGCCGGTTTCACCGGCGAACAGGTCGACGGCAATGACATTCTGGCCGTGCATGCACGCTTGCAGGCGGCCCTGGATCGTGCCCGTCAAGGCAAGGGACCGACGCTGGTGGAATGCCTCAGCTATCGTCTCGGCGATCACACCACTGCCGATGACGCGACCCGCTACCGGCCAGCCGAAGAGGTCAAGCAGGCCTGGCAGCGCGAGCCGGTCAAGCGCCTGCAGGCCTTTCTCGCCGCGCGCGGCAATTGGGACGAGGCCCGCGAGCAAGACCTGATCGCCACCTGCCAGGCCCAGGTGCAGCAAGCGGTGGAGCGTTTCGAGAAAGCCGGCGAGCAAGCGCCCGAGGCGATTCTCGACTATCTCTACGCGCGTTGGCCGGCTGTGCTGGCCGAGCAGCGCGAGATGCTGCGCGAGCGCGTCGCACGACGCCAGGCAACCGGAGGGCAGGGCCATGAATGAGAAAAAACTCAGCCTGGTCGAGGCGGTCAACCTGGCTCTGCACCGGGCCATGCAGGAAGACGACAACGTCGTGGTGCTCGGCGAGGATGTCGGTGTCAACGGCGGGGTGTTTCGCGCGACCTTGGGGTTGCGCGAACAATTCGGCCTGAAGCGGGTGATCGACACACCGCTGGCGGAAACCGCACTGGGCGGCCTGGCAGTCGGAATGGCGGCCCAGGGTCTCAAGCCGGTGGTGGAAATCCAGTTCATGGGCTTTATCTATGCGGCCATGGATCACTTGGTGTCCCATGCCGCGCGGCTGCGTAACCGCACCCGTGGCCGGCTGAGCTGCCCCATGGTGCTGCGTACGCCCATGGGTGCGGGGATTCGGGCACCGGAGCATCACAGCGAAAGCACCGAGGCGATGTTCGCGCAGATTCCCGGTGTGCGTGTGGTCATTCCGTCCTCGCCGGCGCGGGCGTATGGCCTGTTGTTAGCGGCCATCGACGACCCTGATCCGGTGATTTTCCTCGAGCCCACGCGGTTGTATCGAATGAACCCGCAGGCATTGCCCGACGATGGCCGGCGCCTACCGCTGGACAGCTGTTTCACCTTGCGCGAAGGCCATGACTTAACGCTGATCAGCTGGGGCGCCAGCGTGCACGAGACCCTGCAGGCCGCCACGCGGCTGGCCGAACGTGGGGTCGAGGCGGAGGTAATCGATGTGGCCTGCGTCAAGCCGCTGGATCTGGACACCCTGGAAGCATCGGTGCGCAAGACGGGGCGCTGCGTGATCATCCATGAAGCGCCGAAAAGTTGCGCAGTGGGCGCGGAAATCGCCGCGAGCCTGTATGAGCGTGCCTGGTTGGATCTGCAGGCGCCGATCCAGCGCGTCACGGCCCCGGACATCCCGCCACCGTTGTACCGACTGGAGCAGCTGTATATCCCCGGCGTCGAGGACATCCTGGCGGCCTGCGAGACAGTGCTGGAATACGCTTGAACAGATCCTGTGGAGGGCCTGGAACAGGGCTCTCCATGTGCAACGGAGAACAACAATGAAGCACTTCAAACTGCCTGATCTCGGCGAAGGCTTGCAGGAAGCGGAAATTGTCGAGTGGCATGTCAAAACTGGCGATACGGTCAAGGCCGATCAGTTGCTGGTTTCGGTGGAAACCGCCAAGGCCATCGTCGATATTCCTGCGCCCTATGACGGCGTGGTGGTGAAAACCTTCGGCGCCGCTGGCGATATCCTGCATGTCGGCGAGCCGTTGCTGGCCTACGAAGGCGAGGACGATGCCGGGACTGTGGTCGGGCGCCTGGAAGGCGGTAACGCGGCGCAGGCGGACAGTTTTTTTGTCGGTGCCGCGCCGTCGACCCGTGAGCATTTGGCGCCGCGCGCCACACCGGCGGTACGGCAACTGGCCCGGCAGCTGCGCATCAACCTGGATGAGGTAAAAGGCAGCGGGCCGGACGGATTGATTACCCGCGCCGATGTACAGGCCGCCGCCAGCAGCGCGCCTGCCGGCTTCGGCGGCGAGAAGCTGCGCGGGGTACGGCGCAGCATGGCGCTGAACATGGCCCGTGCTCATGCCGAAGTGGTGCCGGTAACGATCTATGGCGATGCCGACCTGCATCGCTGGCCCGAAGCGCGCGATCCCTTGATTCGCCTGAGCCAGGCGATTGCCAGAGCAATTACCGTAGAGCCGGGACTCAATGCCTGGTTCGACGGGCAAAGCCTGACCTTGAAGCACAACGACACGCTCGACTTGGGGATTGCCGTCGATACGCCGGACGGCTTGTTTGTGCCAGTGCTGCGCAACGTCGGTGCGCGCGAAGCGGAAGATCTGAAAGCGGGCATGGCGCGACTGCGCGCCGATGTGCAGGCACGCTCGATTCCGCCCCAGGAAATGATGGGCGCCACCTTCACATTGTCGAATTTCGGCACCTTGTTCGGCCGATATGCCAATCCGATAGTGGTACCGCCGCAAGTGGCGATTCTGGGGGCCGGCGGGATTCGCCAGCAACCGGTGGCGGTGGAGGGCAGGGTGGAGATCCACCCGATCCTGCCGTTATCGCTGACCTTCGATCATCGTGTGGTAACCGGAGGCGAGGCGGCGCGGTTTCTGAAAGCGCTGGTAGAGACGCTGGAAGCCTGACGCAGAGAAAACGCCAAGTAGAGTAGGGTGGCGCCTCACCTGTCGCAAGGTCATGTGCCGGAGTAGTCGGCCCCGCCCGACGGCCCGCAACGAACGATGCCGCCCCACCGAGGCGGCATCGCTCCGTATGCGTAGCGGGGGTGGGCTAGCCCTTGTCGAAGTTCAGCTCACTGAGCACATCCACCGGGCCCCTGAAGGCCTTGGCGAACAGGTCACGATTCTTGGCCATGAAGATGCCAATTTCTTCCAGTTGTTCCTCGCTGATGGAGGGCACGGCCTTATGCAGCGCTTCGGAAAGCGCCTCGGCCAGTTCGAGCATCTTGTCGTAACGATCAGCTTCGGCCTTATCCATGAACAAGCGCTCCAGATCGCGACTGCTGCGGTATACCACTTCGACGGCCATTCATCACCCCGTTGCCTTCATTCTGTTCAAGTTGATTGGATACTGTTTGTTTGTACAGTATAGGGGCGAGTGGCCAGCTTTGGAAGATCAGCCGCTGCGTCAATCGGTAGCAGCGTCTTCTCACCCGGGCAGGCACGCGGCGTGCTTTATTTGAACGCCTGTGACCCAAGCGGCCTGGTTGGGGCTGCAACCCCGTGCCTGGGCTGATGAATCGCTGGGTAAGCAAGCCTACAAAGGCATGCCCGGCAACAAACGTAGCCGAAATTATTAAGGTAGAAGTAAGTAATGAAGTGGGCAGAGTTCAGCCGTAAACGCATGCATGACCTGGCAAATTCACTGGGGAATCTGGTCGTTGAAAGCTTCCATTATCTCGGTTTGTTTGTGATTGGCGCGGCGACCGTTTGGGCGTCAGTCGTTGCATTCATGGGCATGGTTAATAAGGGACATGCCAGCATTGACGATATCTTGCTGCTTTTTATCTACCTTGAATTAGGCGCCATGGTGGGCATCTATTTCAAAACCAACCACTTGCCGATACGCTTTTTGCTCTATATAGCCATTACCGCGTTGACGCGGTATTTGATTGGTGATGTGTCTCATCATCGAGTTCCAGATATTGGCCTGCTGTACTTGTGTGGCGGCATTTTTCTCCTGTCGCTTTCGGTTCTGGCTGTGCGAATTGCCTCGAATAAGTTTCCGTCAACCAAGGTTCTCGACGCCAATGGCGAAGAGGTAGGCGATACCTTCAATGAGAAGCCCTAAATTTTAAGGCGGGCAGCCGGATTGCCGCATCGTTGAGACCGCAGTATTCGTGGGCGATCTTCGTCCCCCTGTCGGATCATCTTGGTCAAAACTGCCTATCCGCACTTTCCTTAGAAGAGCGAAGCACGTTGGGCGTGCAGCTTCTCAAGGAGAGCCTTCATGCTGAGTCAGCAGACCAAAGACATCGTCAAATCCACCGCTCCCGTATTGGCCGAGCATGGCTACACCATTGTCCGACGCTTTTATCAGCGCCTGTTCGAGGCTCATCCCGAACTGAAGAACGTCTTCAACATGGCCCATCAGGACAGAGGGCAGCAGCAAGAGGCCCTGGCGCGGGCTGTGTATGCCTATGCAGCGAATATCGAAAATCCCGAAAGCCTGGCGGCGGTACTGGAAAACATCGCCCATAAACATGCCAGCCTGGGTGTAAAGCCCGATCAGTATCCGATAGTCGGTGAGCATCTGCTCGGCGCTCTCAAGGATATTTTGGGCGAAGAAGCCAGCCCCGCGATCATCGATGCCTGGGCGCAAGCCTATAACAGCCTGGCGGAGATTCTTATCGGCATGGAGGACCGCCTGCGCGAGCAATCTGAAGCAAAACCGGGCGGCTGGACAGGCTGGCGCACCTTCGTGGTGCGTGAGAAAAACCCGGAAAGCGACATCATCACCTCGTTCGTGCTCGAGCCGGCCGATGGTGGACCGGTGATGGATTTCGCCCCGGGTCAATACACCAGTCTGGCTCTGCACGTCCCTCAACTGAACCTGCAGCAAATCCGTCAATACAGCCTGTCTGACATGCCTAATGGGCGCAGTTATCGCATTTCCGTGAAGCGCGAAAGCGGCCTCGATACGCAGCGTGCTGGTTATGTGTCCTGCCTGCTGCATGAGCATATCAACGTGGGCGATGAGGTTCAGTTGGCGGCGCCCTATGGTAATTTCCATATCGACGTGCAGGCCGCCACGCCTATTGTGTTGATCAGTGGAGGCGTCGGACTGACACCTATGATCAGCATGCTCAAGCAAGCCCTGCAGGGTGGACAGCGGCAGGTGGTGTTCGTGCACGGCGCCCGCAACAGCACAGTGCAGGCCATGCGCAACCGGCTGCGCATGGCGGCCCGGGAGCATCCCAACCTCTCACTGTTTGTGTTCTACAACGAGCCGTTGCCCGAGGACATAGCGGGCGAGGATTATGATTATCCTGGGTTGGTCGACGTTAAACTGATCAAGGACAAGCTTCTGCTACCCGACGCCGATTATTATATTTGTGGGCCGATTCCCTTTATGCGCATGCAGCACGATGCGTTGCAGAATCTGGGCATTCCCGAATCGCGAATCCACTATGAAGTATTCGGGCCGGATCTGTTTGCGGAGTAGCGCGTGTGAGCTTGCGGTTACCAGAGGGTGTTGTGCGGTACCGCCCTGAGGCTGCGCTACCCGCCGCTGGCATTCATGAAGCGCAGCACCTGTATGTCGCCGCCGACACTGAAGTCATGGTGCTGCGGTTTGCGCAACAGAGCCTGGTCGAGAGCGGCGAGGATCGGCTGGTCATCAGTGGGATGACGCCGTACCAGGTCGCGCAGGTCCAGTGAGTGTTCATGGCCCAGGCACAGCAGCAGGCGTCCCTCAACGGTCAGTCGCACGCGGTTGCAGGTGGCGCAGAAATTGTGGCTGTGGGGGGAGATGAAGCCGATGCGACTGTCGGGATGATCCTCGAGGCGCACGTAGCGGGCGGGACCACCGCTTTGTTCAGTGGAATCGAGCAGGCGGTAGCGAGCGGCGATCTGCGCGCGCACTTCATCGCTGGAGCAGTAGCTTTCGCCACGGTCGCGACCGACGTCGCCCAGTGGCATCTCCTCGATGAAAGTAATGTCCAGCCTGCGTGTCACGGCGAAGTCGACCAAATCGAGCACTTCATCGGCGTTGCGGCCTTTCATCACAACCGTGTTCAGTTTGATGCGCTGAAAGCCTGCCTCGCGCGCTGCTTCGATACCGTTCAACACCTGAGCCAACTGGCCGGTGCGGGTGATCGCGTGGAAGCGTGTTGGATCGAGCGTGTCCAGACTGATATTGATGCGTTTGACCCCGGCTTCGGCCAGCGGTCGTGCCAGCTTGGGCAACTGCGAGCCGTTGCTGGTCATGACCAGTTCGCGCAGCCCTGGAAGGGCCGCAATGTGCTTGCAGAGTTCGACGATGCCCTTGCGCACCAGAGGCTCACCACCGGTGATGCGGATTTTTTTCACACCTTGGCCGACGAAAAGCTGGGCCAGGCGGTACAGCTCTTCGAGACTGAGAACCTGCTGGCGCGGCAAGAAGGTCATGTCCTCGGCCATGCAGTACACACAGCGAAAGTCACAGCGGTCGGTCACCGACAGACGCAGGTAATCGATGGTGCGACCGAAGCCGTCGTGCAGGGCGCTGGTCATGGCAGTCTCACAATTAAAACGTTGACGGAGGTCGTCTTGGCCAAGGAGCGACTTTTCACAGTCGCTCCTGCTGACAAGGTTAGCCGGGAAACAGAAAAGGATTCAGCCCGCTGCGGGCAAAACCCTCGCGCTCCATTTCCGCGTCCAGCGCCAGCGTGGCCAAGTCGTCGGCGAAGACGTCCAGATCACGGTCGCGACTGAAGTGGACGATTTTGAGGTAGCTGTCGCAATCCCCGCAACTTTCCGCTTTAAGGGCCGCATCCTTGCTCTCTAGCGACCAATAGTCGAGCTTGCCCGTTTCCTCGCAATTGCTGCATTTGAGTCGCACCATGTGCCAACGGCTTTCGCACAGGCCGCAGTGCAGATAACGCAGGCCATTGCCGAGGATCACACTGGTGCTCGGCGTGCTGGCGCACACCGGGCAGAGCTGACGCTTCTCACCCAGTTCGGCAGTGGCGCGCAGCGCGAGGTTGGCAGCCAACTGGGTCCAGTACAGCGACAAGGCGCTCCATAGAAACAGTGCGCGTGCGCTGCCGACGCTGGCGAAGTCGCCGGCCAGTAGGGCGTCGGCCCAGGCTTCCAATTGTTCCATGGTGCAGTCGCGCAGTTCGACGAGTACCCCGCGCACCTGGGCCGAAGCCTCTGGCTGCAGGTGCTTGATGAGGTGACCCAGCACCGCGCGCCAGTACGTATCGCGCGGCAGGCTGGCGTAATGCAACGGCGCCTCGCCGGACACCAGATCCAGCTGGGCATTGGCCGTGGCGGGCAGCGGCAGCTGATCCAGGGCCAGCTGCTGCGCGTCGGCGACGCTGGCGGCAAAGCGCAGGTAATCGGCCATCGGATGGCCATCCGCCAGTTGGCGCAGCCGTTCGGCGCGCCGTGAATAGTGCTGCGCCAGGGTGGGCAACAGCAGCGGGTCGACATGCTCGACGCCGCCGCTGGGCTCTAACGCGGTGAGCTTGATGCTGCTCATGGGGCGTCCTGTTGAATCGAGCGATACCAACGCGGATGATGGCTGCGTGCCCAGGCACGCGAGACGCGGCCGGTGCTCATGCTGCTGATCGTACCCTTGACCCAGAAGGCCAGGTAAATGTGACCGATGATCAGCAACATCAGCAGCACGCCGGCCAGCGCATGCAGAAGCAGGCCGATGCGGATGATGGGAATACCGAACAGCGGGGCGAAGTAAGGGCGCCAGATGATCACGCCGCTGAGCAGCAGTACGCTGATCAACCCCATAATGCTCCAGAACAGCACTTTCTGGCCGGCGTTGTACTTGCCGGTGTCGATCGCATCGTTGTGTTCACCCTTCATCACCGAACCGACGTTGGCGAACCACGCCTTGTCGCTGGCTTCCGGCAGGTTGTACCTGGCCAGGCGAATGCACATGAACGCCAGGAACACGAAGATCGCCACGCCCAGGAAGGGATGAAGAATCCGTGCCAGTTGTGGGCCGCCGAGGAGGTTGTTCAGCCAGTTCAACGAGGGGAAGAACCAGGACAGCCCGGACATCGCCACCAGGAAGAAACAGATGACCATCAGCCAGTGACAAATGCGCACCGCATAGGGGGTACGCTGGACAGTGTTGCGCGTGCTCATGCCTGGTTCTCCTCTACGTTGCCGGCATTTCCGTCAGTGTCTGCGTGATTGTCTTCATCCACGGTCTGCGGTCCCACGCCCACGTAGTGGAACAGGGTGCCAGCCAGGGTGGCGAAGAAGGCCGCTGCGGCCACCGGTTTCATCCAGCCCTTCCAGCCACGAATCGCCGTGCTGATGCGCGGATCGGTCGGCAGCTTGCGGTACAGCTGAGGTTTGTCGGCGTGCTGCAACACATACATCACATGGGTGCCGCCCACGCCTTGCGGGTCATAGATCCCTGCGCCTGCGAAGCCGCGGCCCTTGAGTTCCTCAACGCGTTCCGCGCCGTAATGCAGCATGTCGTCCTTGCTGCCGAAGCGGATCGCCCCGGTCGGGCAAGTCTTCACGCAGGCCGGCTCCTGGCCGACCGCGACGCGGTCCGAGCACAGGGTGCACTTGTAGGCCTTGTTGTCCTTCTGGCTGATGCGCGGCACGTCGAACGGGCAGCCGGCGATGCAGTAGCCGCAGCCGATGCAGTGCTCGGACTGGAAGTCGACGATGCCGTTGGCGTACTGCACGATGGCGCCCGGCTGCGGGCAGGCGGTCAGGCAGCCCGGATCGGCGCAATGCATGCAGCCGTCCTTGCGAATCAGCCACTCCAGGCGACCGGTCTCGTCGTTCTGGTACTCGTCGAAGCGCATAACGGTCCAGGAGTCGGCGGTCAGGTCGATCGGGTTGTCGTACATGCCGACGTTGTGGCCGACCTCGTCGCGGATGTCGTTCCACTCCGAGCAGGCCACCTGGCAGGCCTTGCAGCCGATGCAGGTGGTCACGTCGATCAGCTTGGCCACTTCGGCTTTCTTGTCACGCGCGCTGGGCGTGGGCGTCAGCCCGCTGGTGGCGGAGCGTTTGATGATGTCTTGAGATTGCATGGACATGAGCGGGCTCCGTTACACCTTTTCCACGTTGACGAGGAAGGCCTTGTATTCGGGGGTATGAGTGTTGGCATCGCCGATACGCGGACTCAGGGTGTTGGCCAGGAAGCCCTTGCGGGTGCTTCCCTCGAAGCCCCAGTGGCAGGGAATACCGACCTGTTCCACCTCCTGACCGGCCACCTGCAGCGTCATTACCCGCTTGGTGACCACTGCCTTGCCGCGGATGAAGCCGCGTTTGCTCGATACCTTGACCACGTCGCCGCCCTTGATGCCCTTGGCGGCGGCCAGCTTCTCGCTGATCTCGACAAACTGCTCGGGCTGGACCACGGCGTTCAGGTGCGAGTGCTTGGTCCAGTGGCGGAACATTTCGGTGATCGAGTAGGTGGTCGCCACGAAGGGGAACTCTTCGCGGGAACCGAAGCTCGGTTTGTCGTCCTCGAAGATGCGCGCCACCGGGCTCTTGCCGCTGCCGCTGTGCAGCGGGTTGGCCTCGATCGGACTCTCCTGCGGTTCGTAGTGCTCGGGGAACGGACCGTCGGTCATCGCACCAAGGGAGAATAGGTGGCCGACGCCGTCCTGAAGCATGATGAACGGACTGACGCCGCTGTTCGGCGCCGACGTCAGCGGGTAGTCGGGCACATCGGCGCCGACCCACTGGGCGCCGTCCCAGTGCAGGAATTTGCGCTTCGGATCCCAGGGTTTGCCGGACGGATCGGCCGAGGCGCGGTTGTAGAGCAGGCGGCGGTTGGCCGGCCAAGCGAAGCCCCAGCCCGGGGTGTTGCCCAGGCCGGTGTCGGTGTTGTCGCGGCGGGCCATCATGTTGCCGGCTTCCGTCCACTGACCGGTGAAGATCCAGCACAGGCCGCTGGTCGAGCCATCGTCGCGCATGTGGGCGAAGCTGGACAGCAGTTCGCCCTTTCTGGCGATCAGGTTGCCCTTGTCGTCCAGCAGGTCCGCCAGCGCATAGCCGTTGAGCTGCTTGGCGACTTCTTCCGGTTGCGGGTCCTTCGGATCGCGGTAGTTCCAGTCAACGTTCATCAGCGGCTCGGGACAGACCCCGCCTTCCCGGGCATAGAGTTCACGCAACTTCATCAGCAGCGTGCCGAGAGTTTTGCCGTCGTGCCAGGATTCGTGGGGGGGCGTCTGGCCCGCCCAATGCCATTGCAGCCAGCGGCCGGAGTTGGCGATCGAGCCATTCTCCTCGGCGAAGCAGGACGAGGGCAGGCGGAACACGGTGGTCTGAATCTCGGCCGGATTCGTGTCGTTGAATTCGCCATGGTTCTGCCAGAACGACGAGGTTTCGGTCTGCAGCGGATCGATCACCACCAGATATTTCAGCTTGGCCAGGCCTTCACGCACCTTGCCCGAGGAGGCGGCGGCGGCGATCAGGTTGAAGCCCTGGACGATATAGCCGTTGGCCTTGCCCTTGGTCATCTGCTCGACGAAGGCCATCACGTCATAGCTGCGATCCCACTTCGGCAGCCAGTGGTAACCCCATTGGTTCTCGGCGGTGGCGTTCACACCCCACATGCCCTTGAGGAAGCTGACCATGAACTTGGGCGTGTTCTTCCAGAAGTTCACCTGCTTGTCCACCAGGGTCTTCGGGGTGCGCTGTTCCAGGTAATCGCGCAGGCTTTGCTGATTCTCATGGGGCAGCGTCAGGTAGCCGGGCAGCATCGTGGTCAACACGCCGAGGTCGGTGAAGCCCTGGACGTTGGAATGACCGCGCAGGGCGTTGATGCCGCCGCCGGGCATGCCGATGTTGCCCAGCAGCAGTTGCACGATGGCCGAGGCACGGATCATCTGCGAGCCGCCGACGTGCTGGGTCCAGCCCAGCGCGTAGAGGATGGTCGTCGTCTTGTCCGGGACGCTGGTGGCGGCCAGCTTTTCGCAGACGTGGAGGAAATCTTCCTTGGGCGTGCCGCAGATGCTGCTGACCATCTCGGGCGTGTAGCGCTCGACGTGCTTCTTGAGCAGGTTGAAGACACAGCGCGGATGCTGCAGCGTGTCGTCGCGCAGGGCGTAGCCGTCGGCGCCCAGTTCATAGGCCCAGGAAGAGCGATCGTAGCTGCGCGTCTCGGCGTCGTAGCCGCTGAACAGCCCGTCCTCGAAGCCGTAGTCCTCGCGCACAATCAACGGCGCGTTGGTGTAGGCCTTGACGTACGCATGCTGGATCTTGTCATTGCTCAGCAGGTAGTGGGCGACACCGAGCAGGAAGGCCGAGTCGGCGCCGGCGCGGATCGGCGAATAGAAGTCGGCGACCGCGGCGGTGCGGTTGAAGCGCGGGTCCACCACCATCATGTAGGCGTTGTTGCGGGTCTTGGCTTCCACGGCCCACTTGAAACCCACCGGGTGGGCCTCGGCCGGGTTGCCGCCCATGACCAGGATGACGTTGGCGTTCTTGATGTCGACCCAGTTGTTGGTCATCGCGCCACGCCCGAACGACGGCGCCAGACCGGCCACCGACGGACCGTGGCAGAGGCGCGCCTGGTTCTCCAGGTGCACCATGCCCAGGCTGCGGGCGAACTTGACGTCCAGGATGCCGGTCTCGTTGCTGGCCGCCGACGAGCCGAGGAAGCCGGTGGTGGTCCAGCGGTTGACCACCTGGCCCTTGTCGTTCTTCTCGATGAAGTTAGCGTCGCGGTCATCTTTCATAAGGCGGGCGATGCGCTCGAGCGCCTCGTCCCAGGAAATGCGCTTCCATTCATTGCTGCCCGCTTCGCGCACTTCGGGATACTTCAGGCGTTGGTCGCTGTGGATGTAGTCGATCAGACCGGCACCCTTCGGGCACAGCGAGCCACGGCTGACCGGGTGATCCGGATCGCCCTCGATGTGGAAAATGCTCTCCTTGGCGTTCTTGGCGCCGTCGCCCAGGCTGTACATCAGGATCCCGCAGCCCACCGAGCAGTAGGTGCAGTTATTGCGGGTTTCCTTGGCACGCAGCAGCTTGTACTGACGCGGCTGGGTGGCCTGGGCGACGCTGGGGGCGAAGCCGAGGGTGGTGGCGGTCGCGGTGGCGACTCCGACAGTACAAAGCTTGAAGAACTGCCTTCTGCCGAGTTCCATGGGTGATCTCCTCGTCAGGCGCCGGGTCTGGCGCTTGGGTGAACGTAACGCCGGCGTTGTGGGCCGGGCTGTTCAGGCCTTGGGTTAATTTTTCTCTTTTTGGGGTGTTACGGCAGGGCGGGCGCCGGGCTATATACCCGGGGTTCGCTCTGATGAGGCAGATGAATCAGATTGAGGCGATGCTCGCGCGCCCAGGACACGGTCAGCGAGGTCGGGGCCGAGAGGCTGACCAGTGTGCCGATGCCGGCACGCACCGCCTTGTGCAACAACTCTAGGCCGCACCGGCTGGTCACCACGGCAAAACCGCTGTGGCTGTCGATGCGTTCGCGGTTGAGTGCGCCAATCAGTTTGTCCAGGGCGTTGTGGCGGCCGATATCTTCGCGGCATACCCGAATCGCGCCTTGATCATCGACAAACAACGCGGCATGCAGGGCGCCACTTTGGCGCGCCAGCACCTGTGCCTCGGCGATCCGAGGGCGCAGGTTGCGCAGATGAGCAAGGGGGGGCAGTGGGCTGGCCGGCAGGGGTTCGAGGCGGGGCAAGGCCTGCTCGAGGGCGGCGACTCCGCACAAACCACAACCGCTGGTGCCTGTCAGCTGTCGGCGCTGTTGCTTGAGATTCCAGAACGCGCGACTGGAAATCTGCACCTCGGCATACCAGGCATCAGCCGCCTGACTGATGTGCAGGTCGAACATATCATCAACTTTATCGATGACTCCCGTTCCCAAGCTGAAGCCCATGAGGAAATCTTCAAGAGCATGCGGGGTGACCATCATGACGCTGTGGTTGATGCCGTTGTAGCTGATGGCGAGGGCCGTTTCTATGGCAAGGGCGGTCTCGCCGAGCTGATTGGAGCGCTCTATCTCGCAATATTGATAGACGCTGCAAACGGAGGGCACGGCTAGGGGGGGAACCTCGGGCTCGCTGTTGGTAGCGTTATACAGCATTTAAAAAACGCTCTGCGACAGGACGACGCAGTGCATTCTATAGACTTACAAAAACAAAGGACATACGCCTAAATGAGTAGTTAGGTCGATATGTTTTTAGGTGGCTTCACGTTGTCGCAGAGCGGTTGACCGAGCGGCGCAAGCAGGTTTCATCCGCTCGGTTGCCGGGTCGCTCAGAGGACTTTTCTGACAAACTCAGACTTGAGTTTCATCGCGCCAATGCCATCGATCTTGCAATCGATGTCGTGGTCGCCCTCGCACAGGCGGATGCCCTTGACCTTGGTGCCCACCTTGACCACCGATGAGGAGCCTTTGACCTTGAGGTCCTTGATGACGGTGACCGTGTCGCCGTCCTGTAGGACGTTGCCGACCGAATCCTTGATCACCTTGTCCCCTTCGTCAGCCTCGGCGGCTTCCGTGGGGGACCACTCATGGGCGCATTCCGGGCAGATCAGCAGCGGGCCGTCTTCGTAAGTGTATTCGGAACTGCATTTGGGGCAGGGCGGCAACGTGCTCATAAATGAACCCTCATATTCGATAGTGCTAAAAACCGGAGATTATATAAGGTTTTACGCGACCAGCGGGCGGGTGCGCCTCTTCACCCGTTGTGCGTGCGCCTTGGCTGGCTTGCCACGCCGGCTGCCATGGGGTGTCTGTCACGTTTCTCGCCGCTTGCAGCACAGGCCACCACGGGCGCGCGTGGGTTCATTGATTTGCGTCGGGTCAATGCACAGGTTTGATTCTATAGTCGCGGCCGGAAATTGACTCACTGCCCATCACCTCGCAGTTCAGGAAGATTCACATGCGACTACTGATGTTTACCTTACTCAGCTGCTTTGCCACGTTTGCCTGGTCGAGCGATGCGGCCATGGCCCGCTTCAATCAGCTGATGGCCGATGAACAGCTTCGCCAGCAAGCCTATGCGGAAGCCCAGGAGCGCGTGCGTTTTTGCAGCTATTGCCATGGCGAGAACGGCAACAGCAAGCGCGACCACATTCCCAATCTGGCCGGTCAAAGCCCGGTTTATCTGTTCAAGGCCTTTGAAACCTTTGCCAACGGCGAGCGGACCGATTTCGTCATGAGCAAGTTGGCGCAGACCCTAAGCCGGGAAGAACAGGTGAATATCGCCGTGTATTTCAGCCAGCAACAGGTGCTGCCAACTACCGCCAGCCCGGAGCCTGCGTTGCGCCAGCACGGCGAGACCTTGTTCCAGAAGACTTGCACCGGCTGTCACGGTGCTCAGGCCGAAGGCCGGGAAACCATGCCCCGTCTGGCGGGGCAGCCGGGGGAGTACATTCGCCGGGCGCTGACCCGTTTCCACGACGGCGACCCGCGCCGGGCCAGTTCGGTGATGCGTCCGATCGCGGCGCAACTGTCCTCGCAGGATATCGACGCGCTGGCCGCGTATCTGGAAACGCTGGCGATCTGAGTTGCGCCTGTTGGCGACACCGCTGGCATTCCCATCACACGGCGCCGTTCTTGTTGCGGATTAGGCCTAACTGCTTAGCTGCGTCTTTCGACGATAAAGCGAGCCAATTGACGCAGCGGCTCAGCCGCCAGGTCGAAGCCAGTGAGCGCTGTCTGGGCCTGGTCGTGCAGTTGGCGTGCGTAGACTTTGGCACCGTCCAGACCGAGCAGGGCGGGGTAGGTGGGCTTGTCATGGGCCTGGTCCTTGCCCTGGGTCTTGCCCAGCGTGGCGGTGTCGCTTTCCACGTCGAGAATGTCGTCCTGCACCTGGAAGGCCAGGCCGATGGCTTCGGCATACTGCTGCAAGGCAGTCAAGGCGGCGGACGTGGCGCGACCGCTGGCCAAGGCGCCTAACAGCACGCTGACGCTGATAAGGGCGCCGGTCTTGTGGCGGTGCATGACTTCCAGCGCGGCCTGGTCGAGCTGACGGCCCACTGAGCCGAGATCGATGGCCTGGCCGCCGACCATGCCGGCGGAACCGGCAGCGCGGGCCAGATGGCGGAGCATGTCCAGGCGCAAGGCGGGGTCTGCAGGATTGCCACGGGTATCGCTGAGCGCCTCGAACGCCAGGCTTTGCAAGGCATCGCCGGCCAGGATTGCGCAGGCCTCATCGAATGCCTTGTGGGTGGTGGGCTGGCCACGGCGCAGGTCATCGTCGTCCATGGCCGGCAAATCGTCATGCACCAGTGAATAGGCATGAATCAATTCGACAGCACAAGCCGCGCCATCGGCCTGTTCCAGGTTACCGCCCAGGGCTTCGCAGGTGGCATACACCAACAAGGGCCGCACACGCTTGCCGCCATTCATCACGCTGTAGCGCATCGCTTGATAAAGCCGTTCGAGCTCGGGACGCGGAGGCGTGAAAAGCACTTCCAGGGCAGTGTCGACGCGGTGCTGACAGGTTTTCTGATACGCGATCATGCGTCTTCATCCGCATCGAAGGGCACGCTCTGAGTTTCGCCGTCACGCTCAAGGAGCACCTGCACCTTCTGCTCGGCTTGGCCCAGGGCCGACTGGCAATCCCGGGTCAGGCGGATGCCTTGCTCGAACGCACTCAAGGAGTCTTCCAGTGACAGTTCGCCACTTTCCAGGCGCTCGACCAGTTGCTGCAAGTCAGCAAGAGACTGCTCGAAATCTAAGGGGGCTTTTTTGCGGGCCATGGCGATGGACTCTCAGGCGATAAAACGGGCGCGACACTAGCAGAGCGGTGCGGGGGCAGCAAACTCCGAGGCGCTTCAGATTGCCACAAAGCGTGGCGGCACGGGCCGTCTGGCGACAGCCTGTCGCTTCGGCTCAGGCGCCACTGATGGCGTGAGGCGCGGGCTTGGCTCAGGCATGGACAGCCAGCCGAACACAGTCGGCGGCCCGTTGAGGACGGGCGAAGTGGAAGCCCTGCAGGCGATGGCAGCCGTTGAGGCGCAGGAAAGCGGCCTGGCGCTCGTTTTCCACACCTTCGGCCACCACTTCCAGGCCCAGTTGCACAGCCATGGTCAGAATACCGCGCACCAGGGCCACGGAGCGCGGATTGTCCGGGAGTTCGGCGACAAACTGGCGATCGATCTTTATGCCGTCGAAGCGGAACTGTTGCAGATAGGTCAGCGAGGCGTAGCCGGTGCCGAAGTCATCGAGGAACAAGGGCAGACCGGCGTCTTTGAGGCGCCTGAGCGTCTCCTGAACCATATCGTCGGCTTCCAGCAGGGCGCTTTCGGTGAGCTCCAGTTCGAGCAGCTCGGCGGGCGTGCCTTCCTCGTCGAGAATGCCGATCAGTGTATCGGCCAGGTCGGGCTGGTGAAAATCCAGCGGCGACAGGTTGATCGCGATGCGCCAGTTGTAACCCTGGCGCCTCCAGCTCAGGGCTTGGCGACAGGCCTGGCGAAATACCCAGCGGGATGCTTCGAGAATCAGCCGGGTGTCTTCCAGTACCGGGATAAAAACCGCCGGCGAGACCAGGCCCCGACTGGGCGAGCGCCAGCGCAGCAGCGCCTCCATGACCTGGGCCTGGTTGTCGGTGTCCACTTGCGGCTGGTAGAACAGTTCGAACTCGCCGCGCTCCAGGGCCAGGCGCAATTCTCCTTCCAGGCGCTGGCGCTCTTCGGCTTCGGCGGCCAGTTGGCTGTCGAAACAGGCCAGCCGGTTGCGCCCGGCGCCTTTGGCGCGCATCAATGCCAGATCCGCCTGCTTGAGCAATTCGCTGGCACTGCCACCGCTGCCGCGGTGGTGGGTAATGCCGATGCTGGGGCTGATGTACAGCTGGTACTGACGCGCCTGGAACGGTGTCTTGAAGGCGTCCAGGATGCGGCCGCCCAAGGTCATGGCCGCGTCGAGATCATCATGATCAAGTAGCAGTAGGAACTCGTCGCTCCCCAGACGGGCAAGCAGATCACCGCTAGCCGCGAATGGGCGCAACCGGTCGGCCACGGTGCGCAGCAGCGTGTCGCCGATGTCGTGGCCGAGGCTGTCGTTGATGCGTTTGAAGTGGTCCAGGTTGATGAACAGTAGGGCCAGCGGCTGGCCCTTGGCGAGGGCCTCGTCAAGCTGGATGAGCAAATGGTTGCGGCTGGCGACATTGGTCAATTGGTCGAAGTTGGCCAGGAAGCGCAGGCGCTGTTCAGCGCGCTTGCGGTCACTGATGTCGCGTAGCAGCAACAAATGGCAACGCTGTCCGGCGCGCTCAAACGGCGTGCAGGTGCCTTCCAGCATAAAGCTGTGATTATTGCTGCGTGCATCGAATTCCAGCGGTGTCTGCAGCTGAGCTTGCATGCGTGGCCAAGGCTCGCTGCTGCCCAGCAGGCGATCCGGCGTGGTATCCAGCATGTCGCGCCGGCGTCGGTTGAACAGGCGTCCTGCAGCGGGGTTGGCGTCTTCAATGCGACCCTGCGCGTTGACGATCAGCATGGCCACCGGTGCTGCGCCGACGACGTTGCGCAGCAGTTGTTCACTGTCGCGCAGGGCGGCCTGATTCTGGGTCAGTTGCTCGATCATGCGGTTGAAATTAAAGGCCAGCTGGCCAATTTCATCCTCACCGCCAACCTCGGCCTTGGCCTGCGGGTCCCCCGCGGCGAAGCGTTGTACGGCCTCGCCGATTCTGGCCAGGCGGCGGGTCACCAGTCGCGCATAAAGAAAATTGAGGAACAGGCCCAGCAACAGCAAGAGAACCAGGATCTGCCCTAGATAAAGCCAGTCATTCGAGGTGTTACGGCGCGTGCTTTGCTGATAGTCGAGGCTGACCAGCAGGCTGTATTGCCGCAACTTGTCTTGGTCCAGCGTCGCGATCAGCGGATAGCTGACCAGATAGCGGTGGTTGCCCAAGTCCAGCCAGCGGGGGCGATCCCCGGCAAGCATTTCTTCGAGCTTATGGCCGTCGGGCAAGGTAAGACGTCCGGGGTGCAGCCCCAGGCGCGTCGCGGCGGCTATGTGCTGATGCTGGTCGATCACCATGGCCCAAAGGACGCCTTGCAGGCTGGCCAAGTCAGCGAGGGTGACTTGCAGTTCCTGTGAGCGCCGCTGGCGCAAATGGTCGCTCAGGCTGCTTTGCATGAGGATCAGGATTTGCTGGGTGTAGCTGTGCAGGCTGTCCTTGGAGGCCTTGGCCTGCCGAGGCAGATGCATGCTGGTCAACAGCAAGATAAACAGCAGCGCGAACATGGCGAGCAGTAACGGCAGCGAGGTGCGCAATGACAGGCGAGTCAGCATGGATGGCCCTCACAGTGGCTCAGCAGGTTTGCGTAATTCACGGCGCGGGGCAACAAGTTGCGATCCAATTGGTAATCATGTGCCCATCTGAGGCTGGTCAGCAGCTGACCGCTTTCACGCAACTGCCGGTTGAGTGAAGGGTCACCCATGAGCAGGCCGGTGCGGGTGGTCTCCAGCTCGGCGGGGCTCAGCGCCAGGCGTCTGTGCAGGACGCGATCCGCGTATTCCGGTCTCTGTGACCAGAATTGCAGACTTTCATACCAGAGCGCTTGCAGGCGACGGCGAGCTTCAGGCGACACGCGTTGGCGATCCGCCACAATCACATCGATGATTTCGTTGGGAAAGGTGCGGCTGTCAATCAGGGGGAGAGCGCCCAGCGCGGCCAGCTCCGGGCCTTGGGAAGCAAAGGTAACGACGGCGTCCACCTGTTGGGTGCGCATGGCGTCCAGGTGTTGATGGACCGCCAGGCTGAAGATATCGACATCGCCGAGCTTGAGTCCCGCTTGATCCAGCAAGCGTGCGAGGAAGAAGGCGCCCAGCGCGCTGTCTTCGACACCGATACGCCGGCCTTGCAGATCGTCCAGTCCTTCTACGGGCGGCAGGGCATAGAGCACGTCGGCGCCGGATGAAATATTGGTCACCAGGAGGATTTCCAGGTCGTAGCCGTTGGCTTGCAGGCGCAGGGTTTCGTCGAGGGTCAGAAGGGCCACGTCCAGCAAGCCATTGCGAAAGGCACGCAGCACACCCCCGGTATTTGGATATTCGAGCAGGCGGAATCCCGATGGCGCAAGCCATCTCAGGTCGTCGGCGATATACAGCGGGGCATAACCGAGCCAGCGGTTACTGCCGATGCGCAAGGGGTCTGCTTCGTCACTGCAGCCGTGCAGGGACATGCAGAGGAAAATAATGAGCAAGACGCTGCGCATTGTATTGATCCATTTCCGTGGAACTAGAATCAGTCTATGGCCAAACGATATTACGGGTAAGTGTATATCGGCCTGCAAAGACTGATCTGTAGCAACACTTGGTCGGAAAAACGCCATCGCTCATTTTAGTTGTATAAGCATTTGAATTTAAAGAAGTATTCTTCGATGTGGCGGCTCTGCGAAGCCGATGATGACTGTCTTTAGCTGTCATCCAGACAGAAGAAGACCCGCCTAAGCGGGTCTTGGGAACTGAAGCTGCTTGGGGTTAGCGCGGTTGCAGCTTTCCAGCAGGCCGACGAAACGGTCTAGGTCGGCCTGCATGCTCGAGTGTCAGGTTTTGCTCAGTTCACCTTCGGCATTGATGAGGACAGGCTTGATTGAATCTAGGCTTCGCCGCAAGTACGGTAGCGCCCAATGCCGAGCGCCCGGCGTAGTGCCGGCGATGGCGGTGGGTTTGTCGCGCCAGACGTTTTGGTCCATTGGTTTGGAACAATCGCGTTCTTCAGCACAGCCGGCAGCGAGCGTGGGCATGGACACAGGGCGCCTTGCCACGCAAAGCGTGCACGGGGCTGACACCGCAGCGTTTACGGGCTGACATTCTTCAAAGCTGCAAACCAACTGGGGTCCAGGCGCGTCTGATCGGTGTCCAACTGCTGGGCGCGCATGCGTTCCTGATGCTCTTCGACGTCCTGCCGCATCTGGTTCAGCGAGCTGGAATTGCCATCCAGTTGGTGCATCTGCATCAGGCCCAGATGATAAAAGCGCAGCAGTTTCATTGCGCTGGGATCACCCGCCGCTACGCCTGTAGTCACTTGGTGCATGACGTTGGTGACGCTCATCAGGCTGCGCTTGAGTTGCCAGCCGTACGCCGCCGAGGCCATCCAAGGCTGGTACCATAACTTCAATCGCACCAGCAGAACAGCCAGAAGCAGGCCGGCAATCACGCCGCCCAGGTTCCAGCGGAAGTTATCGCCACCGGGTTCGCCGAACAGTTTCACGAAAAGGCTCGCCAGCCCCATGGCGAGCACTGCGAAGATCAGCACGACGATGAGCGTGCTGCGCCGGGTTTCGCGCCGATAGGCTTCGGGGTCCACCTGCTTGATCTCGAACATGTCTGTCGTGAGTTCCTTCATTGAGCGAACGCCGAATCATCGCACGTGAACCGCACGGCGAGGCTCCCAGCTGCTGCCAATGTGGATAAAGGCCGGTCTGCGGCGCAGTGGTCGGGCACTCAGACCCAGCCATCGTTGCGCTTGCGGCTCCGGGTCAGGCTCGGCAGGATCAGGCCGAGCAGCAGACCGGCACCAGCAATGCTCCCGCCATACACCATGTAACGCATCAGCTCGTCCTTGTTTTCGTCACCCAGGCGAGCCTGGGTCGAGCGCAGCTCGGATTGCGCCTGGGTGAGTTCGGCATCCAGCGTCTTGCGGCGCGCTTCCAGTTCATCGATCAGCGCCTTGCGAGAATCCAGGGTTTCCTGCATGCCCTGCACGCGAGTTTTCCAGCTGTCTTCAATGGTGTTGAGCTGCGCGCTGAGTTCGGCCACCTGCTGTTCCAGTTCGGGCATGCGCTCAAACTGGCTGGGTGTGTCCTGCAGGTCACGGTTGTGGATCCAGACGGCAGAGCTGGACTCGGCACGTACCTGGCTGTAATCGCCCTGGGAGTTGAGCAGCTCCACTTTTTGCCCGGACTTGAGGGTTCCGACGATGCGATAGCCGTCGGTTGGGCCGCTGCGCACATAGGTGTTCAGGTTGTCGCTGACCCAGCGATCAGTGGTGGCCGCCTGGGCTTGGCCGCTACCGAAAGCTAGCAAAGCGCCAAGCAGGGCAGCACCTAGCGTGTGGCGCGGCAGGCCACGGCTGGCAAGAGGGAAAATAGAAGAAGATACGGCAGGAGACTTGAACATGACGGCTTCACATGAAAAGAAAAGGTAGGCCCGACAGGGGCAGGCTGCATGGCAATTGGCCGTAGTCTAACAAGCTTCGCCCAGCAACTGCAGCGCTGGAAAATGTGTTTCTACTACTACTTAGGTGTGCGGCCACCCACTCGGCAGGGCGAGAAATGGCGGGTCCGCAGCGTGCCTGTGTGGCTATATTCAGTTAGGAGCAGCGTTCTCTGAACGTAATTTGTTCCTCAAGTTCCGTCAGGAGAAGCGTCATGGCCCGATACCTGAAACATCCTGTGTCCGGTGCTATCCAGGCAGAAGAAAAGTGGCTGGAAGAAATGCCCACCTGGCAAGAGCGTACCCTCGACCAAGGGAAGTTCAAATCGCGTGAACAGCAGTTCGCCGACCTGATCGAGGTGGTCGAGGATGAAAATGGCGATTGGATAGCCGTGGGGATGGACGAAGAGTAAGGGAGTCGGCTTAACG
The DNA here is from genome assembly GCF_052245235.1 of Pseudomonas sp. B392_1p. Lineage (NCBI taxonomy): Bacteria > Pseudomonadati > Pseudomonadota > Gammaproteobacteria > Pseudomonadales > Pseudomonadaceae > Pseudomonas > Pseudomonas sp. B392_1p. Next base: position 78,227 of record NZ_JBQPXM010000016.1, read on the forward strand.
CAACGGCCATGCCTGCGTGCCTGCGCATGGCATGGCCACGCGCGCAGTTGTTCGCTTGCTAGCCGCCTGGCCAGTATAATCGGCGTCTTTGCGAGCTTTTCCGTGGCCAACAAGAGATACAGCTGCATCGGTCTGAGCAATCCCAAGTCGCCGGAGAATGTCGGCTCGATCATGCGAGCGGCTGGCTGCTACGACGTCAGCTCGGTGTTTTATACCGGCACCCGCTATGACCGGGCACGCGACTTCATCACCGATACCAAGAAGGTCCATCAGGACATTCCGCTGATCAATATCGACGACTTGCGCAAAATCCTGCCGCTGGGTTGCACGCCCGTCGCGGTGGAGCTGGTCGATGGCGCTCGTTCATTGCCGGACTACACCCATCCGGACCGCGCCCTGTATATCTTCGGGCCGGAAGACGGCTCGCTGAACCAGCAGATCCGCGACTGGTGCGAGGATGTCATCTATATCCCCACCAACGGCTGCATGAACCTCGCCGCCACCGTCAATGTGGTGCTCTACGATCGACTCGCCAAGGGTAACAACACCCGTTCCGGCCCCCTGTTTCGCTAACCGCAGCCTGGCAGGTCAGCAACCGCGTCGCACTATGGCAAAAGGCTTACACGGGCTGCTGTGATTGGCTCTGTTGTGGCAGGGCTGGCTTGGGCAATATACACAGCAACTGCAGCGCAGGACGCGCTCAGGGTCAAGGATGACGGGCCATTTCAAGGATGAACGCCGACAGGATGTTGGCTGACAGGATGTCATTGATGGCCAGAAAAGAACCCGCCTCGGCGGGTTTTTTGTTTGTGGCGAAAAAGTCGGCAACATTCCCTGCTCGGTAAGCCAAGGCCGTCTATGTGTCTTGATCAGTCGTATTCGGCCGGCGCGTGCTCGCCGAGCAGGCGTCGCTGGCGTGGCGTAGCGGCGGCCAGCACCGCCGAATTGAACTGCCACGTCAGATAGGGCGAAAACTTCTGGGCCACCATGCGCCGTCCGTAATGCACCTGCAGCAGATAGCGCGTGCGTTCGCTGCGATTTGGGCTGCCGGCGTGCCACAGCTCGCTGCGCAGCATCAGCACGTCGCCCGCCTGGCACAGCACCGGTTTGGCCTGTCGGCCATGCCAGTGGCTTTCGCCTGGCCGGGGTCTGCGACCGGCGCGGTGGCTGCCGGGAATCACCCAGGTCGGGCACAGGTCTTCGTCGATGTCGTCGAGGTAGATCATTGCGGTGCAGATCTGTATCGGCAATTCAAAAGCCGCATCGATCAACAGGCTTTCAGGCAGTTCCATGACCAGGTAATCCACATGCAGCTCGGCGCCCACAAAACCCGGATGGCTGCGCCAGGCAGTCTGGCCGATCACGTGACACTCCTCGTCCAACGCTGCCTCGGCCAGCTCGATTATGCCGGGCAGGTCGAGATAGGGTAGCCAGAATGGATCACGGTTGAACACGCATTTGAAGTGATCATCGACCAGGCCCAGGTAATCCCAATGTATGGGTTTCAGGCAGTCGATGGCGGTACGCACTTCGGTGATTTGCACGCTGCTCAACACGCCGGGAAGCAGGGCAAAACCCTGCTCATGCAGGGCGGCGAGATGAACAGCGGTTGAGGTGGCCATGACGAACCCCATAGTGGAACAGGGCTCCTAACCCTGTGGAGCCGGTTTTACACCGGCCAGCGGAGTTGAGCCGTCCCCGCCTCGTCAGCCGGGATAAACCCGACCCCACAGGTAAGGCGCGGCTTAGAAAAAGCCCAGCGGATTGATGTCGTAGCTGATTAACAGGTTCTTGGTCTGCTGATAGTGGTCGAGGATCATCTTGTGGGTCTCGCGGCCAACGCCTGATTTCTTGTAACCGCCGAACGCCGCGTGGGCCGGGTACAGGTGGTAGCAGTTGGTCCATACCCGCCCGGCCTTGATGCCACGGCCCATGCGGTAGGCGCGGTTGATGTCGCGGGTCCACACGCCCGCGCCCAAGCCGAACTCGGTGTCGTTGGCAATCGCCAGCGCTTCGGCTTCGTCCTTGAAGGTGGTTACGCCAATCACCGGGCCGAAGATTTCTTCCTGGAACACGCGCATTCGGTTATGACCCTTGAGCAGGGTCGGCTGGATGTAATAGCCGGTGGCCAGGCTGCCTTCGAGTTTTTCCACCTCACCGCCGGTGAGCACCTCAGCACCTTCGTCGCGGGCGATCTTCAGGTAAGAGACGATCTTGTCGAACTGCTGCTGGCTGGCCTGGGCGCCGACCATGGTGTCGGTGTCCAGCGGGTCGCCGCGCTTGATCTGCGCGACCTTGTTCATCACCGCCTCCATAAAGGGCGCATAGATGGACTCCTGCACCAGTGCCCGCGACGGACAGGTGCACACCTCGCCCTGGTTGAAGAAGCCCAGCACCAGACCTTCGGCGGCTTTATCGATGAAGGCCGGCTCAGCCGGCATGATGTCTTCGAAGTAGATGTTTGGACTCTTGCCGCCCAGTTCGACGGTGCTGGGAATGATGTTTTCGGCGGCCATTTTCATGATGTGCGAGCCGACCGGGGTCGAGCCGGTGAAGGCGATCTTGGCGATGCGCTTGCTGCTGGCCAGCGCCTCGCCGGCCTCCTTGCCGAAGCCCTGCACGATGTTCAGTACGCCCGGCGGCAGCAGGTCGCCGATCAGCTCCATCAGCACGGTGATGCCCAGCGGTGTTTGTTCGGCGGGCTTGAGCACCACACAGTTGCCGGCCGCCAGCGCCGGGGCGAGCTTCCAGCAGGCCATGAGGATCGGGAAGTTCCACGGAATGATTTGCCCGACCACCCCCAGCGGTTCGTGGAAGTGGTAGGCGGCGGTGTGCTGGTCGATCTCCGCGGCGCTGCCTTCCTGAGCGCGGATGCAGCCGGCGAAGTAACGGAAGTGGTCGGCGGCCAGGGGAATGTCGGCATTGAGCGTTTCTCGAACGGCCTTGCCGTTGTCCCAGGTTTCGGTGACAGCGAGCAGCTCCAGGTTCTGCTCGATGCGGTCGGCAATCTTCAACAGCACCAAGGCGCGGGCCTGGGCGCTGGTCTTGCCCCAAGCGTCGGCAGCGGCATGGGCGGCGTCCAACGCCTTGTCGATGTCGGCGGCGTCGGAGCGGGGGAACTCGGCGATCGGTTGGCCGTTGACCGGCGAGGTGTTGGTGAAGTACTGGCCGTTCACCGGGGCGACGAACTCGCCACCAATGTAGTTGCCGTAGCGGGATTTGAAACTGATGATGGCGCCTTCGGTGCCGGGATGTGCATAACGCATGAGCGGGCTCTCCTGTGTGTGCAGCGGTCGGAAAAAGACGGTGCTGAAAGCCTAGTCCAGGCGTCTGGACCTGCCGCCGGAGTAAGACGATTGTCGGGGGCGGCTGTGCTAACCTGCCGCCCATTGTTTTCCCGGGTTCGAGACCTCTTCATGCATATTCATATCCTCGGCATCTGCGGCACCTTCATGGGCTCGCTGGCAGTGCTGGCCAAGGAGCTTGGCCACCGCGTCACAGGTTCTGATGCCAACGTTTATCCACCGATGAGTACCCAGCTCGAAGCCCAGGGCATTGAGCTGCAGCAGGGCTATCTGCCCGAGCACCTGCAGCCGGCACCGGACCTGGTGGTGATTGGCAACGCGCTGTCGCGCGGCAATCCGGCGGTGGAATATGTGCTGAACCAGGGGCTACCCTACGTCAGCGGCCCACAGTGGCTGGCCGACCATGTGCTGCAGGGCCGCTGGGTGTTGGCCGCCGCAGGCACTCACGGCAAGACCACCACCAGCAGCATGCTGGCGTGGATTCTGGAGCACGCCGGAATGGCGCCGGGCTTCCTAATTGGTGGCGTGCCGCACAACTTCGGCATTTCCGCGCGCCTGGGCGACACGCCGTTCTTCGTGGTCGAGGCCGACGAGTACGACAGCGCCTTCTTCGACAAGCGCAGCAAGTTCGTTCACTACCGCCCACGCACCGCCATCCTGAATAACCTGGAGTTCGACCACGCCGACATCTTCCCGGATTTGGCGGCCATCGAGCGGCAGTTTCATCATCTGGTGCGCACCATTCCGGGTGACGGGCTGATCATTCACCCCACCACCGAACAGGCCATCGAGCACGTGCTGGGCATGGGCTGCTGGACGCCGGTGCAGACCACTGGCGAAGGCGGCGACTGGCAGGCACGCCTGCTGGCCGAGGATGGCTCGCGTTTCGAGGTGCTGTTTGGTGGCGCCGTTCAGGGCACGGTGGAGTGGGAGCTGACCGGTCGCCACAACGTAGCCAATGCTCTGGCCGCTCTGGCGGCGGCGCGGCATGTCGGCGTGGTGGGGCAGCTGGGCGCCGAGGCGCTGAGCGCGTTCAAGAACGTCAAGCGGCGCATGGAGAAGGTCGCCGAGGTGAATGGCGTGACGATCTATGACGACTTCGCCCACCACCCGACCGCCATCGCCACCACCCTCGACGGCCTGCGCAAGCATGTTGGCGAGGCTTCCATCGTCGCGGTGATCGAGCCGCGCTCCAACTCGATGAAGCTGGGCGCCCACCGCGACGGCCTGCCGGAGTCTGTGGCGCAAGCCGACCAGGTGATCTGGTACGCGCCGCCGAACCTCGGCTGGGACCTGGCCGCCACTGCGGCGGCCTGTCCGGTGCCGGCGGTGGTCTGCGACTCGCTGGACGCGATCATCGCGCGGGTGCAATCCCAGGTGGCGCCGGGCACCCAGGTGGTGATCATGAGCAACGGCGGCTTTGGCGGCCTGCATGGCAAGCTGGCGGAAGCGCTGGCGTAGTCCGAAGGCATTGCCACGCGTGTGGTCGTCAGGGTGGAAAACGCTTCGCGGTTTTCCACCCTACGGCTGCTGAACCCCGTTCACTGGCGTAGCCCGCCGCAACCATAACGAGGAAGTGAACATGACCGGCCCGCAACGCATTACCCTGGCCATGACCGGCGCCTCCGGCGCGCAATATGGCCTGCGCCTGCTGGACTGCCTGGTGCAGGAAGAACGCGAAGTGCACTTCCTGATCTCCAAGGCCGCGCAATTGGTGCTGGCCACCGAGACCGACGTGGTGCTGCCGGCCAAGCCGCAGGCCATGCAGGCGTTTCTGACCGAGTACACCGGCGCCGCGCCGGGGCAAATTCGTGTTTATGGCCGGGAAGACTGGATGGCGCCGGTGGCCTCCGGCTCCGGCGCGCCGAGCGCGATGGTGGTGGTGCCCTGTTCCACCGGTACGCTGTCGGCGATTGCCGGCGGCGCCTGCAACAACCTGATCGAGCGGGCCGCCGACGTCGCCCTCAAGGAGCGTCGTCAGCTGATCCTGGTGCCGCGCGAGGCGCCGTACTCCAGTATCCATCTTGAGAATATGCTCAAGCTGTCCAACCTGGGCGTGACCATACTGCCGGCCTCGCCGGGTTTTTATCATCAGCCGCAGACGCTGGATGACCTGGTCGATTTCGTCGTCGCGCGCATTCTCAACTGCCTGAATATTCCCCAGGACATGCTGCCGCGCTGGGGCGAACACCATCTCGTCAGCGACGACTAGGACGGGCAATTAGCGGAGGTATCAGTGAAACGACGCAGCGCGCGGCTGGGTTCGATCTTGCTGGCGCTGGTATTGATCTCGGGTTGCGCCAGCGTGCGCACCCTGGATGCCGCCAAACCCGGCGCGCCGATTGTTTATTCCGGCCTGCGCCTGGACTGGTACAGCCTCAACGGTGGCTGCTGTCCGCTCGACCGTTTCGGTGCCAAGGCGCCGAAATACCCGGCTCTGGATCTGCCGGCCAGTGCGCTGCTGGACACCGTGCTGTTGCCCTTTGCCCTGGCGCGTGTGCTAGGCATCGGCCTAGGCGTGACCGGCGGCTTTTAGCGGCGGCCGCTCAGGAGCAGGCTTCGACCGCAATGTCCTGGCATACGTCCACCCACTCGGCGCAGGTCAGTTCGGCCATGCGTTGCGGGGTGATACGTACCGCACTGTGAACATCGCCGGCGGCCGGCACGACTTCGTCATAGGCGCGCAGGGAGATGTCGCAATATACCGGCAGGTCGGTGGCCAGGCCGAACGGGCACACACCGCCGACCGGGTGGCTGGTCAGCGTCAGTACGGTTTCGGCGTCGAGCATCCGCGCCTTGCCGCCAAACGCTGCCTTGATCTTCTTGTTGTCGATCCGCGCATCGCCCCGCGCGACGATCAGCAGGTTGCGCTCGCCGGCGCGCAAGGCCAGGGTTTTGGCGATCTGCCCCGGCTCCACCCCATGGGCCTCGGCTGCCAGCGCTACGGTGGCGGTGCTGGTATCCAGTTCGATGATGGCGATATCCGGCGCCTTCTCGGCAAAGAAGGTGCGTACTGACTCCAGGCTCACAAGACTCTCCCGCATTAAAAAAACGGCAATGCTCGGCAAGCATGCGTTGGGGTGTCAAGCGTAGGGCAGGTGAGCAGGCGGACCGCAAGGATGCAGCCGCCGTATCGAGATTGCGCGTAGAAAGCGGCTTACGCCGTCAACCGCAGCAGGTTGGTGCTGGTTTCTGCCAGCCCATAGCGGCCCTTGGCATCGCGCACCACGCGACCACAGGCGGTCCGCGGATCATGGGTGAATACCAGGCGACCATTGCGGGCCAACAGATCGGCAAGCAGGGCTTCCTTTTCTTCAATCAGGCCTTCCGGGAAACGGTCATAGCCCATGGTGATCGGCAAGTGCACCCAGGGCGCACCGGGAATCAGGTCGCTGGGGAACAGTACAGGGCCGTCGGGCATGGCTACTTCCGGCAGCATCAGGCCGGGGGTGTGACCATCGCTCCAATGAAAGCGCCAGCCGGTGCCGAGAGTCGGCGAACTGCTGGCGCCCGCCGGGACCAGCTCCAGCCGGCCGCTGGTTTCCATAAGATCAATCAGCTCGGGGATATACGAGGCGCGGTCGCGAGAATGCGGATTGCAGGCGCGTTGCCACTGGCACTCGCCGACGATGAAACGGGCCTTGGGGAACAGCAGCTTGGCGGGCTGGTCGTCTTGCCAGGCCGCGAGCAAGCCGCCGGCATGGTCGAAGTGCAGGTGGGTGAGAACCACCACGTCGATATCGGCGTGGCCCAGACCCACGGATTGCAGGTTGTCGAGCAGCACGTGGCGTTGTTCCTGTACGCCGAACCGGTCCTTCATTTGTGGCGAGAAGAACGCGCCGATGCCGGTTTCCACCAGAATGTTACGGCCATCTTCCTGGACCAGCAGGGTGCGACAACCGAGGTCGATACGGTTCTCGTCGTCCGGCTGCATCCAACGTTGCCACAGGGCTTTCGGCGCATTGCCGAACATGGCGCCGCCGTCGAGTTTCTGGCTGTTGCCGAGAAGTGTGGTCAAGATTCGCATTGTTGTTTCTCTTGTTATTGGAATGTTTTTTTATCCACAAAGGCCCGCTGCAGCGGACAGACAACGCGCTGTTCACCCTGCATGAGTCTTCCGGTTGCCCAGCCATGCGCTGGAGCTTATAGGGTGGGCGTCATTTCATCCACCACAAGCCTGCACGGTGAACAATGGGGGAAACGTTGTCCACCCTACCAAAGCCTTCAGCGCTCGATAGCCAGCGCCACGCCCTGACCGCCGCCAATGCACAGCGTGGCCAGCCCCTTGCTGGCGTCGCGGCGAATCAGTTCATGCAGCAGGGTGACCAGAATCCGACAGCCGGAGGCGCCGATCGGGTGGCCGAGGGCAATCGCGCCGCCGTTGACGTTGACCTTGGCGGCGTCCCAGCGCAGTTCACGGCCCACCGACAGCGCCTGGGCAGCAAAGGCTTCGTTGGCCTCGATCAGGTCGAGTTGCTCCAGGTCCCAGCCGGCCTTGAACAGCGCGCGGCGGGTGGCGTCCACCGGGCCGACGCCCATGATCGCCGGGTCAACCCCCGCACTGGCGTAGCCGGCAATGCGCGCCAGCACCGGCAGGCGTAGCGCCTTGG